>NZ_JBEZLL010000014.1:0-214321 GCF_040652135.1 Streptomyces sp. NPDC048295
GGGGTCGCCCGCGTGGGGGGGCTGGGGGTGCGGGCGCCTGCGGCGGGCGGTCTAAAGGCCGGCTCGGCCCCCAAATCCGCTGCGCGGGCTGGCCGGCGACGCGGCCTACCTCCGCAGCTTCCTCGACACCATTCACGGGCCGGTCGTGCTCGCCGGCCACTCCTACGGCGGCGCCGTGATGACCGAGGCCGCCGTCGGCGACCCGCAGGTCAAGGCGCTGGTCTGCATCGCCGCGTTCGCCCTCGCCAAGGGTGAGAGCGTGAACTCGCTGGGCGCCAAGTTCCCGGCGACCGCGCTCAGTACGGCGCTGACGCCGGCCTCATACCCGCTGGCCGACGGCGGCACCGGTGTGGAGCTGTACGTCCAGCCCGCCAAGTTCCACGAGGTGGTCGCCGCCGACGCGCCGACGGCGATCACCGATGTGGCGGCGGCCGCCCAGCGTCCCGTGGCGGCGAGCGTCTTCGCCGAGAAGACCACCGCGGCAGCCTGGAAGGCCATCCCTTCCTGGGATCTGACCACTACCCAGGACCAGGCCATCGACCCTGCCGAGCAGGAGTTCATGGCCAAGCGCGCCCATGCGCACATCGAGAAGGTCGCGTCCTCCCACGCGGTTCCGCAGACGCACCCGGATGCGGTGACCGACATCATCGAGCAGGCGGCCAGAGCCATCTCGCGCTGAGGAGAGAACGGAGTGCGGTCCACCCGGACCGACGTACTCGGCGGTGGCGAGCTCGACGTCGGACAGCGTCTTCCACGGCCGTCGGGGCTTGATCAGCTCGGTCTTGAACAGGCCGATCGTGCTTTCCATCAGGGCATTGTCGTAGGCGTCGCCGACCGATCCGATCGAGGCGGCGATGCCGGCAGCGTCCAGGTGCTCGGCGAGCCGGAAACTCGTGTACTGCGACCCAGCGTCCGAATGGTGGATCAACTCGCCTGGCTGTACAGGGCGTTGGTCATGGTCGCGTTGCCAGAGCGCCATCTCCAGGGCGTCCAGCACGAAGACCGTTTCCTTCACGGTGGCTGCGGACCCGCCGACGATCCGGCGGGAGAAGGTGTCCACGACGAAGGCGACGTAGACGACACCTGCCCAGGTTTTCACGTGGGTGAAGTCCGCGACCCAGCAGCGGTTCGGGGCGCCGGCAACGAAGTCGCGGTCCAGTAGGTCAGGGGCCCGCTCGACCTGCCCGCCGGGCAGCGTGGTGATCACGCGTTTGCCGCGGACCGCTCCGGCGATGCCCAGCTCGCGCATCAGACGTTCGACGGTGCAGCGGGCCACACGGTGGCCCTGCCGGTTCAGCTCACGCCAGATCTTCCTCGTCCCGTAGACACGGTAGTTGGCCTCGAAGGCCTCGCTGATCCGCTCCTTCAACTCGGCGTCCCGCACGGTCCTGGCCGATGGCGCCATCCGGCGTTTGTGGTGGGCGTAGTACGTGGACAGGGCGATCTTGCAGTCGTGTGCGGTCAGCACGCGGCAGATCGGCTCGACACCGCCGAAGCGGCCCTTGTGCTCGTCGATGAAGGCTACGAGCGCGTGTGTGGCCGGTCGAGCTCGGCCGGGAAGAAAGACGCCGCGGCTTTGAGGATCTCGTTCGCCCGCTTCAGCTCGGCGTTCTCCTTCTTCAGCCGCTTCAGCTCGGCAGATTCCTCCGTCGTGGTGCCCGGACGGGTACCAGCGTCGATCTGGTCCTGCCGGACCCACTTTCGCAGGGTCTCGGTCGTGCTGATGCCCAGCTTCTGGGCGACCGCTTTCATCGCGGCCCACTCGGTGTCGTACTCCGGCCGCACCTCGGCGACCATCCGCACCGCACGACGGCGCAGCTCAAGCGGGTACTGGGAAGGACGTGCCATGACTCGATCCTCTCAAATGATCGAGTCCCTACCGAACCCGGAACGGTTCAGTCAGGGGTTGAGCTGCTGCCACCACCAGGCGACTGCGGGGACATCGATGGGGGTGTCGCTGCCGCGCGTGGGTGCGGTGGCCCATGTGTTCGGCAGACGGGCGGGGTTGTCGGGGTTGAGATAGCGCTCGGAGGTCGTGGCCCACTCGACGTTCGCGCGGATCCAGTGACCGAGCGATGTCACGTAGCGATGGAGCTCAGCCGAGGCTGTGGCGTACACCTGCGTGCTCAGCTCGTTGAAGAGGACCATGATGCGGTCGCGCAGGAACATCGCCTCCGGAACCATGCTCTGCACGGGTTTGTCCGTGGCGTTGGCGAGGACATCGAGCAGGTTCTGGTGGTCGCCGTCGCGTATGTGTTCCTTGTGGTAGGAGAGGATGTCGTTGTCCCATCCGACCAGTAGGCACGTCGCCTCAGTGAGGGCCCGCACATCGGGGCGGTCGAGGTCCATGGGCGAGACCTCGTAGCCGTCGGCGATGTCCAGCAGCATCACGCTGACCTTCATGGCCCCGTTGTGAATGCGCAGCAGCGCGTAGTCCTCGAGGTCGGGTGTGATCGCCTCGACGCGGTTCGCCGCCTCCCAGACCTGGCACAGGAAGTACATGCGCATCGCGTCGGTCCAGCGCTCGATCTGGACGGGCGACGCGACCTCGCCCAGACGCAGCCGCAGGTCGCGGAAGGCTGCCTCGTAGGCGAAGCATGAGCTGTCCGGTGACGGCATCGTCTCGGGTGCTTCGAGGATGCGTAGCAGTCGTGTCAGTACGCGGCTGAGTTCGCCGGGGCGGTGTCCCAGGTGGCCCTCGTCGCAGTGGGCGTCGTCGAAGGCGAACAGCCACATGAGTGCGTCCGAGGAGATCTGCGTTGCTTCCGGATTACCGTTGGGCGACGTGAGAGCGGCGAGCCTGCCCACACCGACGCGTTCCAGGCGCATCCGCTGGGACTCGTCGTCGTAGAGACCGAACCTGCGTACCCACTCGGTGGTGGAACGGTCGAAGGATGCCGCCATGGGGTGCTGGGCCGGTGGGATGGGGCAGTAGAAGGGTGCCAGGTCGAGAGCAGCCGCAGTGGTCATGTGGTGTGCTCCAAATACTTGCATTGTCACGTTGGGCAGGCGCAGCGGGCATCGGGACGACACCCTCGCGCCCTGGGCTCGTGCAGGGGGCTTGAGCATGGTCGGAGGGCGAGGAATGACTCCGCCTGGCCGGCGTTGAGTCGCGGATTCTCTTCCTGGGCGAGCTTCTGGCTGCCTGCAGGCAGGCGTGGCGCTCGGCTCCCGTTCTCCTCAGGTGTTGTGCCTGCTGAAGGTGTGCAGGGCCCATCCAATGGAGACGAGGGTGAGCGCTGCCAGGGCGAGTGCGCCGGGGAGAAGCGTGTGTGCGGTGTAGTCACCGCGGAAGGCGGCTCGGCTCGCGTCCATGACGTGGGCGACGGGATTGATCCTGGACAGCTCCCACAGCCAGGTGGGGGCGAGTTCCGGGGTGATGGGCAGCAGCGTTCCCGAGAGCAGGAACAGTGGCATGAGCAGGGCGTTGAGGACGGCCGGGAGGGCCTCCTCGCTCCGGATCCGCAGTGCGAGGCCGTAAGAGCAGGACGCGATGGCCGCCGACAGGAGCGCGGCCATGAGCAGGCACAGGGCCAGTCCGGCGACGGGCGGGGTGACGTGGAAAGCGAAGTGGCAGACGAGCACGATGACGCCGGCCTGGATCAGGACGTTGACCGCTACCGTGCAGACTTTGCCGAGCAGCAGGGCGGCGGGACGCATCGGGGTGACCCGGAAGCGGTCCAGGACCCCGGAGCGATACTCGGCGAGGAGACTGAGGCCGCAGAAGGAACTGCCGATGATGACCATTTGGTACATGAGGGCGGGCGCGAAGACGTTCCAGGTACCGCCGGGGGGAAACCCGGGAGTGTAGGCGACGTACTTCTTGAGTAGCGGGCCGAAGAAGAACATGTACAGGACCGGTTGAGCCAGTCCCAGTACCAGCCAGGTCGGCTGGCGGTAGCGGTGGGTCATCTCCCGGGACCACACCAGCCATGTGTCACGCGGCAGCATCAGAGGGTGTTTCCTTGTCAGGGGCCGATGGGGTGGACGGGCTACGCTCGGACTCCCGCAGGGTGCGGCCGGTGAGGATGAAGAACACGTCATCGAGGGTCGGCCGGGTGACCTGGAGCGAGTGCGCCGGGATGTGTGCCGCGTCCAGGGCCCGTAGCAGGTCGGGCAGCATCGTGTGGGCGCGGGGTATCCGGAAGCGCACCAGATCGGCAGTCGTCGAGACGTCCTGGACTCCGGCGATCCTGCGCACGATTGCGGCGGTGCCGGCGATGTGGTCGGCGGTCACGCCGACGCTCACACCGTCACCAGAGACCTGTGCCTTGAGGGCATCCGGTGTCCCCTCGGCGATGATCCGGCCCTGGTCCATCACCAGGATGCGGTCGCACAGGGCGTCCGCCTCGTCGAGGTAGTGGGTGGTGAGGAACAGCGTCATGCCGCTCTCGGCCCGCAGACGGCGGATGTGGTCCCACAGGTTGGCCCGGCTCTGGGGATCCAGGCCGGTGGTGGGCTCGTCGAGGAAGAGCAGGTCGGGGGAGTGGATCAGACCGAGTGCGAGGTCGAGACGGCGCCGTTGGCCACCCGAGAGCGTGCGGGCCGGGCGCCGCTGCAGAGCGGTGAGCTCCAACTGCTCGGCGAGTTCGACGGCGCGGCGACGCACATCGGATCTGGTCAGGCCGTACAGCCTGCCCTGGATGTGCATCTCCTCCGCGACCGAACTCTCGGGGGAGGTGCCGAAGCCCTGCGCGACGGAGCCGATGCGCCGGCGTACCCCTCGCGGGTCCTTGAGCAGGTCGCAGCCGGCCACGGTCGCCGCTCCCGCCGTGGGTACCAGCAGGGTCGTCAGCATCCGCAAAGTCGTTGTCTTCCCCGCGCCGTTCGGTCCGAGAAAGCCGACGAGTTCACCGGCCGCGACGGTGATGTCGACGCCCGCCACCGCCTGGACGGCGGCCCCCCTGCGGCCCTTGGCCCGGAACTGGCGGGCCAGTCCGCGTGCCATGATCATGAGATCCAGGGCACGTCCTTCCACAGTCACCACATCCTTCGGCCGGTGCGCGAGGCGGTCGGAAGTGTCATGAGTAGACCGTCATCTGAAGTCGTGGGACTTCGGCCCAGGCCCTGGGCTCGTAGCAGACCCGGGCCAGCCGGGTACGCCGGGCCGAGGCGGTCATGATGTCCTCGATCTCCGCCTGTGCCGACGGACTCAGGTACGACCAGAAGAGGCTGTGCCAGACCACCGTGCACACCCCGCGGCCGACGGGCTTGGCCAATTCCTTTCTCAGCCACCGAACCGCGTCCGCCTTCTCGACGCGCACGCCTCCGCTCGCTGCGAGCGTGATCGCGTCATCAAGTTCCAGCTGCGCGACCTCCCACTCGGGGGGGACGAAGGATCGCAGGATGTTCGCGTCGTCGTGATCGGCGGGGTCGCGTGGCGCGAGGTCGCATCCCGCCCTCTCCACGATCTCGAAGTCGCCCGGCCAGGGTCCGTCCGCCGCCAGCCGCACGGGCGAAGCGCTGTCGCCCCACTCCCAGCCGACACCGAACCACCGGTAGCGGTCCAGGATGAGGTTCAGACCCGCGCACGCACCGATCTCCAACAGCCGTATCTTCGGCGCTCCCAGCATGCCCAGGCCGCGCAGGAGGACTCCGGCGCGGCTGGGCAGATGCTGCTGTACAGGCCGGTCAAGCGCGGCGAGGATCTCGTCCGGGTGGCCGAGCAACACCTCGCGGAACAGTTCCCGTGTACGTTCCGTGTAGGCGGGGTCGTCGATGTCGGCCGTGAAGCGCTCGAGGTGGGCCGCCAGATCGGGCCCATGTCCGGCCGACAGCAGGAGCTTCACTCCGGCCAGCACGCGCACGCCGAAGAGGGGGACGGCGGCGTCCCGGTGGCTGGCGGCCAGCACTTGGACGGGGCCACCGCTTTCGATGTCGTCCGTCAGCAGCGTCAGCAGGTGCCTCGACATCGGCATCTGCCCTGCCATCGACGCAGCCATCGCCCGCAGGCTGAGAACGCTCTCCTTAGGGATCACGCTGCACCCGCCATCTCGGGCACGCGCGCTTCCAGGGCTGATGCGTTGACCATCCATTGGATCAGATCCCGGTGCTCGCAAGGCTCAGTCAGTTCGGTCAGGAGCTCCGACAGAGTCAGGCGGATCGCGCCGACACGCTGGTTGTAGACCTCGGCGAGGTCCTGTCGGACCAGACGTTCGCGCAGCAGCCGGCGGGCCGAGACGTCTTCCACGGCCCGGGAGTGGAGCATCTGCAGCTCCTCGGATCCCCGGGAGCCGGCCTGCTCCAACGCGAGGGCCAGCAGCAGGGTTCGCGTGCCGTTGGCCAGGTCCTCGTCCCTGGTCGACGTTGCCGAGGCGCGGTCGTTCGCCAACTGCCTCAGGACGCCGAAGAGCCGGCCGAACACCCGCCAACCACGAATCGCATCGTCAGTGGCGTCGGACAGCATGGCAGCCATCGCGGCATCCCGCCCGTAGGGTGCGCCCGTCTTTCCCGCGTAGATCCGCATGACGGTCGCCCAGGAGGATGCTCCCGCGTCGGCGGACACATCGCCGAGCTGACCCTGGGCCGCATCGAATTGACAGGCGGTGAACTCCTGCAGCCATCGCGACCTGAGCACGGCAGGGAGCGCCAGTTGTTCGATGGACGCCTCGGGTATCAAGGTCATGCACGCCACACTGGCGATGCTGGCCTGCGTACCGGACAGCCCGACACTTGCAGGATCGAAGTCACCATCGGCGACATCGTCGAAGACTTCGGCTCCGGTCCACCAGATGCGGGAGAACGCCGTCAACGGCACCGCCAGTTCCTCGTCCGCGCCGAGTGCGCCGAGGATCGGGAAAGGCAGCAGGCGGAAGGTGTTGCCCACGGTGCCGTCGCTGTCGAGCAGGCGGCGGACTGCCGCGATCAACGACTGGTGGCTTCCGGCCAGCAGATCGAGTGCCGACCGTACGGCCGCTGCCACGGAGTCCTGTCTTTCCAGAAGCCGTTCGTAGGTTTGAGTCACGTTTCTCGTAGCCATGGTTTCTCTTACTCGCCGATCGGTTCTTGGGCCCAGTCAGAAGCCCCGGTCAGCCGCGAGCGCCGCGACCTCCCGAAGGACCGCTGCCGCCGTCGTGGAGATGGGGGCCTTGGAGAGGGCCTCGAGGGCTTGCTGGTACCGAGTGGCGATCACGTCCTCGACCAAGGCGCGGGCACCGCTGGAGTCCGTGATCGCTTGGGCGCGGGCCGCGCCGTCCTCATTCAGGTCCGGCTGACCGACCAAGCCCTGCAGAATGCTCCGGGAGTGGGCATCCGCAAGGCGCAGGGCGGCGGCCAGCAGTACGGTGTGCTTGCCCTTGCGAAGGTCATCGACGGCGGTCTTGCCGGTAACCGCCGGATCACCGAAGACGCCGAGGAGGTCGTCGCGCATGTGGAACGCCTCGCCCAGGGGCATGGCGAAGCGTGTCAGCGCCGCCCGAAGGGCGCCCACAGGTGCAAGGGACGCTCGATGGTGTACTTGGCGGCTCCACCTGCCCGAACGCTGGCCCTGGGCCGACGACTTCACCCGGCCCCTCGACCTGGTGCACGCACCGCCACCCACCGCCTGAGAAGTCCTGACCACCCGCCCGCAAGGGCCCGAGAGCACCGAACACGTGGAAGAGCTGGACAGACCAGCAGGTACTCCCTGCCCGAACGGCCAGATCATCCCGCCGACCGCCAGGACAACCCCCGAAACGCTCACTCCGAAAACAAGCCGGTGGATCCGGGTTCAGCAGGGGCGCGGGAACAACCCACGCCCCTGCCAAACACTCAAGGGACGAGCGGGTCAGCAGCCGCCGCCACCGTTGTGGCCAGGGTTGGTCTCGTTCACAACGTCGAGGTTGTCGAACTCACCCTCGGCGTCGGCGTTGGCCGACTCCCACTCACCGGCCAGCAACTGCTCAACTTCGACAACGGTGTTCATCGTTACTCCTGTTCAATACAGTCGGTAAGAAACTCGAAGTGCCTTTCTGACAATTGAAAACCTACGAGCGCCACTCAGGAGAGACATCCCCCACCTGGGGGAGCAATTCGTGATTCCCGACTGCGTGCACGGGCTCACCCAAAGAGGTCGCGTCGCCGGCAGCGCGTCGGGAGCGACGACGACGACCACGATCTCGACACACAAGGTCGGGCCGAGCTGACTCGTTTCCGATGGCTGCCTGCCCAGGTTCCTCAAGTTGCCGACCAACCCGCGGAGTCGCCGCCCGTGCGGTCAGCTGCGCAGTAAGGGGACAGCGGCGCACCCGTTCGTCTGGAAGCCGTTGAACTCAAGGGTTGACCGATGGCCTGTGGCGGGCGCATTCACGCTCAGCCAGACGGGGTTGGCGTTGCTCAGGATGCCAAGGCTGCCGAACCCACCCTCGACACCGGCCCAAACCGCTCCCCCCTCACCAGCAGTCGCGCACCTGCGAGCGCCGCGCAACAGCTGCGATCCCCCCGGTAGCGGGCGCCGCAGAACCTCCGGCGGCTACCTCTCGTGGCGGTCACCGGTCGCGCGCAGTATCCTCAGCGTGCTGCTGCGAGGCAATGACCGCGACCTCGACGCGGGAGTTCAGGCCGAGCTTCGCCAGAATGCTCGAAACATGCGTCTGGACGGTGTGGCGCGACAAGCGCATGCGGCCGGCGATGCCCGGATTGGACAGTCCTTCGGTAACCAGCGCTGCCACCGTGCGTTCGGTCTCGGTCAGCGCCTGCCAGCCCGTCTTGGGCCGCCGGCGGGGACCGGTGACGCCGCGCCGCACCCCGAGTTGACGCAGACGGGAGGTCACCCGGGACAGGTCCCATTGCGCCTCCAGCCCGGTATAGAGCTCCTGAGCTGCTTGCAGTTCGGCACGCGCCTGTGGGTGGTTTCCGGCCGCGGCGAGCAGCACGGCTGTGCACTCATGGGCATAGCCCTGGTGGAGCGGTCGACACGCGCGGCCGTAGGCGTGAGCGGCCTCTTGGGACAGGTGGGGGTCGCCAGCGACTACCGCGCTGCACAATGCGGCACCACCGAGGATGCCCGGCACTCGGGGGTGGTCGTCCGCGATGTGCTTCATCTCATCGGCTACGCCCCCGACGCGGCCTCGATCCTCGAGCAGGTGAGCGAGGCGGGCGATATCCGGTACGAGTTGCAGCCGAAGCGGCTTGGAGCGGCCTTGATCGGGGTACTGCTCCCAGGTCTCGACCAGCAGGTCCAGTGCCAGATCGGGGCGGCCGTCGGCCTCGTGGACGAGCGCCGCAGCCCACGGCAGGATGAGTGTCCCGGACAGTGTGGCACTGTTGGTGTGCGACTGGCCGACGAGTGCAGCCTGCGCCTTTGCGCGGTCGTCGCGGTGGAGGGCGATCAATGCGGCGTGGCCGCGGAGCGCCGGGGCTATCCCAAGAGGGTCGCCGGTGTGCAGGCCAGCCTGAACACTGGCCACAGCGTCGTCCCAGCGGCCACTCAAGTACCGCAACCACGCCTGCACTTGGTAATGCATGGCGAGCAGAGACGGAGCATTGCGTTCACTCTGCCGCAACCCGACCTCGATTTCCTCGTCCGCCTCGTCCAGCCGGTCCAGTTCCATGAGGACGGCGCCGCGGAGCAGGTGGGGGCTCATGGGCTGATCCGGGCGGATGTCGTGGTCGCCCATCGCCGCGAGGGCGCGGTCGACCAAGTCAAGCGCTTCGGGCAGCTCCTGCCGCCGGTAATGGATGTTTGCCTGATTCTTCAGTGCGTAGGAGACACCGTAGAAGTCCTTGGCCCTCCGCCCTGCGGCAAGTGCGCGAGATGTGGCGGCCTGGGCGGCGTCAAGTCGGCCCAGCATCACGGAACAATGAGCACTGGCGTTGTACAGGCGAGCCGCCTCTGCGGGCTGGAGCTCTGGCGACTCCAAGACTCGGCCGGCCTCGATGACGGCCTGAGCCAGCCTGCCCTGCCGAAGGCAGGCTTGGGTGAGCAGCCAGCCCAACATCGTGACGATGTGGGAGTCCGGCTCTTCCGCAAGCACGGCGCGACACACCCGTTCCCCGTCGACCGCACGGCCAGCGCACAGCAGTGCCTGGGCCAGTTGGACACGGAGGGCGAGCCTCTCGGAATTGCTGGTGTAGGTCACCTTCAGGGCTCGTTGCAATAGATCGACCGCCATGTCGGGCGCTCGCGCTGTCAATGCTTCCGGACCGGAAGCGAGCCACGCGACCGCGGGGGCGTCGAGGGAGCCCGCAGCCCGCAGGTGCGTGGCCACCCGCTCCGCCGGTGCCCTCAGGTCCACCAGGGCATGCGCGACCTGCAGATGCAGGGCGGAACGCAGTGCGGGAGTGGTTTCCTCCAGCAGCACCTGATGGATGAGGTCGTGCCGGAACGAGATCAGCCCTTGGCTTTCGAACAGTGCCCCGTGTTCGAAGCCCTCGCGGACGGCCGCGGTCAGCGCCGTGACGGACAGACCGAGGACTGTGGACAGTTCGGTTGCCGAGAAGGTTCGCCCTAGGAGCGCAGCGAACCGCAGAACCTCCCGGCTACCCGCAGACATCGAGGACAAGTGCCGCCCGATCACGTCGTCCAGTGAGGCCACCTCGGCTTTCACGTCGGCCTGGACCACTTCTGCGCGGCCGTCACCCAAGGCCAGACACCCCTCCTCACGGAGCGCGATGAGCAACTCCGTCACGTACAACGGATTGCCCGCGGCACGTGCGACCAACTCGAGCAGGCCTGGCCCTGCGGCCATTCCCACGACGTGCTCCGTCAGCATCGCCGTCTGCGCCTCGTCCAATAGCTTGAGCCGTAAGGTGGACGCGCCGCGGACTTGGAGACTGCGCAACAGCCCGTCAAGCTCCGCGCCGCACGGCATCGGCCTGCGCGTGGCCACAAGCAGCAGTGGGAGCTGAGGGACGACACGGCCCAGCCGGTGCAGCACCAACAGGCTGCACCTGTCGGCCCACTGGAGGTCGTCCAGTAGCAACACCACCGGACCGGCCGAACACCACCGCTCGACCGCCTCCACGACGGCCTGCGCGACCCGTTTGATGTAACAGGCAGCGCCGCCGTGTATGCCGGCACCGTCGCCCAGCAACTGCGCCACCCATATCTCGTCGGCCTGGGCCCTGTCTTCCTGCTTGGGGAAAAGAGCGCCGATCATGGCGAACGGCAGTTGCGCCTCCATCTCTTCGGCCGAAGCGCGCACTACGCGCATGCCCCTGCTGACGCAGTCGGAGGCGAGCGCGTCGAGCAGGGCGGTCTTGCCGATTCCCGGATCGCCGTCGATCACCACAGCTCCGCCACGGCCTGCCCGAGCCCGTTCAGCCAACCGTCGCAGCCGGTGCAATTCATCGTCCCGCCCCACCAGTGGGCTGGAGCTGGATCGCGTATGTCCCGCGCACTTACTGGCCATCATGCCGGCCGAACGCCGTGACCCGACGCGTTGACGCATCGGCTCCGACCCACCGTCAGGCCCGCCTGGAGGATCGCCCACTCGCCGGCTGACTGGTCAGCATTCAGGGCTGTTGACTGGTGTGAACGCACAGGAATCACTCCCACTCGCGTTGCGCGTATCGCTGGAGAAGCCACTCAGGGTCTTGCAGCGCCTTGCCCTCAGGGCGGACACCGGCGGCGGTGAGGAGCTCGGGGGGCCGCACCCCCTCGAAGGGCGTGTCCGGCACGCCCCAGCCGTCCGTGCCCTGCACATCGCGCACGAGGCGGGTTTGGGGCATGGCCTGAAGTTCGGCGAGCCGGGACGAGCGCGGGCGGTCGACCAGCCCGTCCACGGTGAGCGTGTAGGTGGAAGCGTCCTTGCGGGGAACGCTCGAGGTGACCGAGTAGTAGCGAAAACCCCCAGGATTCGGGAGCAGGTTGCTGAGGCCCGTGGGGGCGTGGTCGCTGACGGTGCTGAGAACGTGGTCCCAGTTGCGACGCAGGAAGGGTGCGGCGACCAGGCTTGCCGCGCCGACGGCAAGGGTCGACAAGAACACTCGACGGCCTATCGGTGCGCTTTGACCCCGTTGGCTATGTTCGGAAGCCATCGTGAATCTCCGGTGCTTGGTGGGCTCAGTTCGCGGGCAGGTGGTTGAAGAGACGAACCTGTCCTCGGGCGATCAGCCTGCGGTCGGTGTCGGTGATCTCAGCCGTCCACAGTTGCAGCGTCCTGCCCTGGCGAACTGGACGCGCCAGCACGTCGAGTCGTCCTTCGCGATGCGGCCGCAGGAAGTCGGTCTGGTTGTTCACCCCGACCGCGTACCCGCCGTGTTCGGCGGCGGCGGCGGATGCGCCGAGCGATGTCACGCTTTCGAGGACCGTGGCGTATACGCCGCCGTGAGTGATCCCCCAAGGCGTGTGGTGCTCGCTCGTCACATCCAGGTGGGCGCGAACCTCGTGGGGTGAGACCGTATCCAGGTGCAGGCCGAGTGCCCGCAGGAACGCGCCTGCGGGCACGGAGGTGGGATCCACCTGTAGGGCTTGGTCGTTCATGGTGTACTCCTTCTGTCTGTCGGGTGGGCGAGGCCGGCCGGTGTCCCTCGCGATGGCCGCGGGGGACACCCGAGTCAGTTCGCGGTCGTGGCTGCCGCGTGCTCGCGAACGGCGCTGTGCGTGGCCCCGGCGTCGGCTGCCAGTGATTCGAACACCGCGGTGAAATCGTCCACAGGGGCCCGATTCCTGGAGATCTTCGCCCGAATGGCGGCGCCCTCCCAGGCGTTGACCAGGAACCGCGCGAGTGTGACGCCGTCCACATCACTGGTGAGCGATCCGGTGGTGCGGGCCTCCTCCAGGGCGGAGGCCAGGCGGACCACCCAGCAGTTGAGACTGCTGTCCACCGCGTCGCGGATCGTGGAGTTCTCTGAGGACAGCTCGGCTCCGAGGTTCCCGATCAGGCAACCTCGCGCGTACTCGTAGCGTTCCAACCTCGCGGCCACGTAGGCGAAGTGGGCGCGGATCCGGTCCAAGGGCGCCATCGACCGGTCCATGAGGATCTCGGTGCCCTGGTCCGCGGAGTAGCGGCGCATGACCTCGGTGGCCATGGCTTCCTTGCTGTCGAAGTGGTTGTAGAAGGACCCCTTGGGTACTCCGGCGGCGTAGGTGATGTCCTTGACTGCACTGCCTGCGAACCCGTGTTCGTGGAGGTGGTCGTAGGCGGCGTCGATCAACTGCTCTCGCACGCTGAGCCTGGGCATAGTGCCTCCTTTGCTGCTCCATTCAATATGGCCGGTCGTCTACAAAAAGGCAAGGGGATGGTGGGTGCCGGCGGCGATCATGTGCTATCGCTCACGGCATGGGTGGGCGGTACCTTGCTCGGCTGACAATGCGACCGGTCATATTCAAGCTGGGAGAAGGTTCACCTGGCCGGTTGTCATATGGGGAGGTCCCAGGTCGAACTGAGGCTGCCCGGCGGGGAAGGCTAGGGACGTGCACACCTCCGCCGGGCAGTCGACCCAGTCACCGCGCCTCGCGGCGCGACCAACAGGAGGTGCATCGGCCGTGGCTTTCATCCGTCAAGCGCACACCGTGTGGGAGGGCGACCTGCTCTCTGGGAGCGGCGTGACCGGCTTCGACTCCTCGGGCATTGCGGACCAGGCGGTGACCTGGGCGTCCCGTTCGCAGGAGTCCAATGGCAAGACCAGCCCCGAGGAGCTGATTGCCGCCGCGCACACCAGTTGCTTCTCCATGGCGCTTTCCAGCGGTCTGAGCCAGGCCGGCACCCCGCCGACTCGGCTGCGAACCAGTGCCCAGGTCAGCTTCGTGCCGGGGACCGGGATCACCGCCATCGCGCTGACGGTCGTCGGCACCGTTTCAGGGCTGAACGAGGCCGAGTTCATCAAGGCGGCCGAGGATGCCAAGGCGAACTGTCCCGTGAGCCAGGCTCTCGCAGCTGTTCCGATCACCATCCAGGCGACGCTCAGGGGTTGAGCGCGGGCGGCTTCCAGCGGCGCTGTCGGCTCCTGGGTCTGCATGTTTGCGGCCCAGGGGCCGTCGGCGTTGACAGCTGGTCAAGATCGCTCCATGTCCGCCAGGACCAGCACCCAGTGACCCACTGGAAGGCCAAGATCCACGCGCCGAAGCCTCGTATGGGTGATGTTCACGAGTTTTGGTTCTGGCACATGTTCCGTGAGCGATCTCAAGTCCGGCCTCACCCGACCCAGGTGGCGCGTCGTCCGCGCAGCTCACATGATGCGCGCGCCGCCTGCTGGCGAGAGCAGCAAGACCTTTCACGGAATGCGTGCCAGAACCCGAGTTTTGACGGCGGGTCGGTTCTTGCCAGTGCAGCCCAATGGTGCGGTAGGTAGAGGGACTGGTCATGCTGCGTCGGACGAAGGTCGAGCTGTAAGCGGCGATCCGACGGATACTCGTGCGGTGGAATGGTCTGAGCAGGCACGGGAAGCGGAGGAGCAGGGAGATTGGGACACCGCTATCGCCTTGGTGAGTGCCCACGCCGAGTGCTACTCCACCGACCACTACGCCCACGACAACCATCTGTGGCACATGCGCCTGCTCGCCCGCGCGGATCGTCTCACTGAACTCTCGGAACTGGCCCGCACTGACGTCCATGCACGCCGGAGGCTCAACCGATCGCTTCGCGACCGAGGAATGGAAACCACCCTCCACGAGCGCGCCGAAGACGGCGACCGCGACGCCCTCTACTGTCTCGTCCGGCTGCTCTGCGAGACGAGCCGAACCGAGCAGGCACGCCAAACGGTCGCAGGGCTCGCTCCGGAGAATGAGTACGCCCAGGAGATCATCGCCGCCGCTGAAGCGTCATCGAGCCAGAGCTCATGACGCCCACGCGCGTCTGTGTCTTCTGCGATGCAGACCTGTCCCGGCGCTGGAATGTCGATCCGGACGCCTGAGTCCAGACGCGCTCTGGCTTCGTCCGCCAGTGACTGCCGCCGGCAAGGATCTGATTGTCGGCGTACGGAATTTGATGGCTCTGGCAAGATTTTCGTAGCCGGAGATCATCTCGGTGAGACGGTCGGCCGGTCCGCATAGTGGGCAGCCTGTGGTTGTACCCTACTGAACTGGCAAGTATGTTACCGCAGTTGTCTGATGTCCTGGTGCTCTCGGTCGATGTCTCCGATGCTGCTGTGGCGGTCCGTGCCCGTACGAGATCCGGTGAATCGGCGGAATGTACGGGATGCGGCCAGCTCAGCGCGTGGTGTCACAGCCGCTATGTGCGCCGCCTCGCCGATGTCGCTCTCGGAGGCCGGCCTCTGCGCATCGACTTGTCCGTCCGCCGTCTGTACTGCGAGAACCTGGCCTGTCCGAAGGCGACCTTCGCCGAGCAAGTGGCGGGGCTGACTGTGCGCTACCAGCGGCGCACACCACTGTTGCAGCGCCAGGTGGAAGACGTCGGTGTGGTGCTGGCCGGGCGAGGCGGTTCCCGGATGTTGCGGATACTGAACATCACACTCTCGCGGTGCACCGTCCTGTCCCAGCTGATGCGTGTGCCGCTTCCGCCACTGGTCACGCCTCGGGTGCTGCGGGTGGACGACTTCGCCGCTCTACGGCGACACCTACGGCACCCCTCTGGTCGACGCCGCCACCCGGCTCCCGCTCACACTCTGGGAGGGACGCGATGCGGAACAGCTCAGCCACTGGCTCCGGGCCCTCTGGCCCGACACCTCCACACCGTTCATCGAGGTGACGACCGGCGTCGGCGTCGTGATGAATGCCTCCAGGCCGTCGTTGCGACACCGGTTGATCAACGCCGAGGCGATGAAACTGTCCAGCTCGTTGAATCCGTCGAACGTCACCACTGCTACCTGCATGACAACTCCTGTGCGTCGAGCGTCAGTTGATGAAAGCCCTTCAGCGGCCCGTCGTGACGACCATCTGGAAGCGCGCGAGGCCGGCTGTCATCTTCGCGACAGCCGCCGGGGTCTCTTCCAGGGGCAGCTCTTCGATCCAGGCTCGCACACCGGTCTGAGTGGCGAAGCGCAGCGTGTCCTGGATGTCGACAGCGGTACCCGAGGAGTGTCCGTAGACCTTCCGGTCGCCCCTGATGAGCTGGAGGGCCGTCAGCTGGAACGACTCAAGCCCGACGCCGACCACGACAAGCTCGCCCCGACGGCCGATCCCGTCGATGGTCGCCGACATCGCGTCCGCGTCGGTCGCGGTGGCCAGGACCACCTTCGCGCCCCCGAGTTGCTGCAGCGCTCCGGCGACGTCGCCTTCGGTGCTGTCGATGTAGTGGCTGGCACCGAGCTCGAGGTCCTTCTTCTCCGGTCCGCGGGCGATCGCGATGGTGCGGAAGCCCATCTTCTGGGCGAACTGCACGCCCAGGTGGCCCAGGCCGCCGAGTCCGAGGACGGCGACGGTGTCACCAGGCTGAGCCGCGGAGCGGCGCAGGGCGTTGAAGACGGTGACGGCCGCGCAGGCCAGCGGTGCCGCCTCCGTCGTAGTGAGCTCCTCGGGGACGGCTGCCAGCGCGACGGCGGGGACGACCACGAAGTCGCTGTAGCCGCCCTGGTAGGCGACTCCCGGGATTTGGAGCTGCGGGCAGTGCACGCCGTCGCCCGACCGACAGGCGTCGCACCGTCCACAGCTGCCGCCGTACCAGCCCACGGCGACACTGTCGCCGACCTGCCACCCCTCCACGCCGTCGCCGAGCGCGTCGATCCGGCCCGCGATCTCGTGGCCCGGCGTGATCGGGAAGGTGCTACCGGGCAGACGGCCGCTCGCGATGAGCAGGTCGGAGTGGCACACCCCGCAGGATTCCACGGCGATGCGCACCCTGCCCGCACCGGGCTCGCGCAGGGGGACCTCTGCCAGTAGAGGGGTTGCACCCGGAGCGGTGACATGGGCCGTGCGCGGTGCGCGTGCCCCGATGGTGGAGGAGTTGGTCATGAGCGTGTCCCTTTCGTCGTGCGGCGTTCGGGCGAACAGGGTCGAACGCCCTGTCTTCCCTGCATGCCGTCGGTGGTTCCGGAGCTCTGCTGACGTTCGGTACGGCAGTTGCGGCTGCCCTGCGATGCGCCGGGAGACGTTGCGCAGGGCAGCCGCCCTCCGCCCCGGGGCGTGCACCCAGGCTGCCCGGTGGCCCCTCCAGAGTTGAATATGACCGGTCGTATTATCAAATGCCGCAACGGCCTCCAGCGGCGCGGGTTGACATTTCAAAAATGACCGGTCATCTTGATGTACTGGTGCTTTTGTGCGGCACTGACCTGCTCGTGTACGCGAGCGGCCCGTGCCGTGTCCGTGACAGCCCTCAGAGACCCGATTCCTGAGAGGAGCAGGCGAGATGAGTGAGACTCCCCGTACCTACGACATGATCGTCATCGGAGCGGGGCCGGTAGGTGAGAACGTCGCTGACCGTACCCGAGCCGCGGGGCTCAGCACGGTCATTGTGGAACGCGAACTCCTCGGCGGAGAATGTTCGTTCTGGGCCTGTGAGCCCAGCAAGGCCCTCCTGCGACCGGTGGTGGCCCGCGCCGAGGCGCGTCGCATGCCGGGGGTGGGCCAGGCAGTGCCGGGGCCGTTGGACGTTGAGGCGGTGCTTGCCCACCGCGACAGGATGGCCGCCTACTGGAAGGACGAGGACCAGGTCGACTGGTTGGACTCGGTCTCCGTCGAGCTGTTGCGGGGACATGGTCGGCTCGACGGCCCGCGCCAGGTGGCGGTGCACACTCCGGAGGGCGAGGTTATCGGTCTGACCGCGCGTCACGCCGTGGTCCTGTCGACCGGTACGAGCATTGCGCTGCCCGACCTTCCCGGGATCGACAGCGCGCGCGTGTGGACCAGCCGAGAGGCGACCAGCGCGCAGCGCGTCCCGGCAAGGCTCGTCGTGGTCGGCGGCGGTGTCGTGGCCGTGGAGACGGCAACCGCCTGGCGCGGGCTCGGATCGCAGGTGACCAGGCTCGTCCGCGAGGACGAACTGTTGCAGCGGATGGAGCCGTTCGCTGCCGATCTCGTCACCAGGGGACTGCGTGAAGCCGGTGTCGAAATCCGCTTCGGTGTGGAGGTATCCGCGCTCTCCCAAGACAGGATCAAGGACGACGAGCTGCGGATCACCCTCGCCGGAGGCGGCGAACTGATCGCGGAGGAGATCCTGTTCGCCACCGGCCGCGCGCCGCGCACCGCGGATGTCGGCCTGGAGACCGTGGACCTCGTTCCCGGTGACTGGCTGGCAGTGGACGACACCTTCCGGGTGACCGCGGTCCCCGACGGCTGGCTCTACGCGGTCGGCGACGTCAACCGTCGCGCCCTGCTGACCCATCAGGGCAAGTACCAGGCCCGGATCGCGGGCGCGGTCATCGGTGCACGAGCCCAGGGTGAGCCGGTCGACGACGACTGCTGGGGCGCGCATGTGGCGACCGCCGACCACGTGGCCGTGCGCAGGTCGTCTTCACTGACCCCGAGGTCGCGTCCGTGGGCCTGACCAGCCGGGAGGCTGAGCGGCTCGGACGCAGGGTCGACGTCGTCGACTACGACATCTCGCACGTCGCGGGAGCGCAGCAGTACCTCCCCGGATACCGCGGCCTGGCCCGGATGCTGGTCGATCCGGACCGCGGCACCGTGGTCGGCGCCACCTTCGTGGGCTCTGGTGTGTTGGAACTGCTGCACTCGGCCACGGTTGCCATTGCCGGTGAGGTATCCCTGGCGCGCCTGTGGCACGCCGTTCCCGCGTTCCCGACCATCAGCGAGGTCTGGCTGCGGCTGCTCAAGACCTACCGCGGGTGACGTCAGGCGGCCCCGGGCCGCAATGCATCCGGCAGGGTGAGGGATTCGCCCTCGCCACCGACGAAAGGAAGTGCTCCCCATGGATATGAAGCTCGAAGTTGTCGTGGTGCCGGTCGCCGATGTGGACCGGGCCAAGGCCTTCTACACGGGACTGGGTTGGCGATTGGACGCGGATGTCCGCCCGAACGACGACTTCCGGGTGGTGCAGGTGACCCCGCCGGGGTCGTCGACCTCGGTGATCTTTGGCAAGTCGGTGACGTCCCAGGGGCCGGGCTCGGCTCAGGGCCTGCACCTGATTGTAAGTGACATCGACTCTGCACGCGCCGAGTTGAAGCGCCTGGACGCGGATCCGAGCGAGGTCTTCCACGACGCCGGCGGCGTGTTCCACCACGCCGGAGTAGAAGGCCGGGTGCCGGGGGCCGACCCGGAGCGCCGCAGTTACGGATCGTTCCTGTCGTTCAGCGACCCGGACGGCAACGGTTGGGTGTTGCAGGAGGTCACGACTCGGCTGCCGGGCCGGATCGACCCGTCGGCGACCGTCTTCGCCTCCGTGCAGGACCTCGCGGCCGCGCTGCGTCGCGCCCAGGCCGCCAACCGGGCGCCCAAGGGCGAGCAGGACGCGAACTGGGCGGACCGGTACGCCGACTTCCTGGTGCGCGAACAGGCCGGAGAGTCGTCCAAGTAGCGCCCACAACTGGCCACTTCGGCCACCTCCGGCGCCCGGGTCGGTTCGCGGCCCGGGGCCGCGGGACACGGCAAGGCGCGGACAAGCGGCGCAACCGCGTCGCAGGCCCGAAAGGAGCGGGGTTCATGGCGAGCTTCGACTACGACGTGCTGGTCATCGGCTCGGGGTTCGCGGTAGCGTCGCCGCTCTGCGCGCCGCAGAGAAGGGCTACCGCGTCGGTGTCCTCGAATCCGGCAGGCGCTGGAGGGACGCGGATGTCCCGCGGACCCAGTGGAACCTGCCGGGCTTCCTCTGGTTCCCCGCCGCAGGACTGTACGGGATCCAGCGGATGGAGTACCTCGACGACGTGCTCGTCCTGTCCGGTGCCGGCGTCGGCTCGCGCATCTACGCCAGCACGCTCTACGTCCCGCCGAAGAAGTTCTTCGAGGCGCGGGAGTGGGCGGGCATCACCGACTGGGCCGACGAGTTGGCGCCCTACATCGACCAGGCGAGCCGGATGCTCGGCGTCGTCCGCTACCCGTACATACCCACCGACGTCGACCGCTACATGCACGAGGTCGCGACCGAGATGGGCAGGGGCGAGACCTTCAACAAAGCTCCCGTCGGTGTCTACTTCGGCTGGCCCGGCGTCGAGGCCGACGACCCCTACTTCGGCGGTGGCGGGCCCCGGCGCACCGGATGCATGTCCTGCGGCAACTGCAACAACGGCTGCGGGTACAACGCCAAGAACAAACTGACGACGAATTATCTGTACCTCGCGGAGCGACTCGGTGTCGAGGTCCACGAGCTGAACGAGGCGTACGACCTCAGGCCCCTCGACGGCGGCGGGTTCGAAGTCCTCACCCGTCACCCGGGCTAGGCGCAGCGAGCGGCCCGCCTGCACCAGCGGACGTTCACGGCAGGCCAGGTGTTTGTCGCGGCCACGCCTACGGCTCTGCGAAGCTGCTGCACCACATGCAGCACACGGGCAAGCTGACCGGCATGTCGGGCCAGCTGGGACAGCGCGCCCGGACCAACTCGGAGCAACTGCTGTCCATCACCCGGACTCATGGCGAGTGGACGAGGGACCCGGAGAGGATCCGGCTCACACCGGGATCCGTGTCGATCACCTCCGGAGTCTGGCCCGACCCGGAGACCAGTATCGAGCCGGTCTACTGGGGCAAGGGCAGCAACTTGTTCGCGTACCTGGTCACCTGGCACCGCGACGGGGAGCAGAAGCACCCGACGGCGGCATGGATCAAGGACCTGGTCCACCACCCCGGTCGGGTCCTCTTCTGCCTGCACGACCGCAAGCAGCGGATCTCGGTCGCACGCGTCGGCGGAAACCTCTACGGGTTCGACGATCTGTGCACCTGTGCCGACGAGTCGTGTCCGCTATCCGGAGGCCTGCTCACCGGTACGACGATCACGTGTCAGTGCCACGGCTCGGAGTTCGACATCGCCACCGGCGCGCTGGTCAACGGCCCGGCACAGCGGCAGTTGGTGGTCTACGACGTCGAAGTCGTCGAGGGAGGCATCCGCATCCGGGCGACGCACCGCTGCTCGATCGGATAGCGGTCCACGCGAATGGCCAGACGAGCAGCCGCCAGCTCATCTCGCCCATAAATAGTCGCCTGACCAGCGGGTACAGCAAACCGTCACTGGATCACCGGTGTCCCGAGTGCGCCAGGCAAGTCCAGCTGGACTCCGCGATAAGCGCTTCGGGTCCGCGGCACAAGGTAAGTGAGCGTGGTCGATGATGGCGAGGATCGCCTACAGGGCCGTACTTGAGAGCAGAAAGCCCCTGCCCCACTCCTGCCAGCATGAGCCGGATCAGCTGGGACTCGCCCCGATAGTGACCATAGTCGGTTCCCGACTCCGGGTGCGATGGCGGTAACGCCGTGGTGCTGAGCCGGAGGAGAAGGTGCATGGAAACTGCGGGCCACCGCAGTACACAGACCAGGGAAAGTTCAGAAGGGTGAGACACCGCGAACCCTCGTTTGCACGGCCTGTAACGCGTACATCGCAGTGGCAAGAAGTCGGCGACGACAAGGCCGGACGCTGAGAGGCGTCACGTGCTCCAGATATTCGTAAGTCCGGAGGAGGTCACCACGGCCTCGGGCTATAGAGGGCACCCTACCTGGACGGGACTTGAGGAAGTGGAACATGGAAACCCCGTGGCGGTCCGGAGACGGTAGGCCGACGGTAACGAAGGCCCAACTCCGCTGCGGGAACAGGATGACCCGAGAAGCGAAGGCCGCTGGAGCGAAAGCTCATGGGAGACGCCAGATACCGGCACTCTCCGCTGCTGGCCATAACCATGCGGATACCAGGCTGATGCCCGGACCCGAAAGGGAGCCCACGCGGGTCAGGTGGGCCTGTGCGTGCCCGCGACCTCTGCCAGGCCCTCGACCTGCCGATCCTCCCGAAGAACACCGAAGGCATCCGCTGCAAACTGAAACGCCTGGTCATCCGGGGCATCCTCATCGAACCCGAACCCGGCTTGTTCGCCCGCCCAGACGCCTGAGGCTCCCCCCACCCGCGACCAGCGGTCCTTCCCCAACCTCAACCACGAAACGGACAAGAGCTCACGTTCCGCACCCTCAAATCGGGGACATCGCTGTCCCCAGGTCCCTTGTGAGCGGGCGGGGCTGGTCAGCTTGTCCAGGGTGGGCCGACGGCAACGATATGGTCGCCACTTTTGCGCGGGGGTGACGGTGCTTCCGCCGCCTCTCGTGCCGCTTGAACTCCCGTCACTTTGCACCGCGAGTGCTCCGGATTCGACGGTGGCACCCACGGCCCGCAAGCCGAGTAACTCCGTGCGCATGGAGGAAGGGCAGAAGGCTCAACAGGGCAAATCGAGGGACTGCCCGCACGATCAAGAAATATGTCTACGCAGGTTAGATCTTACCAGGATTGAAGGAGGGTGCCCGCTCCTGCATCCTCCCCCAGGGTCCTAGCGCTACGCGTTCCGGCTCCTGGCCGTGCTCAGCGCGGAGCGCGCCCAGACCAGGAAGGCCGGGCAGACGGCCCACGCGGTAAGGGTGAGCAGCGCGACGCCGGCGTGTGCCCCGTTGAAGTAGCTCAGGTCCGTGATCGCTCGGACCGCGGCCCCCGGCGGCAGGATGTCGGAGAGCACCCGTGCGGCGCTGGGGAGCAGGTCCTGGCCTATCGACGCCCCGCTGGTCGAGTTGCCGACGGTGAGCAGCAGCAAGGTGGAGATGGGTACGCCCACCGAGCCGAAGAATGTGCCCAGGAGCTTGGTGGTGAAGGCTGCGGCAGCCGCCAGCAGGGCCAGGGTGGCAGCCAGGGGGATGAAGGGGGCGGGGACTGCTCCCAGTATCGGGCCCGCGAGAGTGGCGCCGATGAGGCCGGCGATGACCGAGACGCCGGCCATCAGCGTGAAGCGATGCCGCAGGTGCAGGCCCTTGGACAGTCCAAGGATGTTCTGCGCCAGTACGAAGCCGGACATGGTCACGCCGAATGCGACGTAGAAGCCCGCAAGTCCGCGGCTGTCGTAGTGGGAGAGCGGCACGCCGTCGGTCAAAGTCACGGTCTTGTCCGCGCCATGGGCGTAGGCGGAGACCAGGTTCTCCACGGCTGTGGTGGTGGACAGGCCGTTGGCTCCGGCGACGGTCAGGGACAGGGCGTGTGCTCCTTGCGGGGTCAGGATCGCGTCGACGTCGCGGTGCTTGAGAGCGTGGTCGGCGGTGACGACGTCCGGCTCGGGATACACGGCGATGGTGTCGCCGAGGGCTGATTGGATCTGTGCAGAGAGCTGGCTGCCGACGACGGCGACGGGGAGTTGGTGGGGCTTCGCGGCCCGGGCGAGACCCACGTAGCAGCTGATGAAGGCCGCCACGACGACCAGCGCGATCAGCGGTGGTTGCAACCAGGCCCGGATGGACGACTGCTGCGTCGACGGGGTCGGTTGGACAGGCGCCGGCTGGGCTAGCGGGGCCGGCGGGCTCGATTGGACCGGCGGGGCCGATTGGGACCGGTGCGCGGTCGTGCCGCGGGTCGGCTTGGCGTGACAGGGTGCGTGCGTGGTGTTCATAGGGGCCTCGGGGTCTCGAGGGAGGCGGCGGAGCGGGTGGGTCCGCCTCGGTGGGGCGCTCGAAGGCTCGCTTCAAACGGCATAGGTGTAAATGAATAGCATCTTTCTCGCGCCAGTTCTTCCCATGGTGGGGATCGTGCGTGGGTCGCCGGTGGCAGCTCGCGACCGGGGTTGACAAATGGAAAATGACCGGTCATCTTGAAGGTGTTCCGGAACGGGACGGACGGCCGCCCGAAGCGACCGTTGCCGTCACCCCGCCGGTGTCAGTGCCTTTCGGACCGCGAGCTCCCGGACGATCCGCTCGGGCTCGAATCGGCTGAACCTGGCCGTCTTTGAAGGAGAGTCTCCATGGTCGCGAAGACCTTCCTGCGTCATCTGCTGAAGTCCGCCGTCGTTGTCGGCGCAGCCGCGACAGCCATCGCGGTCTCTGTCGCCGTTCCGGCAGTGCACGCCTCCGCGCAGCCGTCGGAGCCGAAGCCCACGGTCGTGCTCGTGCACGGGGCCTTCGTTGACGCCTCCGAGTGGGACAGTGTGATCGGGAGCCTGCAGCACGTCGGCTACCAGGTGGTGGCGCCGGCCAATCCGCTGCGCGGGCTGGCGAGTGGCGCGGCCTACCTCCGCAGTTTCCTCAACACCATTCAGGGGCCGATCGTGCTGGCCGGTCACTCTTACGGCGGCGCGGTGATGACCGAGGCCGCCGCCGGCGACCCGCAGGTCAAGGCGCTGGTCTACATCGCCGCTTTCGCCCTCGCCAAGGGGGAGAACGTGAACTCGCTGGGCGCCAAGTTCCCGGCGACCGCGCTCAGCACCGCGCTGACGCCGACTCCCTATCCGCTGCCCGACGGCGGCACCGGCGTGGAGCTGTACGTCCAGCCCGCCAAGTTCCACGAGGTGGCCGCCGCCGACGCGCCGGCGGCGATCGCGGCTGCGGCAGCAGCCGCTCAGCGCCCCGTGGCCGCGAGCGTCTTCGCCGAGAAGACCACCGCGGCGGCCTGGAAGACCATCCCCTCCTGGGATCTGATCACCACCCAGGATCAGGCCATCAACCCTGCCGAGCAGGAGTTCATGGCCAAGCGTGCGCATGCGCACATCGAGAAGATCGTCTCCTCCCACGCGGTGACGCTGACCCATGCGGACGCGGTGACGGAAATCATCGAGCAGGCCGCCGGGGCCGTCTCGCGCTGAGGGGAGAACGGTGCGCAGTCCACCCGGACTGCCCCGTGTCCAGTCGAAACACCCACAGGAAAGGACAAGACGATGAGTGAGATCAACCCCAGGTTCCGCACGATCGACGGGCTGTCGGTCCGGTACGCAGAGAGCGACGGGCCGCGCGAGCACGAGGCGCTGCTGCTGAGCCCCTGGCCGGAGAGCCTTTACTCCTACGACGCGACCTGGTCGAAGCTGGCCCGGCACGCGCGCCTGATCGCGGTCGACCTGCCCGGATTCGGGCACTCCGAGATGCGCGAGGACCTGCTGTCGCCCTCCGCGATGGGGGAGTTCATCGTCCGCATCGCCGACGCGTTCGGGCTGGAGAGCCCGCACGTCGTGGGCCCGGACATCGGCACCGCGGCTTCCCTGTTCGCTGCCGCCAAGCACCCCGGCCGGTTCCGCAGCCTGGTCGTGGGCACCGGCGGGACGGCCGTCCCGCTGAACCTGGGGGAGCCGCTGAAGGGTTGGGTGCTCAGCGAGGACCTGGCCCCGTACCGGGCGCTGGGCCCGAAGGTGGCCGTCACCGTCGCGATCGGGACCATCGAGGGCTACGAGCTTCCGGACGTGGTGCGCGAGGACTACCTGGCCGCCTACAGCGGACAGCGTTTCGTCGACCAGCTGCCCTACGTCCGCGCCTACCCGGCCGAGCTGCCGGTCCTGCGTGACCTGTTGCCCACCGTGGAGACGCCGGTCCAGATCCTGGCCGGTCGCAACGACCCGGTCGTGCCCCCGGAGAACGCCGAGTACCTGCACAAGTACCTGCCGAACAGCAAGCTCGACATCATCGACGCCGGCCACTTCGCGTGGGAGGACAGCGCCGACGACTACGCCGACGTCATCACCCGTTGGTGGCAGGCGAACTGACCGCTGATCCCGGGCGGCTGTCCACGAAGCCTCCGTGGACCGCCGCCCGGATCCCACCGAGAACCTACGAGCAGTACGTGAAGGGCGGTGCAGCCGAGTGACCTCCACCTCCACCTCTACGTCTATCCTTACCTCTCGCACGCTGGACGTCGACGCGATCCGCAAGGACTTCCCGGTCCTCGGAAGGATCCTGCCGAACGGCAAGCCCCTGGTCTACCTGGACAACGCGGCCACCTCGCAGAAGCCCAAGCAGGTCCTCGACGCCGTGCAGCGCTACTACGAGCTGCACAACGCCAACGTCCACCGCGGCGTGCACACGCTCGCGGAGGAGGCCACGGCGCTGTACGAGGGCGCGCGTGACGCGGTCGCGTCGTTCATCAACGCGCCGAGCCGTGACGAGGTCGTGTTCACCAAGAACGCGTCCGAGTCGCTCAACCTCGTTGCCAACGTGCTGAGCTGGGCGGACAGGCGATACCGGGTCGACGCCGACTCCGAGATCGTGATCACGGAGATGGAGCACCACTCCAACATCGTCCCGTGGCAGCTGCTGGCGCAGCGCACCGGCGCGAGGCTGAAGTGGTTCGGCCTGACCGACGACGGCCGTCTTGACCTGTCCAACATCGACGAGATCATCACCGAGAAGACCAAGGTCGTCTCGTTCGTGCTGGTCTCCAACATCCTGGGCACGGTCAACCCGGTCGAGGCGATCGTCCGCCGGGCGCAGGCCGTCGGCGCGCTGGTCGTCATCGACGCCTCGCAGGCCGCTCCGCACATGCCGCTGGACGTGCGGGCGCTGGACGTCGACTTCGTCGCCTTCTCCGGTCACAAGATGCTGGCGCCCACGGGCATCGGCGTCCTGTGGGGCAGGCGGGAGCTGCTGGAGGACCTGCCGCCGTTCCTGGGCGGTGGCGAGATGATCGAGACGGTCTCCATGCAGTCCTCGACCTACGCTCCCGCGCCGCACAAGTTCGAGGCGGGCACGCCGCCGATCGCGCAGGCGGTCGGTCTGGGCGCGGCCATCGAGTACCTGAACGGCGTCGGCATGGACGCGATCTGGGCCCACGAGCACGCGATCACCGAGTACGCGGTGAACCGGCTCCAGGAGGTTCCGGACCTGCGGATCATCGGCCCGACCACGGCCGAGGGCCGCGGCGCGGCGATCTCCTTCACGCTGGGCGACATCCACCCGCACGACGTGGGCCAGGTGCTGGACGAGCAGGGCGTCGCCGTGCGCGTCGGCCACCACTGCGCGCGTCCGGTCTGCCTCCGCTACGGAATTCCGGCGACCACGCGGGCGTCGTTCTATCTGTACTGCACCGAGGCGGAGGTGGACGCCCTGATCGACGGGCTGCACCACGTCCGCGCCTTCTTCGGATAGTGCCTCAGGTGAGGGTGACCTCGATGGATCCCATGCGCGAACTCGTGTCCATGCTGGCCGCCATGTCCGCCGGTCTGGGCATGTTGTTCGCGCCCGAGCTCAACCCGCCGACTCGGCCCTCTGCAGACCACCGCGCGTCCGGTGGGCAGAGCCAGTCGGGCGCCGACGAGCCTCGCCGCCGGGCGTTCACCCTTCCGGAACAGCCCAGAGGTTCAGCACTCTCCTGACGGCTGTGCGCGCAGGAACGGGCTCTGGTCCACACGAAGTGGACCAGAGCCCGTTCTCACGTATCCCCGACCGCTACCGCTTCTTCGTCCGGCGACGGTCCTGGGTGGCGATCGAATCGAACATGGCGAAGAAGTCGTCGATCGGTGCACGGCTGCGGGTGACCTTGGCCAGCATCGCCACGCCCTCCCAGGAGCTCACCAGGAACCGGGCCAGCAGCGGGTCGTCCATGTCGCTCTTCAGGGACCCTGCCGCTCGGGCCTCCTTCAGCACTGGCGCGAGCAACGAGGCCCACCGCGCGAGCTTGGTGTCCACCTCGTCGCGAATCACCGAGCTCTGCGTGGACAGCTCGGCTCCGAAGTTCCCGAACATGCAACCCCGCGCGTAGTCGAACCGCTCCAAGTCTGCTGCCAGGTAATCGAAGTGCTTACGCATGCGCTCGACGGGAGGAACCGACTCGTCGGCCAGCATGCCCATTTGACGGCTGTCGGCATAGCGGTTCATGACCTCGACCGCCATGGCCTCTTTGCTGTCGAAGTGGTTGTAAAACGAACCCTTCGGTGTGCCGGCCGCGTCGGTGATGTCCTTGATGCCGCTGCCGTTGAAGCCGTGCTCGTGGAAATAGTCGACGGCAGCTTCGATCAGCTGTTCACGCATGCTGGGCCTAGGCATAATACACACTCCTTCTGCTACTATCAATATGTCCGGTCGTCTTTTGAAAGTCAAGCGACTCCCGAAGATGCAGGCAGGGCCGCAGGGTCGTCTGCCGGATTCTCTGCCGGTGGACGACTCCGCGGCCCTGCCTGCGGTCGAGGATGGCGATGGCTGGGCGGGCGCCGTGCAGCCCGCGAAGGTGCGGTCAGCGCGCCTGGAGGGTGGCGCGCTCCACGCTCGCTGCGTAGCTCGGAGCCTCGAGTGCGTTGTGGCCCTCCACCGCCCGCCTGCGTTGCTGCGCGAACTGCTCGAAGGGGATCCCCTGCGCTTCGACGTAAGCAACGAAGGTGCGCGTGGGCCGGCTGGTGACCTTGTTCGTGAACGTCGAGCGGTCGCCGTCCAGCTTGGTGACGCTGAGGTCCCAGACGACCTGCAGCTGCTGCCAGCCGTCCGGGGTCTGCGTCTCCGAAAGTGACACCATGCGGCAGTGGTGCGGCTCGAGGATCTCTGCCACGTAGTGCTGGACGATCAGTGCTCCACCCACCACCTCGACGTTGATGCTCACCAGATCACCCGCGGCGTTCTTGCTCCAGCCGGCGGCCCGGTGGTCGGGCACCGCACAGGCCTGGTACTCCGCATCCGTGAGTCGGGTAAGCCACTTGCCCAGGTCGACGCTTTCGAGTGGGACGTTGATCACCACGCTCTGCGTGGATTCGCCCAGGAAGTACTCCTCGGCGATCTCGTGCGTAGGAGACATGTGATGGCCTCATTCCGGTTGGCGTGCTGGCGTTTGAGTCCGCTGTGCGGCCTTCTTCGGACAGTAGTCAGGTGGGTTGACATAGTCAAGACGACCGGTCATATTTGAGGAGTCCCCGGCCCTGCTGACCGATACAAGGAGATGTACATGAGCGCGCTACTCAAGGAGGTTCTCGACGCCCACGGCGGTCTGGACCGCTGGCGTCGGTTCAGTTCCGTCCGCGCGACGATCGTCAGCGGCGGCGACCTGTTCGCCATCAAGGGAATTCCGCAGGATCCCGCGCCTCGGGAGATGACGGTCCGGCTGCACGAGGAACACGCCTCGGTGACCCCCTTCGGAGCCCCCGACCAGAAGACCGAGTTCACGGCGGACCACATCGCCATCCAGAAGACCGACGGCACGGTGGTCACTGAGCGCGCACAGCCGCGCAAGTCCTTTGACGGGCACGCCCTGGAGACCCCGTGGGACGCGCTGGACCGGGCCTACTTCAACGGCTACGCACTGTGGACCTACCTGACCACCCCGTTCCTGCTCGCCATGCCCGAGGTCGGCGTCGAGGAGATCCAGCCCTGGC
Source organism: Streptomyces sp. NPDC048295 (assembly GCF_040652135.1). Taxonomy (NCBI): domain Bacteria; kingdom Bacillati; phylum Actinomycetota; class Actinomycetes; order Kitasatosporales; family Streptomycetaceae; genus Streptomyces; species Streptomyces sp. NPDC048295. The sequence continues at coordinate 28,987 of NZ_JBEZLL010000014.1, forward strand.
CCGAGGGCGGCGAGGAGTGGCGAGGCCTGCGCGCGACGTTCCCCGACGTGATCGCCAGTCACAGTACCGTCCAGGACTTCTACTTCGGCCCGGACCGGCTGCTGCGCCGCCACGACTACCACGTCGACATCGCCGGTGGATTCGCGGCCACCCAGTACGTCCACGACATCGTCGAGGCCGACGGCATCCTGCTGCCTGCCCGGCGTCGTGCCTACAAGCGCGACGACACGCTGCGGGCGAACCTGGACCAGGTCATGGTCGCCATCGACCTCAGCGACATCCACTTCACCTGATCTCCGGACGGCGAGGACGACCATGAAGACCGAACGTGCCGGGACGACAGATGCCCGTTACCGCCGAGGCGGTGAGGGGGACCGGGCCGTGGTGTTCGTCCACGGCTTCCTGGACGACCAGCACATCTGGGATCCCTTGATCGCCGAACTCACCATACCGGGCGTCGAGCATGTCACGGTCGACCTGGCCGGTAGCGGGGACCGTACCGCAGCGGGCGGACCGTTCACCTACGACCGTTTCGCGGCCGAGGCCGGCGCCGTGGTCGATGCCCTAAACAAGCCCTTTGTGATCGTCGGCCAGAGCATGGGTGCGCCGGTCGCCGAGCTGGTCGCCGCCCGGCGGGCCGACCGGGCCCTCGGCCTGGTCCTGGTGACACCGGTCCCACTGGCCGGCACCCAGCTGCCCCACGACGCGATCGGCCCGTTCCGCACGTTGGGCGGCGACGGCGCCGGACAGCGCGCGGCCAGACTGCAACTCGCAGCGGCCCTTCCGGACGGCGAACTCGATCGCCTGGTGGCGGTGGGGGAGCGCCTACGCCCGGAGGTCGTGCGGGACTACGCGGACTGCTGGAACAACGGCCACCCGTCAGGCGAGCAACCGAGCCACTACGCGGGCCCGGTGCTGATCGTCCGCGGCGCGGAGGACGGATTCGTCACCGAGGGACTCATCAACACAGCCGTCGCGCCGAGGTTCTGCACCGTCCAGGCGGTGGTGGTCGGCTCGGGCGGGCACTGGGTCCACGTGGAACAGCCGTCCGCCGTCGCATCCCACGTGGACCGCTTCCTGGCCGGTCTCGTCTAGGCCGCGCCAAAACCGCGCTCGACGCGGCCCCTTCCACCAGGGCCGGTTCCCGGCCAGTCACCAAGGAGGCGACTTCCCATGGTCGAACGCATGGATGTCGAGTTCAAAGCCGATGCGGGCGTGCTGCTGCGCGGCTGGCTCTATCTGCCGGACAGCCCGGGGCCCCACCCGGCGATCACCGTGGCCCATGGCTACGCGGGGGTCAAGGACCACGGCCTGGACCCGTTCGCGCGCAAGTTCGCCGAGAACGGCTTCGTCGTGCTGCTCCACGACCACCGTGGCTTCGGGGCCAGCGAAGGGACGCCGCGTCAGGACGTCGACCCCTGGCAGCAGATCGCCGACTGGCGGCGGGCGGTCTCCTATCTGGAGAGCCGGTCCGAGGTCGATGCCGACCGCATCGGTCTGTGGGGTACGAGCTACGCCGGCGGCCACGCCATCGTGCTCGGCGCGACCGATCGCCGACTTCGTGCCGTGGTCTCCCAGGTGCCGACGATCAGCGGCTACGAGCAGGGCCTGCGCCGCATCGCTCCGGAGGCCGTCGCCGCCCTGGAGGAGGCCTTCAACGAGGACGAGCGGGCCCAGGCCCGTGGTGAGGCGCCCCGCTCCCAGACCATTGTCAGCGCCGACCCGACCGTGGCGGCGTCGTACCGCACGCAGGAGGCCATCGACTTCTACCTCCAGCCCGTGCCTGACGGTGTGTGGGAGAACCAGGTCACGGTCCGCTCCACCCGCGCGGCCCGGATGTACGAGCCCGGCACCTGGATCACCCGCGTCTCCCCGACGCCGCTGCTGATGGTGGTCGCACTCAGTGACACGGTCACCGTGACCGACCTCGCTCTCGGGGCCTACGAGCGCGCACTGGAGCCCAAGCGGTTGCAGCTGATCCGCGGCGGCCACTTCGCGCCCTACATCTCCGAGTTCGAGCAGTCGAGCAGTGCCGCGGTGGCCTGGTTCCAGGAGCACCTCACGGATTCGGTGAGGAGCTGAGCAACCGCTGAACCGGACTACAACGAATGAATTCGGCCTCATGGTCGTCGGTAGCGGGCCTGCCGGCGGCGCGGATGGGCGATAGGTAGAAGTTCTGCCCTCTTGGGGTGTCCCGCTTTGGCGGGGCACCCCATTTTACGTAGGCGGCGGTCCGCCGGGCGCGGCAGCGTCTCCGTAAGGAGCCGCATGCGGCGAGATCTATGGTGCCGTGGCGTGCGACGATGCCCTGCGGTCGCGGCACCTCGTGGACGACGAGCAGGTCAATCTCCATGGATGCCAGGTGGAGCTAGCGGAGGTCGAGCAGGTACGGCCTCTCACCGATGGGATCAGCGAAGCCGCGGTCGTCGCCTGCTGAGGATCAGGAGGGCGCGTTCACCCCCTTTTATGTCACATCCGCGGCCGACCGCCCTGCCGCCACGGGAGCGTAGCGGTGGTAACCCCGGGCTCGTGGCTCAGTGACGGCCCCGACCTCGCCCGTGCCCCTGTACGCCATCAGGGTCCCTACCGGCGGTGATGCACCGGTAGAGACCCTGGCAACCACGTCCGGCATCGGCGCGTCCACCGAATGCCAGGCAGGTCATGACGATCGGAGGTTGTTGAGCTTCGGGGTCTCGATGGTGTCCCTGCAACTTGCCTGGGACAGTGGGTTCGGTCAGCTCAGCGGGACGTCGAAGACCGTCTTGCGGTGGCTGAACGCCTCCAGCGAGTAGCGGCCGTGGTAGTTGCCCATGCCGCTCTCGCCGACGCCACCGAACGGGAGGGTCGGTACGGTCAGGTGGTAGATCGGCAGGCCGAAGTTGATGGCGCCGGAGGAGGTTTCGGCGATGAGCCGGGACCTCGTGTCCTCGTTCTCGGTGAAGGCGTACAGGGCCAGGGGCTTGTCACGGTCGTTGATGAAGTCGATGGCCTCGGTGAGGTTGGCGACCGTGAGGATCGGCAGGATCGGCCCGAAGATCTCCTCCTGCATCACCGGTTCGTCCGCCTGGACATCGAGCAGGACGGTCGGGGCGATGTACTTCTCGGCGCGGTCGCTCTGCCCGCCTATCGCCGTGCGACCGGAGCCGAGCAGCTTCCCCAGCCGGTCGAAGTGCCGCTCGTTGATGATGCGCCCGTAGGTGCCGGAGCCCTGGGGGTCGTCGCCATACAGTTCCTTGACGGCCTGGCCGAGGGCGGTCGTCAGCGCCTGCGCGGTCTCGGCGTCGGTGAGGACGTAGTCGGGGGCGACGCAGGTCTGCCCGGCGTTGGTGAACTTGGTGGCCGCGATGCGCTCGGCGACGGTGGCGATGTCGGCGCCGCGATCGACGAAGACCGGGGACTTTCCGCCCAGTTCGAGGGTGACGGGCGTCAGGTGTTCGGCGGCCGCGCGCATCACGATCCGGCCCACGGTGCCGTTGCCGGTGTAGAAGACGTGGTCGAAGTTCTGGGCGAGCAGCGAGGTCGTCTGCGCGACACCGCCTTCGACCAGGGCGACGGCGTCGGGGTCGAGATAGTCCGGGACGAGCCGGGCCAGCAGGGCGGAGGTCTGCTCGGCGAGCTCGGAGGGCTTGACGACCACCGCGTTGCCGGCCGCGAGTGCCCCCGCGACGGGGGTCAGCAGCAGGTAGATCGGGTAGTTCCAGGCGGACAGGACCAGAGCCACGCCGAGGGGGTCGAACTCGGTGTGGGCCACCGTTCCCTCGGGCAGATGGGTGACCGCGACCTCGGCCGGCTGCGGCGCGAGCCAGTCCTTCAGGTTCTCCAGGTAGTCGTCGATCTCCAGGATCGTCAGGTCGATCTCCGCGCGGTCGACCTCGTCCGCGTTCTTGCGCATGTCGGCCCAGAGGGCTTCGGCGATCGCCTTCCGGTTGTCGGTGAGCAGCGCGCGCAGTCGGGTCAGCTGCTTGAGGCGCCAGTCGAGAGGCTTGGTCCGGCCGCTGCGGTGGGTCGCGCGCAGTCTTGCGACCAGGGCGGCTGCCTCGGTCTCGGTCAGCGTGGGGTACGTCGCGGTCACGAGAGTCTCCAGTTGCGTGACGGGCCCGGTCCCGGGCCGTGGATGGTGATGGGGTCGGCGGCGGAGTTCCGCACGCCGCATCCTCGATATTCAATATGACCGGTCGTCTTGAATGTGTCAAGAGTCGCGCGGCTCAGTTGCTTCTGCATCTCTGCCGCCGTCCCGCTGCCTTTAATGCTGCGGCAACGGGACGGCGCAAGCGGACGGGCTGATCAGGGCTGCGACGCCGCAGTGTCCCGTTGGCGCGCGCGGTGGGCGCGCAGGTTCGCGGCATTGCCGCACGTACGAACGTCATGCCAGACGCCGCTGTTGTTGCGGGAACGGTCGTAGAAGGCGACCGCGCACCGGGGGTTGCGACACAGCTTGAGTCGCTGTCGGTCGCCGCTGTTCTGTGCCTGCCACAACGTCAACAGCAGTGTGGCGATGAGAAACCCAGCGCCGCCGCCGCGTGGCGCGAGATGCACGGCGCCAGCGGCGTCGAGCCCCAGCGAGGCATGCGCGGACTCCACCACGGGGGTTCCGACCGGCTCCTGCGGCGTCGGGTCCCCGTCGTGCGGCACGGGCTCGCCGTCCTCCGGCGGCGTCACGGAGTCGCGCAGCGCTCTCCGTAGGTCACGGAGGCGGACGAGATCCTCCTCGTCGAGCCGGATCCTCGGGACCGGTTGATGTGCAGTGTCCGCCCAGGCTGCCAACGCCGAGTCCACCCACTTCTGAGCAGTCCCGGTGTCCGCCAGCAGGTCCGCGGTCCGAGGCCGCCCGGCTGGGACTGTGTTGAGCAGGTCATGGATGAGGCCCAGCGTGCCGGGAGCCGACGCGATGCTGTATCGCCCTGTCGCCTGCCATGTGGCGCCCATGGAATGCATCGCCTTCCTGTGTCGGAGGTGGGCGGTGGTGACCGCTCGCCTCCCGATGGAACAACTGATCCTAGAGGGTCTTCCCGAGAGCTGTGTCGACCTGGCCTGGACGGGAACACCGTGCCGGCCCCGCCCCTCCGCGGGACCGGCACGGTGGGCTCACTCTGCGACGGCCCCGGAGGCGGACCAGTTCGGATTGTCCACGGCCGAGTAGTCCTCGCCGTTGCGGTCGATCCGCCGCATCCGGCGTCCGGCCATCTCGGCCATGACGTCGTCGGTAAGCGGGGGAACGAACGCGTTGTCGACCACGGTGTACTCGGCCGCCAGACGGCCCACCGGCGCGAGGGCACCGAAGTCGATCCGCCCGTTGATGTAGATGTCGTCGCGCACGTGGAAGTTCACGACCTCGCCCCACACCACGTGGTGCAGTCCGTCCGGTGCGGCGAAGATCTTGTCCACCTTGCACTCCAGGGCGACCGGCGCGCCCTTGATGCGGGGCGGGGCGACCAGGGTCGACGGCTCCTTCTCCACGCCCACCGCGTCGAACTCGTCCACGTCGGGCTCGAACTCGATGGCGCTGCGGTGCATCGGCACGATCTGCGGAAGAGTCGCGAGGTTCGTGACGAACTCACCGGTGTCACGGATGTTCAGGAAGCTGTCCTTGAGCGTCAGTCCGTCCGATTTGGGCTGGATGGACAGCGAGACCTTCGGGGGCTTGCGTCCCACGGCGGTGAAGAACGAGACGGGGGCCAGGTTCCCGACCCCGTCCGTCGACTGGGTGCTGATCCATGCGATGGGCCGTGGGATGATGCTGCCGATCAGCAGCTTGTACGCCTCTTTTGCGTTCAGGGTGCTCGAGTCGATATCCATCGTGCCATCCACTACTTTCTCGGTACTTCTCGACCTTCTCGACCTTCTCGGTATCTGTTCTCTCGGCTTCTGCTCAGGCGCCCAGCAGGCCGACGGCGCCGTACCAGACCGGCCCCGGATTGAGGCGGTCGGGGTGGAGCCGCAGCAACTCCTCGTAGAACTCGCTTGCCTTCGGCTTCTCCTCCAGCAGGCGGATCACGTCGAGGAGGTACTCGCGGGTGCTCGCGATCGTCGCCGGGTCGTCGGGCAGGGCCGCGTTCTTGTGGCCGGCGACCACGAAGCGCGGCTTGAGCCCCTCGATCACGTCGAGTGCGCCCAGCCAGGCCTCCAGCCCGCCGTTCCCGCCCTCGAGGAAGTACTGGTGGACGCCGTTGTAGACGCAGTCGCCGGCGACGACCAGGCCGAGTGAGGGCACGTGCAGTACCGAGGTCTGGTCGGTGTCCGTGTGGCCGACTTCGATGGACTGCAGCAGCTCCCCTTCCAGTCGGAAGCCCTCGGCGGGCACCGGCTCGGCGACGACGGGAGAGGGCGGAACCTGGCCGGGGAAGTCGACATCCCACATCGCCGCGCGTCCCTCGGTGGCCTGCTGGTGCATGACCTCGATCGTCCCCGGCGTGGCGTAGACCCGGGCGTTGGGGAAGTCGCGGAGAAGGGAGTCGGTGCCGAACCAGTGGTCACCGTGACCGTGGGTGGCGAAGACGTACCGCACTCGCTTGCCGGAGGAGGCAATCCAGGCGCGCACCTGCTCGATCTGGGAGTCCAGGAAGGGCGGGTCGACCAGAACCGCCTCCTCCTCGCCGTGCACCAGGACGGTGGAGACGGGCGAGGAGGTGATCGGGTCGCCGTTCGGCAGGACCTTTCCGGCGCGTTCCGCTCCGGGGGTGACCAGGACGTCGTATCTCAGGTGGGAAGCCATGGGGCTGTTCCTCCATCCAGGATGCAGGGAAGGTTGCGATCTGAAGCAACCATACACATGTTGCCTATGTCGCGCATGGTCAGTTGATGACCTATAGTCGACTGTACTTAAGATGCATGTGACCTTTGCTTGGTACTCGCCCCAGTGGAGCCTCGTGCGAGGCCGGGCGACGGAGCAGTCAGGAGGCCGGACATGAGTGATCGGACAGCGCAGCCAGGCGGCAACACGGCACCCTGGGTGGAGGGCGGCGCGTGGACGCAGGCCTTTGCCGCCCGCGAGGAGGACGCGTTCGCCGGCGCCTTCGCCCAGGACGTCGTCCTGGAGGCGCCGACACTGAACCGACCGGTCAAGGGGCGCGAGATTGTCGCGCTGATCATGGGAGCGGCGAGCCGGATCTACGAGTCGCTGGTCTTCACGCACGAGGCCCACAACCGCGACCGCTCGTACGTCGAGTGGGAGGCGGCGGCCTTCGGCGGAACCCAGCTGCTGGGCTCGACCATCCTCGTGCGCAACGAGAACGGGGAGATCGCCAAGGCGGTCGTCCAGCACCGACCTCTGTCCGGGGTGCTCGCCTTCTCCGCCGAGATGGGGCGACAGCTGAAGGGCCAGGTCGACGACGACCTGTTCCACCAGTCCGGGGAATGAAGCCTGCCGCAGAGTGAAACCCGCAGTGCCTCGCCGCCGTCACCGCCCCAGCAGGGCCCGGTGACGGCGGACGTCTTTCCGAGCGCGCGCCCGGGCGCAGCGCTCCGCCGTGCCTGCCTGCCACTTGAGCACTACAGAGAACGGACCGGTCATGCCGAAGACACCGCTCACCTACGAGGTTTACGTCTCCGCCGAGTTGGAGTCCACGGTCGCGGACACCCCTCCGGAACTGGACCGCAGGATGTGGTCCCCCACATCGGCCACCCTCATCCAGGGAGAGCGGGACGCTGTCCTGGTCGACCCCCTCATGACCACCGATCAAGTGGCGGATCTGCTCGACTGGGTGGAGCGGCGAGGCAAGCGCCTCGTCGCCGTCTACGTCACCCACGGGTACGCATCCAGAGCGACCTCTCGCCCGTCCGGCAACGTGGAGGCCGACATGTCACCGAGTTGGACCGCCGGGCACGCGGCCTGCTCCGGGCCATGATCGCGACGCGCGCGCACGGCGCCCCACGGCAACCCGCAGAGCAGCATCGCCCGAGGAGAGGAACCAGCACCGGTGACGACGTACGAGGTCGAATCGATCGCAACGGTCGTCGGCGGCCACACCATCGTCCAGGACGACTACCAGGGCGGGGTCCAGTCGGTGATCCGGCTCAACGGGGCATACCCCCTCGAAACCCTGCAGCGAATCGAGGAGTTCTCCCAGTTGACGGTGACGTGGCGTTTCCACCTGGCACAGCCCGAGAACGTGCAGCTCCACGCCCGCAGCCCCAGGGGCAACGCGCAGTGGCCGGCGACCGGAACCTGGACACGGTCCGTACCTGGCGGGGCCGGTTCGCCGGGGGCGGCCTGCCGGAACTGTCCGACCGTAAACGGTCCGGCCGCCCGCCGTCGTTCACCGCTCTGCAGATCGCCGAGGTCAAAGCCCTGGCCTGCCAGCTGCCGGCCGAGACCGGCACGCCGTTGTCGCGCTGGTCATGTCCGGAACTGGCCCGCGAGGTGGCCGCCCGGATCATCGTCGGGTCGGTCTCCGTCTCCACCGTGCGCCGCTGGCTGGCCGACGATGCGCTCAAGCCCTGGCAGTACCGGCCCTGGATCTTCATCCGCGACCCGGACTTCCGTGCCAAGGCCGCCCGCGTGATGGACCTGTACGCCCGCACCTGGCAGGGCAAGCCGCCTGACGACGACGAGTATGTGATCTCCGCGGACGAGAAGACCTCCATCCAGGCCCGCTGCCGCTGCCACCCGACCCTGGCACCCGGACAGGCCCGGGCGATGCGCGTCAACCACGAGTACAAGCGCGGCAGCGCCCTAGCCTGCCTGGCGGCCTACGACGTCCACCGAGCCTGCGTCTTCGGCCGCTGTGAACCCACCACCGGCATCGTTCCGTTCATGAACCTGGTCACCCAGGTCATGACGCAAGAGCCCTACGCCAGCGCCAGACGCGTCTTCTGGATCGTCGACAACGGCTCCTCCCACCGGGGGAAGAAGGCCATCGACCGCCTGACCCTCAGGTTTCCGAACGCAGTCATGGTTCACACCCCCGTACACGCCTCATGGACGAACCAAATCGAGATTTTCTTCTCGATCGTCCAGCGCAAGGTCGCCTTCCCCCAACGACTTCACCGACCTCACCCAGGTCAGGGACCGGCTCCGAGCATTCGAAGACCGCTACAACGCCACAGCAAAGCCGTTCCAGTGGAAGTTCACCACCGCCGACCTGGACGATCTACTGGCCAGGCTCGACCGGCACACCGCCGATCACAAACAAGAATCCTCCGCCGCCCTGGCAACATGATCAACCCCCGAAGGACTTCGAGCGTCGACCACTAAGCTCGACGGGCTCGTCCCGCAGGACGACGGGCTGCAGGTCGTATGGGACGACCCGCTGTGCGATCTTCCCGTACAGGCGGCGCCGTGCCGGAGCGGGGCGGGAGGCGGGTACTTCCCGCGGACCGGCCGCGGGCGAGGGACTGTCGGAGAACTCCGGCGCGCCAGCAGGAGCGGTCGACGGGCGTTCGGCAGTATCCGGGGCGTCGGTTGCCGGGGCTTCAGATTTCGATGAAGCGGTACCCGCTGTCGTCCCCGACCACTTGAACGAACGCCGGGGGAGTCGAGGTGGGCTCCAGCAATGTAGACATCCTGGTGTGCTCGTCGCCGTGGACGACGAGGAACGCATTGACTGACAGCCGGAGCTTGCCGTCGACGGTCGGGATCTGGGTCGGAAGTTCAGTGAAGGGCCTGTCGCCGGGCTGGCGCAGCCGGGAGGTCGGCATGCGCGGTTTCTGCCGAGTCGACGGGCATGTTTGAACCGTCAGGCTCGGAAGTCGAACGTGATCCCGGTGGCCTTCTCCGCTTGACGCCAGAACTCCTGCCCGAACTCCTCGCTCGCGCTGGCGGCCGTGGCCTCGACCCGGACCGCTCGGCCGGCGACACGGCGTCGCGGGCCGTAGTACTCACCGCCCTTGGTATTCGGGTCGGTTGCGGCGCGGACCGCGGGCCACGCTCCACGTTCCTTGCCTTGGGCGTAGAGAGCCGTGAGGTAGTCGGACGGGCGGCCCCTGTCGATGATGCCGGGTCGGCGAGGTGACTTCAGGTCGATCGCGATTCCCGGGTGCGCGAGAAGCGACTCCACCCTGCTGTCCGCCGCGGTCAGCCGTCGCTGCAGCTCGAATGCGAATGCGAGCACGGCGTGTTTGGAGTACCCGTAGGCGCGGAAAAAGTTGAACTTTCCGTGTTCGCTTTGCAGGTTCGCGGGATCGAGTTTGACCACCTGGGTGGCCTGGCTGGTCTGGCTGATGATCCGGCCGTTCGGTGCGAGGGCTGGCAGGGTGAGCGCGGTCAGTGCGAACGGGCCGAACGCGTTCGAGCCGACGACGAGTTCCAGCCCGTCCTTGGTGACTTTCCGCTCGCGTCCGCCGGTGGTGATGCCCGCGTTGTTGATGAGCCCGTCGATCGGGCCGTGCCGTCGGATCGCGTCGGCGGCTTCCCGGATCGACGTCAGGGACGTGAGGTCCAGGCGCACGAACTCGACGGCCGCTCCCGGCGCGTGCCTGCGGATCGATGCTGCGGCGGTCTCGGCCTTCTGCTCGGAGCGTGAGGCGAGGACGATCCGTGCCCCGGCTCCTGCGAGCTGCTCGCTGATGAAGTAGCCGATTCCGGCGTTGCCGCCGGTCACGACGAAGGTCTTGCCTTCCTGGGTCGGCAGGTTCTCTGGGTTCCAGTGCTCGCTGGTCATGGGTGGTCCTCTCGGTCGGGATGTCTTGTGGTCACGCCGGTCGCGGTGGTGCGGTCAGCCGGTGTACCCCGAAGGCGCGGCGAACCAGGGAGTCGAATGCCCGGTCGGGGAGCAGCCAGCGCAGAAACACCATGGGTGTGGCACCGAGCCCGACGCGATAGCGAGTGCGCGGACGTCTCGTCTGCGCGATGCGTGCGATCGCCCGGCCAACGACATCCGGATCGGACGCGGTCCGTGTGGTCGGCTCGGCACTGGTGGCCAGGTTCTTGGCCACCTGCTCGGCCATGTCCTCGTACGGAGTAGAGCGAGTGGAACCCCGCACGTGCTCCGCGGCGATCGTGCCCCACTGGGTGCGGATCGACCCCGGCTCGACGATCACGACACGGATCCCGAACGGTGCCGTCTCCATGCGCAGAGCGTCGCTGAACGCCTCGACCCCGTACTTGCTCGCGTGATACCAGCCGCCCAACGGCGCGACGAGCTTGCCGCCCATCGAGCTCACATTGATGACGGTGCCGCCGCCCTGTTCGCGCATCACCGGCAGGACGAGCTGCGTGAGCCGGGCCAGACCGAACAGGTTGACCTCGAACTGGTTGCGGCCCTCCCCGAGCGGCGTGGTCTCGATCACGCCGTAGGACCCGTAGCCGGCGTTGTTGACGAGGACGTCGAGGCGAGCGGACCGATCGACAATCGTCTTCACCGCGGTCGAGACTGACGTCTCGTCGGTCACGTCGAGGCACAGCACCTCGATGCCCGCGTCCTTGAGTGACGACATCTGCTCCACGCGGCGTGCGGCGGCGTAGACCACGAAGCCCGCATCCTTCAACCGCCGGGCGGCTGCTGCTCCGATGCCGGAGGAGGCCCCGGTCACGAGCGCGACTCTCTGCATGTCGTCATCTCCTGTCTAACCTGTCACTGAATGCCAAAGTTAACAGCTACCGCCAAACATGCGCAACGGCTACCCTGGACGCATGACTGATCGCAGCCCTGGCCTTCGAGAGCGGACGCGCAACGCCGTGCAGTGGGAGATCGCAGAGTCCGCCGGTTCCCTCTTCGTGGAGCAGGGGTACGACGAGACGACGATCGACGACGTCGCGGCCGCCGTCGGCATGTCGAAGCGGAGCGTGTTCCGCTACTTCGAGACCAAGGAGGATCTCGTCCTCGGGAAGTTCGATGCACTCGCCAACGCGATGCTGGCCGGGCTGCGGGTGCGACCAGCCGACGAGTCGACGTGGGAGTCACTGCGCGCGATGCTCGCCTTCCTCGTGCCGCACATCGATTCGCAGGGGAGGGACTCCGTGACCGCACCCTTGCAGCGACTGATCTTCGAGACACCTGTCCTTCTCGCGGGGTACCTGGAGCGTCAGCATCAGGTGCAGAAGTCCGTTGTCTCGATTCTTCGAGAGCGTGCCGTGGATTCCGGCCGACCCTTTGCAGCCAACGATCCCGCGCCACGCGTGCTGACAGCCGCCGCGTTCGGATGCCTGATGGTTGCGCAGCAGGTGTGGCTGGAGAACGACGAAGACTCGTTCGCAAGGGTGCTGGACCGAGCCCTGTCGATCCTCGACTGATCCCGTCGCACACGCGTGCAGATCAACGCTCAGCAACCGAATGTCCGGCACTGAACTTGTGCCGGGCATTCGGCGTGCAGGGGGGAGGGGAGGGCCTGCAAAGCGCCCCAAATCAGCGATCGCGTGTTCGATTTTGGGCCGGAATCACGCGCATATGTCCCATAAACGAGCACTTTCACACCTGCGTTCGCCCCAAACCGGGTCGGTGCCCATGTGGTGCAGGCTCGCATTGTCGTGGGCCTTGCGCTCTGACAGAGGGCTGTTGTGCCTGCGGGCGGCACCACGGACGAGGCGGAGTGATCTTCCGATCTCACGGATTCGCCGGTCCCAGCGTCTACAGGGCACAGGCCGCCGGACGTGGCGGCGGCTCAGATCCCAGCCCTGGAAGGAATCCATCGTGCTCGACGGCATAGACGTCATCGCCGGGACGCTCTCGACGATCGTGTTCATCGCGTCCACGCTGCCCATGGTCGCGAAAGCCGTGCGCACGCGCGACCTTTCGTCGTATAGCGGCGGCAACCTCGTCCTCAGCAACACGGGGAATCTGCTCTACGGGGTCTACGTCGCGAGCCTCCCGGTCGGCCCGGCGTGGGCTCTGTACGCGTTCAATCTGGCGGTGAGCGCGACCATGCTCGTGCTCTGGCTCAGCTACCGCGCACGCCGCGGGCGCGCTGTCCGGCCTGCTGAATTCGTCCTGGCGGATCTCACGCCCGTGCTCTCCGAAGGGTCTTCCCGATGAGCCAGCACGCGGGCTCACTTCCTGGACGAAAGAGACGAAAGGCGGGGATCCCCATGGACACGGCGGTTCTGGACCGGCAGGTGCAGCGGGAGCTGTGGCTGCACTTTCGCTGGGGCGGCCGGCTCTTCTTCGAGGAGCTGAGGATTCCCAATGGCACGCTGGTGCTGCAGGAGCTGTGGCTGATCCCCAGTGTCTGAGTTGCAGACTCCTGGGCTTCTGGTCGGTTACACGGCGGGGGTGTTCGGCATGCTCCACGTCGGCCACCTGCGGCTGCTGGAGCAGGCCCGCAGGATGTGCGACCGGCTCGTTGTCGGTGTGACGACGGACGAGCTGTCCCTGCAGCGCAAGCACAGGACGCCGATGTTCCCGCTGGCGGACCGGATGGCGATGCTGCGCGCTCTGCGCTGCGTCGATGAGGTCGTCCCACAAGAACGGATGGACCGGCTCGCGGCCTGGGAGGAACACCGTTTCGGTGTGACGTTCGTCGGTGACGACTGGCACGGTTCGCCCAGCTGACGTGCGTACGAGCAGGAATTCACAGCGCGCGGCGTCACGGTCGTCTACTTCCCGTACACGATGCACGTCTCATCGGCAGTGCTGCGGGAGCGGCTGCTGAGCCGGGTCGCCGCCTGATCTCACGTTCACCCGTCACTACGCGTCTTACGAGTTGGTGCGTGATAGCGGGTGAGGCGTGTTTCTCCTGGTCGCGGCCGATTTCAGGCTGCAGTAGCTCGGTCGGAGACGAGGCCGGCGATGGCCTGGTAGGTGGCGGGCAGCGTCTCACGTCGGTGAGTCCAGCGGATCAGTTGTTTCCAGCGTTTGTGGTCGGCGAGGGCGTGCTCGACGCTGATGCGTTTCGAGGAGTGCCGGTGGCGGGCTCGCTGACGGGCTTCAAGGACCTCGGGCGGGCTGATCTTGTTGCCCTTCCTCGGAGGAGTGACGGCCCGGCCGGGGTGATCGCGGCGGAGCCCGAGACAGCCGTCGTCCAGGAGAACCTCGACATCGCGAAAGTGCTGGAAGCAGGTACCGATGCCTTCGTTGCGCGCGGCGGTCGCATCATGCATCCGACCAGGCCGCAGAGCATCGGTCCATAAGGTGCGGCCCTGTTGGTCGGTGATGACGGTGGCCTTCATCGTGTTCATTCTCTTCTTGCCGGAGACGAACGCTCGTCGTCCGCCGCGGCCGGCAGGCGGCCGGCGGACCTGGATCTCGGTGGCGTCCAGACGCAGCTCGACGCCCTCGGCCTGGGCATGGGCGAAGACATCAGTCAGTGTCCGAAGACGCAGGCCAGGGCGGTCGGGAACCGCGCACCCCCGCTCGGCAAGGAGGGTGCGTATCTCCCCGATCGCGCGGGTGATGGTGGAGCGGTCCACACCGTAGAGCAGTCCGAGGACAGCGTGCGGCAGATCGTGCCGCAGATGAATGAGGGTCGCCGTCAACCGGTCGATGAACACCAGTTGATGCCGGGCGCCCGCACCAGCTGCCCGCCGCCGGGATCCGCCACGTGCCGCGTGACGGCGGCCTTCGACACCGGCCAGCCATGGTTCGGCCAACTCCGCTACCAGGCAGGCGAGATGACGCCGAGAGATCCCCGTGAACACTCGACGCGAGAGAACCGACCGCTTGACCGCGATCGCCACACCCGGATCATGCCACCAGTCAGCAGCGACGCCTCACCCGCTATCACGCACCAACTCGTTAGTACTCCAGTCAGAATTCGTGTCCTGAGCTGGCTCTTTTCATGTGGTGGCATCGTTGGGCGATGGCTTGGTGGCGTCTGCGCCAGTGGGACCATCTCAGGGCATGCTGACGCTGGTTGAGTTCGGGTCTGGGGTGGGGCAGGGGAGCGTCCAGGAGCCGTCGGATTTCCGCCACGGTGAGGGAGACGAGGCTGGTCGGTTCGTTTCTGCGGTTTCCCGGTGGGCGGCTTGGGCGGCCAGGGCGGTGAGGAAGGCATGGGCGAGCATGGCCAGGGTGATGTGCCGGTACCAGCCCGGATAGCGGCGGACCTCGTACTCGCCCAGGCCGCACTCGTTCTTTGCGGCCTGGAAGCATTCCTCGACCGCCCACCGACTGCCGGCGATCCGGGCGAGTTCGTCGATCTCGATGCCGACGGGTGCGTGGGCGAGGTAGTAGGCGATCTCGGTGGGATCGGACAGACTGCGGCGGGCCGGCACCCAGCGATGATGGGTTGGCGGATCCGGGTCGAAGATGATGTTGGCGGGCAGTTTCGCCGCGGCCCAGTCATAGACGCGTGGGCCCTTCGCTCCGTTGCCGCAGGACAGCTGCTGCCAGGCATCGGCGGGGGCTTCGTCAATGAGCTGGTCGATGCGCCAGCAGCCGGCCAGGGACTTGACCTGCTGGGACTTGGGCACCGCAACCACGTAGCCGATGCCGAGTTGCTCGAGCAGGCGTCGGAAGTTCCAGTCCTGCCCGTAAGCCTCGTCCGCGGTCACCCAGGCGGCCGGCAGGCCTGCGGCCAGGCAGCGGCGCACGATGTCCCAGGCCAGCTCCCCCTTGGTGGCAAAGCCGCGTTCATCAGGGATTTTCGCTGCCCGGCACCGATCACGGTCGCAGGTCCAGGATTTCGGCAGGTAGAGCTCCCGGTCCACCAGAGCCCGGCCCGAGCTGGTGGCGTAGGCGGCGAACACGCCGATCTGGCAAATCGATGATCAGCACCCCGCCCGGACCGAGCCGCTCGGCGGCGTAGTCCCGCACGTCGTCGCGAACGGCATCGGCGTCCCAGCGGGCACCGTTCAGCAGGTGTTGCAGGCCCGCCGGATCACGGTGGCCAGCCCATTCGGCCAGCTGCCAGCCGTTCTTCCGTCCGACCGGAGCCAGCAGACCCCGCACGTAGTCACGCATCCGCCACCGCAGATCCGCCCGCCCGAACCGGCCCGCCACCCGAGCGAAGGCCGACTCCAACTCGGCCTTCCAGCAATCGACTTCAGGCATCACATTCATACCCGAACAACGACAACCAGCAGCTCAGGACACGAAATCCGACTGGAGTATTAGTCGTGCGCTGCGAAGGGCGCCTGACGGGCATCTTGCCTGGTCAGGCGCCCTTTTTCTGCGCCTAGAAGAAGCCCAGCTTCTTCGGCGAGTACGACACCAGAAGATTCTTCGTCTGCTGGTAGTGCTCCAGCATCATCTTGTGGTTCTCGCGGCCGATCCCGGACTGCTTGTACCCGCCGAAGGCCGCGTGTGCCGGGTACGCGTGGTAGCAGTTCGTCCAGACCCGGCCCGCCTGGATGGCGCGGCCGGCCCGGTACGCGGTGTTGATGTCGCGCGTCCACACCCCGGCCCCGAGACCGTACAGGGTGTCGTTCGCGGTCCTGATCGCGTCGTCGAAGTCGGAGAAGGATGTGACCGCCACGACCGGGCCGAAGATCTCCTCCTGGAAGACCCGCATCCGGTTGTCGCCCTCGAAGACGGTGGGCTGGACGTAGTAGCCGCCGGCCAGCTCCCCGTCGTACTCGATCCGCTGACCGCCCGTGAGGATCTTCGCGCCCTCCTGCTGGCCGATGTCCAGGTACGAGAGGATCTTCTGCAGCTGGTCGTTGGAGGCCTGTGCGCCGATCATCGTGTCCGTGTCCAGCGGGTGTCCGGGCACGATCCGTTCGGTGCGGGCGACGCCCGCTTCCAGGAACTCGCCGTACAGCCCGCGCTGGATCAGCGCACGCGACGGACAGGTACAGACCTCGCCCTGGTTGAGGGCGAACATGGTGAACCCTTCGAGCGCCTTGTCGCGGAAGTCGTCGTCCGCGTCCCACACGTCGTCGAAGAAGATGTTGGGCGACTTGCCGCCGAGCTCCAGCGTCACCGGCTTGATGTTCTCGGAGGCGTACTGCATGATCAGCCGCCCCGTCGTCGTCTCACCGGTGAAGGCGATCTTCGCGACGCGCGGACTGGAGGCGAGAGGCTTGCCGGCCTCCGCTCCGAAGCCGTTCACGATATTGACGACGCCCGGCGGCAGCAGGTCGGCCACCAGTTTCAGCCACACATGGATGGAGGCCGGGGTCTGCTCGGCCGGCTTGAGGACCACCGCGTTGCCGGCCGCGAGTGCCGGGGCCAGCTTCCATGTCGCCATCAGGATCGGGAAGTTCCACGGGATGATCTGCGCGACGACGCCGAGCGGCTCATGGAAGTGGTACGCGACCGTGTCGTCGTCGATCTCGCTGAGTGAGCCCTCCTGGGCGCGCAGCGCACCGGCGAAGTAGCGGAAATGGTCGATGGCCAGCGGAATGTCGGCGGCCAGGGTCTCCCGTACAGGCTTGCCGTTGTCCCAGCTCTCGGCGACCGCGAGCTCCTCCAGATGCGCCTCCATCCGGTCGGCGATCCTGTTGAGGAGACCCGCACGGTCACCTGCCGACGTGGCTCCCCAGCCGGGCGCCGCGGCATGTGCCGCATCCAGGGCGAGCTCGACGTCCTCGGACGTACCGCGGGCGATCTCGGTGAAGGGGCGGCCGTTGACGGGGCTGGGGTTCTCGAAGTACTGACCGCGGACGGGCGGCACGTACGCGCCGCCGATCCAGTGGTCGTAGCGGGACTCGTACGAGACGATGGCGCCCTCGGCACCCGGCGCGGCGTAACGGGTCATCTCTGTGGCCTCCCGGATCCGGTGCCGCCCGCCATTGGACGGCCCTCGGCGCGAGTGTAGGCAGCGATACGTTGCAACCCCGTTGCAAGGGACAGGGGCTGTCCCTGCTCGGCGTCGAGGGTCCGGGCCCTGGCGAGGAGGGCCGGGCGCTGCCCGGCGGGAACGGCCGCGGCGAGTGCCCGCCAGACCCGGAGGTCTTCCTCGCCCCAGGGGCTGTAGGCCCAGTCGGCCAGCAGCCCCGGGTCACCGCGCGCGATCAGTGCCGCGCGCAACTGTTCCTCGAGCCGGCGCCGCAGACGGATGACGGACGGCGCCTGCGAGGCCGGCAGCAGCGGCCCCGCGTAGGCACCCAGTGCCGCGGCGACGGCGCCCGACGCCAGTCTGCGCGCCACCGTGTCGAAGTCCGCGTCGACCGGAGCGGCGAGGCGGTAGGGGCGGGAGAGCAGGAGCTCCGGGCCGAGCAGCCGCCGCAGCCTGGAGAGTTCTGCCCGCAGGGTCACCGGGGTCACCGACTCGTCCTCGTACAGTTCGACGAGGAGTTCCTCGCCGCCGAGGCCTTCGGGATGGCGGGCCAGCGTCGCCAGGATCTCGCTGTGCCGCCTGCTGAGCCGGATCCTGCGGCCCCCCGCCACCAGGAGCGCCTCGTCCCGGCCGAGCGCGCTGAGCCGCACCGTGCCGACGGCCGGCGCGGGGGCGAGCAGCGCGAGCTGCGTCTCGGCGGCGCGGGCCACCGCCTGCACGAACGCCAGGCTGTGCGGATGCGCGAGCCGGTCCCCGCCGGTGATGTCCACGGCGCCCAGGACCCGTCCCGTGTGCGGGTCGTGCAGCGGCGCGGCCGCGCAGGTCCATTGCTGGACCGGCCGCAGGAAGTGCTCGGCGGCGAAGACCTGCACGGGGCGGTCCACGGCGATGGCCGTCCCCGGCGCGTTCGTCCCGGCCGCCGACTCGGCCCAGCGGGCGCCCTCCACGAAGTTCATCCGGCCGGCGGCCCGCAGCGTCACCGCGGGGCCCTCGACCCACAGCAGTCTGCCGTGCGCGTCGCACACCGCGAGCAGATGCTCCCCGTCCGTCGCATAGGCGCCCATCAGCTCACGGATCACCGGCATGACGGGGGCCAGGGGGTGCCCTTCCCGGTACGGTCCGAGGTCGTCAGGACCCAGCTCGACCAGGGCCGCACCGTCCGGGCTGACCCTGGCCCGCGCCGAGCGCCGCCACGACTCGCCGACGACCGGCCGGACCGGCCGCTCCAGCCGACCCGCCGTGGTGAACACCTCGTGTGCGTGCCGCAGTTGGCCGATCCGTTCACCAGGGTCCGTATCGGCTGCCAGCGCCACCCAGGGGTCCTTCAACTCACCCTCCCGTCCAGGGGCGTCGTGAACACCCCATGGTCGTCGCAGCCGGCCGCTGCGACAACCGCGGCGCACAGGGCGGATCGCCCCGGGCGGCGAAGGCCTGTCAGGCCGCCGAGTACAGATTGACGAGGCGGATGTATCGCACCCAGTCCCACTGCGGGCCGGGATCGGTGTGGTCGGTCCCGGGCACCTGGGCATGGGCCAGGATGTGCGAGCGGTCCTTCGGGATGTTGTAGCGGTCGCAGACCGAAGCGGTCAGCAGCGCCGACTTCTCGTACATGGCGTTGGTGAAGTACGAGGGCTGATCCACCCAGCCCTCGTGCTCGATGCCGATGCTGCGCGTGTTGTAGTCCCAGTTGCCCGCGTGCCAGGCGATGTTCTGCTCCCGGACGCACTGGGCGACATAGCCGTCCGCCGAGCGCACCACATAGTGCGCCGAGACCTGCTTCGCCGGATTCTGGAAGATCCCGATCGTGTTCGGATACGTCTCCTGGGTGACATGGATGATCACGTACTGAACCGGATAGGCCGAAGGGCGGCTCGATACCGTGTAGTTGGAGGTGGAGGCGGGCGTCCAGTGGGCGAGCGGATAGTCCGTGTCGCCCGCGGTCGTGGCGGCCACGGCACGGGTGGAGGCCGGGAGCAGTGCGGCGGCCGCCGTCGCGGCGGCGCCCTGGAGAATCCTTCTGCGATGCATGAACACTCCTGTGGGGGGAGAGGGGTTGAGGTTCGTACGGGTCAGTGGCTGGACAGCAGTGTGGCAGTCTCCCGCAGATGGCGGTGGAGCCCGCGATGGGGGTCGCCAGAGGGCAGCCACTGCTTGCGGATCTTCGCCACGCAGGTGTAGTTGGTGTCGCACACATTGGCCAGCGGAGCCTCACCGGCCTGGCTGACCAGCTGGTAGGCGTCCAGTTCGGACAGGCCGTAGTCGCGCGCCAGCCACTGCACCAGGTCCAACTGGGAGATCCGGAAGGCGTCTTCGAGAGGTCGTGCCGAGCCGGTCGACATCAGATGGGTGTCGGACTCGATGCGCGGCCACGGAGTGCGGACACCCTTCAGCAGCTCCACGAGCACCACCGTGTTCATCGCGCACTCCACGGCGACCCCGCAGGTCTCGCCCTCGCCCTGGCGGGCATGGCCGTCCCCCAGGCTCAGCAGCGCACCTTCGACATTGACGCCCAGATAGCAGGTGACACCCGCCCGCATCTCGGGCGTGTCCATGTTCCCGCCGTGCGCGTCGGGCACCAGCGCGGACCGTACCTCCAGATTCGCGGGCGCCACCCCGACCGTGCCGTGCATCGGGTCCATCGGCAGTTCCACCTGGATGTCGCTGTCCCGGGCGCTGAACAGACAGGTGCGGCGGGCCCGGTCGAGCTGCCACATCCACACCACTTCGGGCAGCGGAGCCTGCAGCGAGGCCGTGGTGTGGGTGGAGGTGAGCGCCCCGAAGAGCGGCACGGTCGTCGAGGCGGCCCAGTCCCTGGCCGGCTCGATGGACACGAAGTGCACCGCGACGGTGTCGCCGGGCTCCGCACCCACCACATGGAAGGGGCCGGTCTGCGGGTTGAGGAAGGGGAATTCGCAGACCTCGGAGACCAGGTCCTTCTCGGAGCGGACCCGCCCGGCGAAGCAGTCCTCCGTGTACACGTCGAGGAACGTCCCCGGCTCGATCCGGGCGACCGGGGCCGCCCCGCCGAAGGTCCAGGCGTACTCGCCCTCCTCGGGGCGGACGGTCAGGATGCGGGGGTCGTTCATGGCTGGACTGCTCCTGTCTCTGTCTTCCCGGCCGGTGCCGGGGTGTCGTCACGATGGATCCGTCCGGTCTGCGCCACCCGCTCAGGGTGTCTGCGCACCAGCACCACCAGCACAACGACCCCGATCAGCATCCAGACACCGACGACCGGACCGGCGTACGAGACGGGAGGCGTGAGTTCGGAGACGAAGTCGAAGGCCGGGATTCCGGCGGCCGTCAGCAGCGCGGGGACGAACGCCACGATCCCCAGCACCGGGAACAGGAGATGGAGCACGGGGTTGAAGGCGTCGCGGCGCCTGCGCAGGAAGTAACCCGCGCAGGACAGGTTCACGATGATGTAGACACCGATGATCACCGTGACGATCACGGTGGCCAGCAGCACGAATGCGGTCACCGGGTCATAGGCGAATCCCAGCCCGAGCGACGCGCCGACCGCGATCACGAACTGCACGGCCACGCCCGTGACGGGGGAGCGGCGCCGTGGGTGCAGCCTCGCGAACGCCTGCGGGAAGACGCCGATGCGGCCGAGGGCGAACGCCGTACGGGTCGACACATTGGCACACGCGTTGGCGTTGGCCACGGTCGAGTTGACCACGGCGAGAAAGAGCAGCACCCAGAACAGTCCGAACGAGGCGCGGGCCACTCCCTCCCACGATGCGGCCCCCGAGCCGCCGAATCCGGCGAACCTGTCGGGCCCGAAGTACACCGACATCGCATAGGTGGTCAGGACGTACACCAGGCCGATGGAGAGCGCCGCGCCGAGCACCGCACGCCGCATGGTGCGCCGGGGGTTCTTCGTCTCCTCCGCGAGTGGCGCCGCGGCCTCGAAGCCCGCGAAGGCGAGCACGGTGTAGACCGAGCCGGCGAAGATCCCGCTGATGCCGTCGTATCCGTCGGCGGTGTGCGAAGTGCCGAACACCGAAAGGGTGTTGTCCCCGCCGGCCTGCCCGATGAGGAGCACGGCGAAGACGACGAAGACGAGCACCTCGAAGATGCCGAGCACGGTGCCGAACCGGGCGGAG
Source organism: Streptomyces sp. NPDC048295 (assembly GCF_040652135.1). Classification (NCBI taxonomy): domain Bacteria; kingdom Bacillati; phylum Actinomycetota; class Actinomycetes; order Kitasatosporales; family Streptomycetaceae; genus Streptomyces; species Streptomyces sp. NPDC048295. Next base: position 50,625 of record NZ_JBEZLL010000014.1, read on the forward strand.
GCCCGTACGCCGAAATACCCGGCGAGTGCGATGACCGCCGCGCCCAGCAGCGACCACGGCCACCACAGGCCTGCCGGGTAGGACGACCACTCCTGGTGCAGTGTGCCCGCCGTCGTGAATCCGAGCTGGAGCAGCAGCAGCGCGGGCACCAGGGCCTCGACGAAGACGTAGCCCCAGCCGACGAGGAACCCGATGGCCGGATGGAGTCCCTGTGCGGAGTAAGTGGCGACGGAACCGGCGGCCGGCAGCCGACGGGCCAGCTCGGCGACGCACGACGCGGTGAACAGGCAGGCGACCAGGGCCACCACCACGGACAGCGGCAGACTGCCGCCGGCGAACGCGGCTCCGGCCGGAATCGAGGCGGCGACGGCCGCGGCGGGCGCCATCGCCGTGATGCTCTGGAAGAGGACCTCGCGCAGCCCGATGGCGTCGCGTAACAGTCCGCTGCTGGAATCCCCCGACATCCCGCGGCTCCCTGTGTGTCCGATGACCGGAAGGTGTTGTCCGGTGTGCGGCCGAGCATCTCGCGCGCCCTACCGTACGGGCGCCGCGCGGGTGGCGGAAGACGGCGGGGACCGAATTCGACCCCATGGGGAAGGGAGTACGCAGGTATGTACGGCCAGGCCCGGTCCTCGGTGGATACTCGCCGCCGAGGACCGGGACGCGGGACGGCGCCCGCGGATCAGCCGCGCAGCGGGCGCGGCAGCTTCAGCTGCGTCACCGAGGTCTCGATGCCGCTGTCGACCAGGCGGCCGTCCGCGTCGAAGGCCTCGGCACCGTCGGTCATCCCGAAGTCGTTGTCGTTGATCAGCGCGAGCGTGTCCCGGCCCGTCACCGCCACTCCTTCGATCTTCCCGGGAACTCCCGCGACCTTGCCCAGGTCGACGACCAGACTCTTGCGGAGCACCGGCACGCCCGAGACCGAGGGATCGGTGAGTTCCTCGTACGAGGGAGACGTCGCCGGGTCGTCCCAGGCGGAGCCCAGGATGCCGGAGCCGTGCGGGAGCGACACCCGGTGCAGCCTGGCCACGCGGTCAGTTCGCTCCTCGACCAGCAGATCGTTCCGGCCGATCGCGACGACCGAGGAGATCTTCAGTTCGGAGGTGTCGTCCTCGCCCGGATCCACGACGTCCACCGCGTCGAACCGGTAGGCGTACTCCGCGGTCACCGCGCGCTTCTTCGTCGAGAAACGCAGCAGCCGCGCATTGCGCGAGGACTCTCCCGCGTCCTGGTCGGGCAGCGAGAGCGGGCTCTGCACGGCAAGCACCAGATCGCCGCCCGGAAGGAGGGCCAGACCCTCGAAGCCGCGGTTGATCTTGCGGTGCAGCAGCACGCCGGGCAGCGCCTCCACCACCGGATAGTCGGCGCCCGCCAGCCCGAGGCCCTGCGGCACGTACCGGGTCAGCACCCGGCCGCGGGCGGAGACATGCACCAGGGAGGGGCCGTACTCGTCGACCAGCCAGAAGCTGCCGTCGGAGGCGCGGACGATGCCCTCGGTGTCCAGACCGTTCGGGTCGTACCCCAGCGGTGTCCTCGCGTCATAGGTGTACGGGGCCTCGTCGTGGTCGCGCTGGTTCGGCAGACCGGTGACCGCAGCGCCGGACCGGGTCGTGATCGCAATGGCCTTCAGCACCTTGATGTGCTTCCCGCTGACCCGCACCTTGACGATTGCCGGGTCGAATCCGGGGACGGGGAAGGTGCGACGCTTCTTCCCGTCGATCTTGATCTGCCCATTGGGGCCGCGGTCGGTGACGGTCCAGAACTCGCCTCGGCGGCCCGCGGGGTAGATGTCGCTGCCGATGCCGCCGAGCCGCACCCCGCGGTCGTCCGCGACCGACCCCGGCAGCAGCCCGTTGCTGAAGCCCGCCAGCGCAATGTCACCCAGCACGGCCGTCCCGGTGACCCGGGCCGTGGGCTCGGGACGCTCGTGCCGGTCCGGTGCGCCGGTCGCCGTACCGGCCACACACACCGTGCCGAGCAGGGCGAGCGGCAGCCCGACGGCAAGGGAACGACGGACGACACGCGCGGACATGGGACCTCCTGAGGCACGAACACTTCGGACGGCCGTCAGGTTCCGTTCCCGCCCTCAACGCACGGTGACATCCAGTTGAACGCACGGACAGGACGCGACGTCGGGCGGGGGCGCCGGCAGCCGCCGCCCGACGTCGATCGCCCGAAGGCCGTACGGACGGGTCCTCAGTCCTCCGGCCCGCCCGAGCCGCCCAGCGCGGCCGCCGGATCGTCGTCCGCCGGACCTGCCGGGACCCAGCGTCCGCCCTCCTTGCGGTACGGCCACCAGCGCCCGTCCCGCCCGTACCGGAGCTGCACGCCACCGTCCACGTCGGTCCAGCGGTTGCCCGACGACCGCAGCCGGGGCCGCTCGCCCTCCTCCCATGCCTCGGCGAGCAGGGCCCGCGCGCCGGCCAGCGCCTCCGGGCCGGGTGTCCACTCCTCGTCGAGCACCGCGAGCGCGGCCACCCCGCCGTACCGCCACGCCCGTACCGCCACATCGAGCTCGGCCCGCCGCCGTCCCGAAGCGGCGATGAGCCGCTTCGTGATCCAGGGCTCGGGCCGGGCCTCCGCGACCAGCCGCACGGCATCCTGCTGCGGCGTCAGCACGGCCGGTAGCGGCTGCTGTTCATGGCCGGGGGCGAGAGCCTCGGCCAGCATCCGGTGGGCGCGCGCCGCACCGTCCGTCGCCAGCATCTCCAGCGCCGCCGGATCGACGCCGTCCTGCGGCTCGGTCTCCGTGTCCAGCGACGGTGCCGCGCCGGGCTCCGCCGGCAGCGGCGGAGGATCGGGCAACGGAGGCAGGATGTCCCGGGCCGCGAACGCCTCGTCCGCCCGGACACCCCCGTCGTCGGCGCTCGCCGCCGCAGTGGCGGACCCGTCGGCGGGGCCGGCCGGGCCGCGGGCGCCGTGCCCCTCGGCGCGGGCCGCGATGCGTATCTGGAGTTCGTCCAGGAGCCGCCGCTCACCGCGCCCCCGCATCAGCAGCAGCACGAACGGATCCTGGTCCAGCAGCCGCGCCACCTGGTAGCACAGCGCGGCGGTGTGCGGGCAGTGGTCCCACGCGTCGCAGGTGCACTCCGGGTCCAGGTCACCGATCCCGGGCAGCAGTTCCACCCCTGCCGCCGCCGCGTCCTCCACCAGGTGCGGGGGCATCTCCCGGTCCAGCAGCGCCGCGATGTGCCCGGCCCGTTCGACGGCCATGCCGAGGAGCCGCTCCCAGTCCGCCTCGCTCAGCTCCTGGAGCAGCACATCGCTGCGGTGCGTGGACGAGTCCCCGTCCCGGACGACCGCGGTGATCCGGCCCGGCCGGACGGAGACCGCTCCGACCCGGCCCTCGCGGGCGAACCTGCGTCCCTTCTTCAGCTGTTGGCCGTCCAGCGCGGTGTCCTCCAGGGCCTTGAGCCAGGCCCGGCCCCACCAGGACTCGGCGAAGCCGCGGCCGTGTGCGGGCGGCAGCGCGCCGAAGGTACGTTCCTGACCCGGGACAGGCGTGTCCCTGTCGCCGCTCTCGTAGTCGCCGCCGTCGTGTCCGTCTCTCATCGTGCGCCCCCTCGCAACTCCACCAGATCGGCGAGTTCCGCATCGGTCAGTTCGGTCAGCGCCGCCTCGCCGGAGCCGAGCACCGCGTCCGCCAGGCCCTGCTTGCGGGCCAGCATGTCGGCGATCCGGTCCTCGATGGTGCCCTCGGCGATCAGCCGGTGCACCTGCACCGGCTGGGTCTGCCCGATGCGGTACGCGCGGTCGGTGGCCTGTGCCTCGACCGCCGGGTTCCACCAACGGTCGAAGTGCACGACATGGCCGGCCCGGGTGAGGTTGAGGCCGGTGCCTGCCGCCTTCAACGACAGCAGGAAGACCGGGGCCTCGCCCGCCTGGAAGCGGTTGACCATCGCCTCGCGCTCGGCGACGGGCGTGCCGCCGTGCAGGAACTGCGTGCGTACCCCGCGTGCCGCCAGATGCTGTTCGAGCAGCCGGGCCATCTGCACGTACTGGGTGAACACGAGCACGCTCGCCTCCTCCGCCAGGATCGTGTCGAGCAGCTCGTCCAGCAACTCCACCTTTCCCGAACGGTCGGCGATCCGCGGCTCCTTCTCCTTGAGGTACTGCGCCGGATGGTTGCAGATCTGCTTCAGCGCCGTCAGCAGTTTGACGACGAGGCCCCGCCGGGCGAAGCCGTCGGCGTCGGAGATCGCGGCCAGCGTCTCGCGCACCACCGCTTCGTACAGACCCGTCTGTTCCGCCGTCAGTGACACCGCGCGGTCCGTCTCGGTCTTCGGCGGCAGTTCCGGTGCGATGCCCGGGTCGGACTTGCGCCGCCGCAGCAGGAACGGCCGCACCAGCGCGGCGAGCCGCTCGGCGGCAGCCGGGTCACCGCCCTCCGCGGTCCGCGCGTACCGGGTACGGAAGGTGCCGAGCCGGCCGAGCAGCCCCGGCGTCGTCCAGTCGAGGATCGCCCACAGCTCGGAGAGGTTGTTCTCCACCGGGGTGCCGGTGAGAGCCACCCGGGCCTGGGCGCCGATCGTCCGCAACTGCTTGGCCGTCGCCGAGTACGGGTTCTTCACGTGCTGTGCCTCGTCGGCGACCACCATGCCCCAGCGGATCTCCGCGAGCCTTGCCGTGTCGAGCCGCATGGTGCCGTACGTGGTGAGGACGAACTCGCCTTTCGTCAGGCCGGCCAGGCTGCGCGATCCGCCATGGAAGCGGCGTACCGGCGTGCCCGGCGCGAACTTCTCGATCTCCCGCTGCCAGTTCCCCATGAGCGAGGTCGGGCAGACCACCAGCGTCGGACCGGCGGCCGCTTCGATGCTTTGGCGGTGCAGATGCAGAGCGATGAGCGTGATGGTCTTGCCGAGTCCCATGTCGTCGGCGAGGCAGCCGCCGAGACCGAGCGAGGTCATGGTGTGCAGCCAGTTCAGACCGCGAAGCTGGTAGTCGCGCAATGTGGCGGCGAGGGCCTCTGGCGGGCCGACCGGCTGCGGCTCACCCTGCTGCCCGGCCGCCTCGGGGTCGGCCAGCCGGCGGCGCAGCAGCTCCAGCCAGCCGGTTGCCCGGACTTCGACCCGGTGGCCTTCGACCTCGGTGGAACCGGTCAGGACCGCACCCAGCGCGTCGATCGGCGTGACCTTGCGGTCCTGGGTCTCGCGGGCTCGCCGGGCTTCTTCGGGGTCGATCAGCACCCACTGGTCGCGCAGCCGCACCACCGGCCGGTTGGCCTCGGCGAGACGGTCCAGCTCGGCGCGGCTGAGTTTCTGATCACCCAGCGCGAACCACCAGTCGAATGCCAGCAGCGCGTCCGCGGACAGGAGCGGCGGCGCTTCGGAACCGGTGCGTGCCACCCCGTCGTGTTCGTCGCTCTCCGCGTCGCCGGGAGGCCCGATCACGGCGCGTGCGGTGAGCTTGCGGGCCAGATCCTTGGGCCAGTGCACCTGGACGCCGGTCGCGGCCAGTGCCCGTCCGGCGGGGCCGAGGAGTTCGGCGAGCTCGTCGTCGGCCGGCTCGACCGAGTCGGGGACCGCGGCGGAGAGTAGCGGGGACAGAGGCGGCCAGGCCCGGGCGGCCCGCCGGAGCGCCAGCAGGGCGTCCATCCGGGTACGAGGTCCGAAGGCCGCAGCGGTACGAGCGTCGCCCGCCCAGACATCGGCGGCGTCGGCGACCAGCGTCGGATCGCTGACGCTGTGGATCTGCACGACGGCCCGGAACGATGGTCCGGCGGACCGCCCGTCGTCCTCGTCCGGCGCGGTGAGCCCGGACACCTCCACCCGGAGCGACAGCCGGACGCCCGCGTCGTGCCCGGCCGCGACGTCGGTGGCCCAGGCCCGATGTCCGGGCAGCTGTTGCGGCTCGTCGGCGGTGAAGGCCGGTCCACCGCCCGCGAACGACGCGGCGGGGGTGCGGGGCAGGCTGTCTGCCACCGCGTCGAGGAACGCGCGCAGCAGCCGCTCGGGCTCGGGCAGCAGCACGGGCTGCGCGGCCCCGTCGAGCGGCACGGCGTGGGCCAGGGGCGGCATCGAGGCCGCGAGCGTCCGGATCCGCGACTGGTCTTCGGCGGTCAGCGGACTGGCCCGCCAGGCATCGTGATCCGTGGCGCTGAGCCCCGGCAACAGCAGTCCCCGGGCAGCGAGTTGGAGGGCGAGGAGAGCGGCCGCGCCCCAGAACGCGGCCGTGTCGGAAGCGTGCGCCGAGGCCCGTGCGCGCGTCAGTACCGGCAGCGCGTCCCGTACCGGAAGCACTTGTGCCGGTACGGCGTACGTCTGTGTGTCGACACCGACGACGGTCAGCTCCGCCACGGTCCCGGGACCGTCGGGCGGGCTGCTGCCGTCCGGGTGCCAGAAGGCGATCCGGCCGGTACGGGAGGGATCCCCGGGCAGGAAGACCACGGAGCAGGCGGAGAGTGCGGAGATCTCGGAGAGCGTTGCCGCAGGGAGTCTTTGCACAGTGATGCCGAGTTCCTCAAATTTGACTAGTTGGGGGTCGGGTCGCCGAGGGTACCCCACGGATGCCGTCGTCCGTGTGCTGAATGTCTGTGACGCGAGCCACATTCAGGTCCGGTGGGGGCTCGGACATTCGTCGGACCGGAGAGCATGCGGCACTCCTGGGTGGAGTCAGCACCCCCATCGGGGGAGGGGGTATACCCCCCGGACGGCCCGGGTGTTGGCGCCATGGCTGCCGCGTACCGGATCCCTCTACGTTTCTACAGGTCAGCGCAGCATTCCAGAGACCGGAGACGTCATGCCCCAGGCCATAGCCACCGCAGCGGAAAGCGCCCGGGACGGTGCGGGGAGTGCCGGAGCGGGAAGAACGGCAGGTGCCGCGGGCGACGGAGGCACCGGGACCGCTCAGGCTCAGGGGAGCGACTTCGCGCCCTTGCTGCGGGCGGTGAAGGGGCAGGGGCTGCTGGAGCGGCGGACCGGGTGGTACGCGGTCGGCATCGCCGTCAACATGGTCGCCCTGGGCGCCGTGATCACCGGAATGTTCCTCCTCGGCAACTCCTGGTGGACCCTGCTGCTCGCGCTGCCGCTGGCGATCTTCTGGTCACGCACCGCGTTCGTCGGGCACGACGCCGGACACGCCCAGATAACCGGCGACCGCAGGACGGGCCGCGCCATCGGCCTCGTGCACGCCAACCTGCTGCTCGGCATGAACGAGGCGTGGTGGAACGACAAGCACGTCCGCCACCACGCCAATCCCAACCACATCGACAAGGACCCGGACGTCGGCGTGGGCGCCCTCGTCTGGACCCAGAAGCAGGCGGCCCGGCGTGAGGGCTTCGCCCGCTGGCTCACCCGCAACCAGGCACTCCTCTTCTTCCCGATGCTGCTTCTCGAAGGCATCGCGCTGAAGATCTCCGGCTTCCAGTACCTGCGGCAGCAGCCCGCCCGGGAACGAGCCCTCTCGGCGTTCCTCCTGGTCGCTCACCTGGGCCTGTACGCAGCGCTGCTGCTCACCGTCCTGTCCCCGGGCAGGGCCCTCGTCTTCGCGCTCGTCCACCACGCGCTGTTCGGGCTCCACCTGGGCATGGCCTTCGCACCGAACCACAAGGGCATGGAGATGCCGGACCCCGACGGCGACCGCTGGGGCCACCTCCAGCGCCAGGTCCTCACCTCGCGCAACGTACGCGGCGGCATCCTCACCGACTGGTTCCTCGGCGGCCTCAACTACCAGATCGAGCATCACCTCTTCCCGAGCATGCCCCGCCCCCACCTGCGCCTGGCGCAGCCCATGGTGCGCGCCCACTGCAAGGCACTGGGCATGCCCTACGCGGAGACCGGGCTGACCGAGTCCTACCGGCAGGCACTGCGGCACATGCACGAGGTCGGCGAACCTCTGAGGTGAGTCATCGGCCCGTTGGAACCGATGGGCACGCACGCGCGTTCTCACAGCAGATGCGGCTTCGGGCCGCGAAGGAGGCACGGACGATGTCGAACAGCGCGAAGATCGCCATCGGGGGAGTGGCCGCAGCGGTCATCCTGATGCCGTTCATCGGTTTCTGGCTGTCGCTGCTGGTCCTGGTCGGCGTTCCTGCGATCGCTTATCTCATGCTGGACCCCGGCCAGCGGCGCAGGCTCCGCAGGATCACCCGCAAGGAAATAGGCCGCTGAGAGAGGTCCCCGCCCCGCGCGGGGCGGCGGCCGAGACCCGTGACGGGCGTCGGGGCGCGTGCGGGCCCGCAGGAGCGGCCGGACATCGGGGCCCGGCCGCAGGCGCGTCCGCCGAGCCCCGGAGCCGGGCTCAGGCCGGCCGTACCGCGAGCGCGTCCAGCGCCTTCAGCAGCCCGGGCAGTTCGGTGCCACGCCCGACCGGTAGCACCTCGCCCGGCTCCTCGTCCAGCAGGACGAACGCGATGTCGTCGGTCCGGGCCACCAAGGACCAGCCGGGGCCGTCGGCGCGCAGCATGCGGGCGTCGCCCGTGGCGAAGGAGGACCGGATGCGGCCAGGTGGCGGCGGGGCGTCGATGTATTCCTGAGCCTGAGCCAGCGCCCGCCGCACACCGGGGTGCACTCCGGACGGCGCGTCCGGAGCCTCGGTATCGGCTTCGGCATGCGTTCCGGCATCGGTATGGGCTTCGGATCTGTCCCCGGCTTCAGGGCCGGTCTCGACATTCGCCTCGACCTCAGTCTCACCCTGTACCTCAGGTTGAGACCCGGGCCCGGAATCGGCGACGGACCCGGCTCCAGGCTCGGCTCCGGTGGCGGCCGGCTCCGTTCCGGCAGGAGCGGTGAAGGCCGTCGCATCATCGATCTGCCCACGCCAGGCGATCCACTGGTGAGCTATCTCGTCCGCTCCCATGCGCCGCTGGGCCGGTCCCCACGAATCCGTGCCGGGCGGCGTCAGCGGCGCCCGAGAAGTACCCTCCGCCTCCGGGTCCGGCAACGGATCGTGCGGCGCGGCCACGCCCGGCGCGGCGACTGCCACCGGCAGGGGCCAGCCGGGCAGTGCGCACACCACCGAGCGGTCGTCGGGGGAGAGGTCGTATTCCATGCCGCAGTCCCACGCCGCGATCGCGACGGCGACCAGCGACACGTCCTCGACGACGACGGTCCACCGCGCACCGCTGCCGTCCTGGCCGAGGACCAGCCCGTATCCCTCGGCGTACGGTTCGACGGCGAGCGCCGCGCACGCGGCCGGGTAGTCGTCCCCGAGGACGCTGGGGAACTGTGCCGGTGTCAGCAGCACCGCCGTCAGCACGTACAGTGCGTCGTCGTCGGCGACTGTGTCGTTCGGCGCGGCCACGGCACCCTCCTCGTCCGTCATCGTCTTCCGTCGGCGCACCTTAACGAGTGAGTAACCCACTCGTCGAGGCCCTGACAAGGGAAGGCATCGGCGCCCCGGGGCAAGGACGGAACTGCTCGATCGGCGGGGAGACCGGGCAGCGCACGGGCCACGGTCTGCGGCGACTCGCCGCGCTCGCGGGCCAGCGCGATGACGGCCCGGCGGGCCGGCTCACCGACGCCGAAGGAGAGCGCCTCGGGCGACACCCGGCCGCCCGCCTCGTCGATCCGCGCCTGATCCTCCTCCATGGAGGCCGAGACGAAGACGGCGGCCGCCTCGAAAGGGTTGTGCTGCTTGCGCCTGTCCTCCTTGGCAGGCGCCGTGGACCGGTCCCCCCTGTGGTCGGGGACGACAGCCTTGCGCAGGCTGCCGATCATGCCGATCACGGGGACCGACTACCCGAGAAGCTGCGGGTGCATGACGTGCCGGTACTCACTTGTGGTGTTCCCCACCGACGTAGAGTTGGACCTTCGGCCGATTCAAAGGGGGACGTGCGGTGAAGCGGTACGACCGGCTGAAGGAGATTCAGCGTCTCGACCCGGAGCGGGACTTCCTTCGCATCTACCGGATCATGGCCACGTACGAGTTCCCCTGGGACATCACCCGCGCACTTGAACTTGCCCTCTACCGCACCTATGCCGTACCCAGCATCGGCCGGCTCCTCGCACGGACAGCCGAACTGACGGATCGTTCCCAGAAGCGGTACGACGACACCGTGCTGCTCCTCGACACGGTTGTGGAGCACGGCTTCGACAGCGACTCCGGGCGTACGGCCCTGCGCCGGATCAACCAGATGCACCGCAGCTACGACATCACCAATGACGATATGCGCTATGTCCTGTGCACTTTCGTCGTCACCCCGAAGCGCTGGCTCGACAGCTATGGCTGGCGCCGGCTCTCCGACCACGAACTGCGGGCCTGCGCCGCCTACTATCGGACCCTGGGCGCGCACATGGGCATCAATGAACTGCCTCGGACGTACGAAGACTTCGAGCGGACTCTCGACACCTACGAGGCCGAACACTTCGGCTGGAACGAAGGAGGGCGCCGCGTCTCCGACGCCACCCTGGACCTGATGGGCTCCTGGTATCCGGGCCCTCTGGCCCCCGTCGCGCGCAAGGCCGCCCTCGCACTGCTCGACGACTCCCTGCTGCGGGCCTTCAGGTACGAACGCCCCGGCTCCGTGGCCCGCGGTCTCACGCACGGCGCTCTGCGACTCAGGGCGCGGGCGGTGCGGCTCCTGCCGCCGCGTTCCACCCCGCACTACGCCCGGAAGAACCCGGAGATCAAGGGATATCCGGACGGCTACGAGGTCTCCGCACTGGGGACGTACCCGGTCCCGGGCCTCCGCGGATGTCCGGTCCCGCACAACCGGCCCCCCGAGACGCCGGTGGAGTGAGCACGAGGGTGCGGGGCGGGCGGGTCAGGGCGTCCGTTCGGCAAGGGCGAGAAAGCGCTCGTCCTCATCGGTGTACTCATCGAGCCGCCAGCCCGAACGCGCCAGCAGGGGGCGGAGGTTGTCCTCGGCCCGCAGATCGTCGTCCGTGATCCGGCGGCCGTGGCGGGCTGCCAGGGCCGCCCGCCCGACGGGGTGGAAGAGCGCCAGCCGTCCGCCCGGCCGGACCACCCGTGCCAGCTCCGCCAGACCGGGACCGGGGTGCGACAGATGGGAGATCAGTCCGGCCGCGAAGACCGCGTCGAGCACCTGCGACCGCAGGGGCAGCCGGGCGACATCGGAGAGGAGCAGTGTCCCCTCGTGGTCACGCCCCGCCCGTACCGCCGCGTTCAGCATCGCCGGTGTCAGGTCCACAGCGAGGACCGTGCCCTGCGCCCCGACGGCGGCCCGTAGAGCGGGAAGCGCCCGTCCCGTACCGCAGCCGGCGTCGAGCACCGCGTCCCCCGGACGCAACGAGAGGGAGTCGGCGGCGGCTTCGTAGGCGGGCCCGTCGTCGGGGAAGCGGGAGTCCCAGTCCGCCGCGCGCGCGGTGAAGAAGTCCTGGACATGCGTGTGGTCGTCAGCCATGCGGCCATGATCCCGTATGAGATGCCGGTCGGCGGACTCGCCGTTGGACACCCCGAGGCGATCGACGGCTTGTGGGAATGCCAAGGCAGGTCCGCGAGACCCAGCCCGGCCCGCGCGGGCCCCGACTTCCCGCTCCGGAAGAAGGGAGGGGTGAAGGGGCCCGCGCCGGTCGCACGTGGGGAAACTCCCGTCAGACGTTGACGCCGTAGTCGGACGCGATTCCGGCCAGACCCGAGGCGTAGCCCTGGCCGACCGCGCGGAACTTCCACTCCGCACCGTGCCGGTACAGCTCGCCGAAGACCATGGCGGTCTCCGTCGAGGCGTCCTCGCTGAGGTCGTATCGGGCCAGCTCGACGTTGTTGGCCCGGTTCACCACGCGAATGAACGCGTTGCGGACCTGGCCGAAGCTCTGCCCGCGGCTCTGCGCGTCGTGGATGGAGACCGGGAACACGATCTTGGCCACATCCGCCGGGACCGCCGACAGGTCCACGTTGATGGACTCGTCGTCGCCCTCGCCCTCACCGGTCAGGTTGTCGCCGGTGTGCTGAACCGAGCCGTCAGGGCTCGTGAGGTTGTTGTAGAAGACGAAGTGCAGGTCGGAGAGGACCTTGCCCGCGTCCGAGCACAGCAGTGCGCTCGCGTCCAGGTCGTGGTCCGCGCCTGTCGTCGTCCGTACGTCCCAGCCCAGGCCGACCGTCACTGCGGTCAGGCCGGGTGCCTCCTTCGACAAGGAGACGTTGCCGCCCTTGGCCAGGGTCACACCCATGAAACATCCTCCATTGATCCAGTGGTCCAGCGATTCGGTGAACGGCGCCGCTGCGGCCGTCACCAGGCCAACGACGGTGTCGTGACCATGGTTCCCATGCTTGCGCAAGCCCTGAAGTGAACGTCCGAGAGGCGTGCCGTACGTTGGTGGGCCGGTCAGGTACGTGATTCGGTACGGGGCTCCTGCGCATCGGTCTCCTTCATGGCCTTCGCCTCACTCTTCAGGATCCGCATGGATTTGCCCAGGGCTCGCGCCGTGTCCGGCAGTTTCTTCGAGCCGAACAGTGCGATCACCACGATCGCCACGATCAGCAGGTGCCAGGGTTCGAGACCGTTGCGCAACATGTGCGTCCCGCCCTTCCTTTCGATGCTTTGGCCGGATTTTCCGCTCGGAGTCCGCGGACAGTACGTCAGGCTGACTGTGGGCAGGTCCGATGATCCACTCGAACATCAATACTTGCTACATTGCGCAACTGTACAACCATGGGGTGGCGGAACACGTCTTCCCCCATGGAAAACGGATGGACGGGGTGGCCGATGACGGGAAGTCGCAAAGCGGGAGCAGGCACGGGAGGGGGCGTCCGCCTGCGGCGGACCGCCATGTTCGGGCTGTCGTTCCTCGTCCTGCTGGTCGCCGGCGTCGGGTGGGGCTACCTCAAACTCGGCGGCAGCATCGACACCTTCAGCGCGGACGGGATCTCCGGCGACCGGCCGCCAGGTTCCTCGCAGGGGCAGAACGTCCTGGTCATCGGATCGGACTCACGCTCGGGCGACAACAGCAAACTCGGTGGTGGTACGGGCGCGGTGGGGCGCTCCGACACCGCGTTCCTCCTTCATGTGTACGGAGACCACAAGCATGCCGTCGCCGTGTCCATTCCGCGTGACGCACTGGTCGACATCCCGGCCTGCAAGGGGCCCGACGGCAAATGGACGGCGCCGCAGCACCGAGTGATGTTCAACGGGGCGTTCTCGGTGGGGGAGACCGCGGAGGGAAACCCGGCCTGCACCCAGAACACCGTCGAGCATCTCACCGGCCTGCGCGTGGACCACACCGTCGTCGTCGACTTCGCCGGATTCTCCGCACTGACCTCGGCGGTCGGAGGCGTACCGGTGTGTCTGCCCCAGGACATCTATCAGCGCGACCTCAGCCCGAAGCGGCCCACCCGAGGGGCCATGATCTTCGTGAAGGGCCCGCAGACCGTCTCCGGGCAACGGGCGCTCGACTATGTCCGGCTGCGGCACGGCATCGGGGACGGATCGGACATAGGGCGTATCAAGCGACAGCAGGCCTTCGTCGCCGCCCTCATCAAGAAGGTCAGGTCCCAGGGGCTGAACCCCACCACGCTGCTGCCGCTGGCCAATGCGGCCACGGACGCGATGACCGTCGACCCCGGGCTCGGATCGGCCGACCGGCTGCTGTCGTTCGCGATGTCCATGAAGGCGATCGATCTGCACAACACCAAGTTCGTCACCGTCCCCTGGCGCTACGAGGGCGCACGCGTCGCGATCGTCGAACCGGACGCCGACGCGCTCTGGGCCGCGCTGAAGGCCGACCGTACGGTCGACGGCAAGGACGCCAGCGGCAAGGGATCGGGCAAGAGCGACGGGAAGGACGGCGGGCCGGCGTCCCCCTCGGCCGACGTGCCGGTCTCCGGCAAGGGAATCACGGTCGCCGTCTACAACGGGACCACGATCAGGGGGCTCGCCGCCCAGGCCGCCGAGCTCCTGCGCTCCCGGGACTTCACCGTGACCACCACAGCCACGGCGAGCCGCCAGGACCACACCTCGACCGTCATCGAGTACGGGCCAGGACTGCGGGAAGAGGCGGAGACCACCGCCCGGCTCTTCGCCGGGGCACGGCCGGTGGCGTCCGGCACGGCCGGAATCCAGGTGATCCTGGGCAGTTCCTACGCGCAGAACCCGTCGGCCGATCCCGGGGCACCGACCCCCTCCACCGTTCCGTCCACCGTCGCCGACGAGGCCCGGTCGGCCGACGACGACCCGTGCTCGGACCTGTCGTACGGCTGACCGGTCGCCGGGCCGGCCGAACGGCTCTCAGCCGGGCGTCCCGGCCGCCCTGAGCTGCAGCGCCGGGTGGCCGGGTGCCGCGAATCCGTACGACTCGTACAGTGCGGCCCCGTCCTTGGTGGCGTTCAGATTCACCACCGTGACCCCCGCCTCCTCGCGGAACCATCGGAGCAGGGCGTCTAGGCAGACCCGGGCGTGGCCGAGGCGGCGTCGGCGGGGGTCGGTGCTCACGTTGGAGACGTGCCCCTGCAGTCCGCTCAGGTTTGCCGGGCCGGGGGCATGCATGTGGCATGTCCCGACCGCGCTGGAGACCACGCCGAGCGCGGGATCGTCGACCAGGAACGCGGCGAACAGGCCGGGGTGGGACAGTCGCTCGGTGAACCACTGGGCGGAGGCCGCCCGCCACGGCGCATCGGGGCCGCCGGTCTCCACCCCCATCTCGTCCAGCATCAGCCCGCGCAGCCGTACCAGCGCCGATACGTCGTCGAGCGTGGCGCGGCGGGCGCGCGCCGGCTGCCCGCCACCGGCGCCGGTACCCGGGCCGGACTCCGGCCGGTGGAGGCGTGACGGGGTCATGAGTGGTTCCACTTCTGTTCGTAGCGGGTGCGGGCCGCCCGCAAGCCATATGCGTACAGGGCCAGCACCGTCGCCAGCAACAGGTAATAGAGCGGTGGCAGCGCGCTCATTCCCAGCAACCCGCCGATCGGGGTGAGCGGCAGCAGCAGGCCGACCACCGCGAGTCCGCACGCGGCCATGCGCAACGGGCCGCCGCGTCCGCCGGTGAGGCCTCCGCCGGTGCGCAGGAGCAGCATCACCAGGGCCTGGGTGAGCAGGTTCTCGGTGAACCACCCGGAGTGGAAGGCCTCCTGCCCGCCCGATGTCACGGAACCGTGCAGGGCGAAGGCCAGTACGGCGAACGTCGCCAGGTCGGCGGTGGCGTTCAGCACGCCGAAGCCCGTGATGAAGCGGAGGAAGTCGCGCGGGCGCAGGACCGTCGGCCAGCGCAGCACCTCGGACGCGGGCCGGTCGAAGGCGAAGGCCAGCTGCGCCACGTCGAAGCAGAGATTCTGCACCAGGACCTGCGCCGGAAGCATCGGGAGGAACGGCAGCATGAGCCCCGCCGCGAGCATCGCGATGACGTTGCCGAGGTTCGAGGAGAGCGTGATCCGCAGATACGTGGCGATGTTGCCGCTGCAGTGGCGGCCCGCGGTGATCGCGTCATCGATGGCGGCCAGGTCCTTCTCGGCGAGCACCACGTCCGCGGTCTCCCGCGCCACGTCGACCGCGTTGCGTGGGCAGATGCCGATGTCCGCCGCGTGCATCGCGGGCAGATCGTTGACCCCGTCACCGAGGAACCCGGTGGTCCGGCCGGCGGTGCGCAGCGCGGAGACGATCCGTGCCTTGTGCTCCGGCGTGCAGTGGGCGAAGACCGTGACCCGGTCGGCGGCCTCGGCGAGCGCCCCGTCGGACAGCGCGTCGATCCGCTCCGCCGGCATGACCTCGCCCGGATCGAGGCCGAGGTCCTGGCAGGCACGGGCGACGGTGCCAGGATCGTCCCCGGTGAGGACCTTGACGGCGATGCCCCGGTCCTTCAACGCGTCCAGCGCGTCGCCCGCGCTCGGTGCGAGCGAGTCCCGCAGAGCGACGAAGCCGAGAAACGTCAGCCCCCATTCGTCGGCCTCGGTGTACGCACGCGACCGGGCCGGCCGTTCGGTGCGGGCCACGCCGAGCAACCGCAGGCCGCTCGCCGTCTCCCGGGCGGCGAGTGCACTCAGCCGGATCCGTTCGGCCTCGTCCAGCGTGCACCGTGCGAGCACCGCGTCGACCGCTCCCTTGGTCACGAGAGTGTGGACGCCGAGCCGCCCGGGGCGGCGGACGACCGCGGTGGCGAAGCGGCGCACCGGATCGAACGGCAGCGCCGCCACGCCGTCGTACCCCGAATGCGTCTCCCCCCGCTCCTCGGCCGCGTCCAGCACCGCCTCGTCGAGTGCGTCGGGGGCGGGCAGGTCCGCGAGCTCCAGCGCGCACAGGGCATTGACCGCGGCCCAGTGGAGCGCCTCGGGACCGGACCGGCCCGACGCGTCCAGCGAACGCTCGACGACCGGCCGGTCCTGAGTGAGGGTTCCGGTCTTGTCCACGCACAGCACATCGATCGCGCCGAGGTCGTGCAGCGCGGGCAGTCGCTTGACGATGACCCCGTGGTCCCTGGCGAGCAGCGAAGCGCCTCTGGCCAGCGCCGTCGTCACGATCACCGGCAGCATCTCCGGAGTCAGCCCGACGGCCACCGCGACGGCGAACGGCAGCGTCTCCAGCCCCCGGCCGCGCAGCGCGGCGTTGGCCATGAGTACCAGGGGCGGTGTGAGCAGCATGAAGCGGATCAGGGTCCAGGAGATCCCGTGGACGGAACGGTCGAAGGCACTCGTGCCGCGGCGGCGCGCCGAACCGTCGTACGCGGCGGCGAACCTGGTCTTTGCACCCGTCGCCGTCACCACCGCCGTTCCGCTGCCGGACGCCACGCTGCTGCCCTGGAAGCACAGCTCCGGCCGGGCGAACAGCCCTTCCTGTTCGCTGCGCGCGGTGTCGGCGGCGCGGGGCCGTGACGGGGCGTCGACGGGGTGCTTGGCGACCGGTACGGACTCGCCGGTGAGCGCGGACTGATGAACGGTCAGGCCGCTCGCCCTCAACAGTCGTAGATCGGCGGGTACGAGATCACCCGGACCGAGCCGGATCACATCGCCCGGCACCAGTTCCCCGACCGGCAGCTCACGCGCCTGCGGCGCGGAATCGGGCCCTGACCTGCGCAGTACGGTCGAGGTGGTCGCCACCAGCTCCCGCAGTGCGGCCGTGGACCGGTCCGCCCGGTGCTCCTCCGCCGAGCGCAGCAGACAGCTGACGACCACGAGCACCGATGTCACGGATGCCGTGCCCCATGACGCCACAGCCGCCGAGACCAGCCCCAGACACAGGAGCACCGAGGTGAAGGGGTCACGCAGACTGCGCAGGAACCGGCGGGGCCAGGAGACCGGACGCCAGGCCGGCAGGGTGTTCTCGCCGAACCGCGTCAGCCGTTCCCCGGCCTGCTCCTCCAGCAGCCCGCGTGGTCCGCTGTCCAGCGAGCGCAGGACCTGGAGGGAGGTCGGTGCGGCGGCCGCGAAGACGGCCGGCTTGTCATCGGGGACGGCGCCCCAGGAGGCCGACGCGCCCGCCAGCGGCAGGACGACGGCGGACGGGCCATCGGGTTCGGTGCTGCCGGGACCTGCGGCGGCACTGCTCTCAGGCACCGAGCCCACGGAGGCGCGCGGGTCGTGCGGGGGTGTGTCCGGCGCGCTCCGCGAGCTGGCCGACCATCAGCCGGACGACGGTCACCACATCGGGATCGTCGACCAGGTACACCTGCCGGCGCCCTTCGCGGCGGGACCGCACGAGACCTGCCAGCTTGAGTTTGGTCAGGTGCTGGCTGACCGAGGGAAGTGTGCCGCCCACCCGGTCCGCGAGCCCGGTCACATCGCTCTCGCCCTGGGACAGGGCCCACACGATGTGCAGCCGCGCAGGCGTCGCCAGCAGGCCGAAGGCCGCTGCGGCCTCCGCCAGTACCTCCGCAGGCGGATCCTCGAAACCGCCGTCGGTAGCTGTCGACACTCTCGCTCTCCTTGTCCGCGTGGCTCGATTCCTCGCACCCGAAGTACTCAGTGTAGGCGTCGGCCTTCCACGGGTCCGGACCCAGCCACATGACGGAGGAGTGCTTGCCCCTGCGTGACGTGTGCGCAAGGCTTACGGCAACGGGGCACGGGGAACGCATGAGCGGGGAGGAGCGGGTAAATGGCGCTGGACAGGGGACTCGACTGGCTCCTCGACGACCTCACCAAGAGGGTCGAGTACATACGGCACGCCTTGGTGCTGTCGAACGACGGACTGGTGACGGGGGCGAGTACGGGTCTGGCGCGTGAGGACGCCGAGCATCTCGCAGCGGTCTCCTCCGGGCTGCACAGCCTGGCCCGTGGGTCGGGACGTCACTTCCGGGCCGGGAAGGCCAGGCAGACCATGGTGGAGTTCGACGAGGCACTGCTCTTCGTGACGGCGGCGGGGGACGGCAGCTGTCTGTGCGTGCTGAGCGAGGCCGAGGCGGATGTCGGCCAGGTCGCCTACGAGATGACGCTGCTGGTCAACAGGGTCGGTGAGCATCTGGGCGTTGCCGCGCGACAGGCGACGGGCGAAGACGCCGACCATGCCTGACCTGGAGCGCCCGACCGCGCCCGAGCCGGGCACATCTGCTCCGACCCGCGGCTGGTCCGGTGGCAGTTGTCCACAGGCCGGTCGGGCGACCTCTCTTCCGGGCTACGGTACTCACAGAGAGTAACGGAATCTCACGGGGGAGAGGGTCATGAGTGTTGTTGAAGAGGTGCGCACGGAGACCGCCGGTGCGAAAGCGGCGGGAATGGCCGTCGCGGGCACGATGGCGGTGGGCACGGCGGCCCAGGAACTCCGTCTGAAGCGAGGTGAGTTCGCGATCGCCGTGCATCTGGGGCTGATCCGGCTGACGGCACGGCAGGACGGTGGAAGGGCAAGGGTCGGCTGCGACGAGGTCGACCGGATCCGGTCGCAGGAGGGGTTCCCGGAGACATTGCGGGACAGGGTGCGCACGGTCGGGACGGCGCAGGGGGCCCAGCAGCTGGGGATCAGCCCGGACCGCTTCACCAGGCTCGCCCGCGCGGGATGCCTCACACCCATCACGTTCTACCTCAACCGGTACCGGGCGATCGTCTGGCTCTATCTCGCCGACGAGCTGGCAGGGTTCGCCGCCCGGGAACCCCGGCTCCTGGCCGGGAGGAGTCCGGCCTGGCTGCGTGGCCGCTTGGAGGGAGGCGCCGACTGCCGGGCGCGCAACTGGCGCTCGCGCCGGGTCGAACGGCTGCTGAGCCTCACGGAGGATCCCTGGGCCCGCGTGGCCGTGCTCGCGGACACCCTGGATCCGGTGCAGTTGGCGGAGGTGGTCGACGATCCGTACGAACGCGCGTACCTCGCCAGGATCCGGCCCGAGCCGGCCCTCGGACCGACTGGTCCGCCTCTGGCACGGGAGGCCATGGCCCACCTGATGCAGGCAGACGAACCGGACGAGATGCTGTGGCGGCGGGTGAGCCTGATCGCGGAGTTGGACAACGCCCGGGAGGTCCGATCGGCCCCGCGCCCGGGCGGCGAACAGTGCGCCTTTCCGCGCCGGGGGAACGAGTACGCACCAGAGCCGGATTCCCGCACCGAGCCCGAACCCGCTCCGGCCGCAGTGTCCGCTCACGGTCCTGCGCCCGCGCTCGGGCTGCTGGCCCGGATCGGTCTGCGCAGGCGCACATCCAAAGATGCGGGGCGTAGGCAATCCGGGCCGGGGAACGGGCCGTTCGGCGCCTGACGATGAGGGTGCCCCGGGCCTCGCGCGACGGGTGCTCGGGCACCGGACGCAGGAGCGGATCGCGGCCGGACAATGAACTCGCGCAGGAAGAACGGCACCGGCATTCTGTCTCCCATGCTGATCAGGGAAGCCACCACCGAGGACTGGCCCGCCATCTGGCCGTTCTTCCATCAAATCGTCGCCGCGGGCGAGACTTTCACCTACCCCCTCGATCTGACCGAGGGGAATGCCCGCTCCTGGTGGCTCCTCGAGTCGCCCAACCGTACGGTCGTCGCGGTCGGCGACGACGGGGGAATCGTCGGCACGGCCAAGATGAACAACAACCACATGGGCAATGGCTCGCACATCGCCAGTGCCAGTTACATGGTCGACCCCGAGCGTGCGGGGCAGGGGATCGGACGGGCCCTGTGCGAGTACACCCTGGAATGGGCTCGCGCGTCGGGATTCAGGGCGATGCAGTTCAACGCGGTGGTGGAGACCAACATCCACGCCGTCAAGCTCTACCGCTCGCTCGGTTTCGAGGTCCTGGGAACGCTGCCGGAAGGGTTCAACCACCCGGAACACGGGTTTGTCGGGCTGCACATCATGCACCGCCGTCTCTGAACAACGCGTCCGTGGGTCTTTCCGCAGGCCTCCTGTGTCAACCGCAGCAGCGGTGGCCGTTCTCTGCCACCGCTGCTGCGGCCCCGGCCTCCAGAGAATGTCCGTCATGTCCGAACCGGTGGTGATGTGTGGGTAGTTCTGACGACCAGTGCTTCATGGGGCGGGTGCGCGCGGTGTCGGCAGGGACAGTACTCTGCGCCCCACCGCCATTCGGGCGATGAAACATATGCGGAGGAAGATTTCATGACCATACCCAGGAGATCGTTGCGTGCTGCGGGAACGCTCGCGGCCGCTGCGGTTGTCGGCCTGACCGGCGCGGTGCTCTCCGCCGGCCCGGCCGCAGCTCACACCCCCACCTGGGCCGTGACCTGTTCCGAGGTGAACCTCGACCTGACCGCCTACAACAGCGGTGTCACCAACCAGGTGACCGTCACTGTCGACGGCAAGGACCTCCTGCCCACCGAAACCTTCGGCCGGGAGTTTCACAAGAAGCTCGTGCTGCCCGAGCACGACAAGGAGCTGACGGTCCACCTCGTCGTCAAGGCCGGTGACGGCGACAAGTTCTCGCGCGAGGACACCAAGACGGCCCCCGTGTGCGAGGGCACCACCCCGTCGCCCGAGCCGTCCGGGGACACGCCGTCCCCGGCTCCCTCGACGTCCGCCCCCGCGAGTGCCACGCCGAGCGAGGAGCCTTCGACGTCGGCTCCCGCCGCGGACTCCTCGAGCCCCGGCTCGACCGACCTGGCCGAGACGGGTTCCTCGTCCGCCACCCCGGTCATCGCCGGAGCGGCGGTGGCCGTGCTGCTGGCGGGCGGCGGCATCATGTGGTCCGTGCGCAAGCGGCGTACCGCGCAGCACTGACGTATGAACCGGTGGTCCTGACGCGGGTTGTGCCGGGGCCGCCGGCCGAGGCGGTGACGCCCCACGCCTGGTGCGTGGGGCGGTACCGTCCTTCGGTCGGGGCTGCCGTCACTCCTGCTCCGCGGCGGGCAGGGCCGAGGGCCCGATCTCGCACCAGACCGCCTTGCCCTCGCCGCGAGGTTCGATGCCCCAGCGGGTGGCGACGGCATCCAGCAGCAGCAGTCCCCGCCCGGATGTCGCGGTCTCGCCCGGGCTGCGACGCCGGGGCCAGGCACTGGAGCGGTCCTGCACGGACAGGCGGACCCGCCGCACCGGTTCCGGCAGCACCTCCAGGGTGAGGACCGCACCGCCTTCCGTGTGCAGCAGAACGTTCACCAGCAGCTCCCCGGTCACCAGCTCGGCGTCGTCCGCGAGTTCGGCCATCTCCCAGTCGGTGAGGGCCTGGCGCACGATGGTCCGGGCGTCGGACAGCCCCTCCGGATCCGCCTGATGGATGTACTGGTGCAACCGCGGGGCCCTCGGTGACCCGGGATCCGGGCTGCGCCGAAGGACCAGGAGCGCCACATCGTCCCCGGAGCCCCAACGCTCCCAGAGCCGGTCCGACAGATGATCGGCCAGGGCCTGGGCGCTCTCCGGCCCCGCGCCCACCTCGTTGATCAGCGTCTGCACACCCGCATCGATGTCGGCCCCCGGCTCCTCCACCAGCCCGTCGGTGTACAGGACGAGCGTCTCGCCAGGCACCAGGTCCAGCCGGGTCTCCGGGAACTCCTCGTCAAGAAAGTCGGTCGAGATGCCCAGCGGCAGCCCACCGCGCACCTGCGGGCTGCCGACCCGGCCGTCCATATGCCGGATCAGCGGACCGAAATGCCCGGCCCGCACCACGCGCACGGTCCCCGAAGCGAGATCGACCTGGGCGTATGTACAGGTCGCGAAGCGGTCCGTGTCCAATTCTGCGAGAAAGCGCGAAGCCCGCGCCAGCACCGTCGAAGGAGGATGCCCCTCGGCGGCGTACGCGCGCAGGGCGATGCGCAGCTGACCCATGATGGCGGCCGCGTGCGTGTCATGGCCCTGCACGTCGCCGACCACGATCCCGAACCGGTTCTTGGGCAGGCCGATCACGTCGTACCAGTCGCCGCCGACCTGTCGACCGCTCCAGGCGGCGTGGTAGCGCACGGCGATCTCGCCGCCCTCGATCTCCTGGATCCGCCGCGGCAGCATCGCAGCCTGGAGGCCGGTGGCGAATTCACGCTCCTCGTCGAAGAGCTTCGCGCGCTGGAGGGACTGCGCCACGATGGCGGCCAGACCCAGACACAGATTGCGCTCATCCGCGTTGAAGCTCGTGTTCTCGCGGTAGAAGAGCGCCAGTGTGCCGAGAGAACGCGCCTGCGCGACGAGGGGCAGATAGGCGGCGGCCCGGAACTTCATCCGGTCGGCGTGGGGCGCCAGCACGGGGTAGCGACGGGTGAGCGCCGAGACCGAGGTCAGGAACCGGGGCCGGCCGCTGAGAACGGTGTCCGCAAGCGGAAACCGCCGGTCCAGCCCCGCGTTCCCGAGCGCGCCGATCGCCTCCATCGAGTCACCGCTGAGAGCGATGGCACTCAGCGTCGTGTTCTCGACCAGACCGAGCGAGAGGCCGTCCGCTCCGAGCCGGGCGAGTCCACCCGGGCCGGTGAGTGCGGCGGTCACGTCGTCGACGGTCACCGCGCGTGACAGCGCGCTCGTTGTGCGTTCGACGATGCTGGTCTGTCGTTGCCGCCGCTTTTCCAGATCGAGAACGAAGGCCGAATGGGTGACTTCCGCGGTGGCGTCCTGGACCACCCCGACGATCCGGTGCGCCCGGCCGTCCTCGCTGCGCAGTATGCGTGCCTGGATATGGGTCCACTGGTCCCTGCCGTTGTCCATCGGCACCCGGAAGTGCACGCTGTACGAACTGCGTCCGCTCTCGATCGCCTCGACGATCGCCACATCGAGACGAGTCCTTTCCGACGGTTCGAGCCGGTCCAGCACGGTCTCGGGCCGTGAATCGAAGGTCTTCGGGTCAAGACCGAAGACCAGCAGCCCGGCATCGTCCATGTCGAGCGTCCCGGCCTCCACATCCCACTCGAAGCTGCCCGTCCGATTCATGGCAAGGCGCTGAGCCGTCGCGTGCTCGCCGTTGTGCGTCTTCTCGATCAGCAGGCGTGGCGGGACGGCAGTGCTCGGTTGCTGGTCGTGATCGCTCATACCTGCTCCGGGGGTCGCCGGGCGGGGCTGCCGGACGGCGCAGCCCGAACCGGGTCACTCAATTGTCGAACCGGTTCCGGCCGCTTGCACAGCGGACGTCCGGAAGATTCCGGCCGGAAAGCCGGACCGGCCGGACCCGGGACCCCTGCCGTTGGGGCACGGACCCCACCGCGGAGAATGGCAGCGGAAGATCGGCCGCGATCGGCGGTCGATACGGCACAGGGGCTGACCGGAGCGCATTCATGAACCACGAGGATCCCGTTCTGCTGCACACCGAGGGGCGTGTCCGGCACATCACCCTGAACCGTCCACGTGCCCTGAACGCGCTGAACCACTCCATGGTGGCCCGCGTCGCCGAAGCACTCACCGATGCCGAGCTCGACGACTCCGTGACCGCGGTCCTGATCACCGGGGCGGGCGAGAGGGGTCTCTGCGCGGGCGGCGACATCCGGTCGATCTACGAGGACGCCCGGGCCGGCGGCTCCATGTCGATGGACTTCTGGCGCGACGAGTACCGGCTCAACGCCGGCATCGCCCGATTTCCCAAGCCCTACGTCGCGATCATGGACGGCATCGTGATGGGCGGGGGTGTCGGAGTCTCGGCCCACGGCGACATCCGTGTCGTCACCGAACGCTCGCGCATCGCCATGCCCGAGACCGGGATCGGATTCGTCCCCGATGTCGGTGGCACGTACCTGCTCTCTGCGGCGCCCGGTGAGCTCGGGACCCATATGGCGCTCACCGCGGACGCCGTCGGCGCGGGTGACGCGCTGCTGTGCGGGCTCGCCGACCACTTCGTACCGTCGCAGCGCCTCACCGAACTCACCGCGGCCCTCGCCGGCTGCGACACGGCTGCCGGCATCGAGGAGACGGTACGGCGGTACGCCGCACCCGCGCCGGACGGGGAACTGGCCGCGCACCGTGAGTGGATCGACTCCTGCTACCGGGCGGATTCGGTCGAGGACATCGTCGACCGCCTCGACAGCACTGGTGTCCCCGCCGCCAAGCAGGCCGCCGCGACCATCCTGAGCAAGTCGCCCACGGCGCTCAAGGTGACCCTGTCCGCGCTGCGCAGGGCGCGTGGGCTCGGCAGCCTGGAGGCGGTGCTCGACCAGGAGTACCGGACCTCGTGCGCCGCCTTCACCGGGTCCGACCTGGTGGAGGGCGTGCGCGCCCAGATCATCGACAAGGACCGCAATCCGCAGTGGCGCCCGGCGACACTCGCCGAGGTCACCGAGGCCGATGTGGCACGCTTCTTCGCCCCGCTGGGCGACCGCGAGCTCGGCCTGGCCGCCGTTCCCGGGACGACCGCCTGACACGGTCGAAGGCGCGTCGGGCAGGTGGCGAGCCGACTGCTGTGGAGTGAGGCGAGCCCGTCCGGGACTCACAGCTCGTTCGGCCCGTCGACCGTGCGGAACGGGACGCCGAGCAGGTCGGCCGCGGCCTTGAGGTCCTTGGCACGATGGCCGGTGCACAGCGTCCAGTGGTGACCGATGCCGGTCGCGGACCAGGCGTCGGTCCACTCGCCGGGGTCGAAGCCGAAGTCGACCCGGGAGGTGGTGTTGCCGATCTCCAGCAGCGGCCCCGGTACGACCTCGCCCTCGGAGGCGATGAAGGTGAAGGTGCCGTCGGCCTCCTGCCCGATGCCGAACGTGGTGACCGGGCCGTGCCTGACGTCGAACTCCACGCTCACGCCCCAGCCGCGCTTGCCGTGATAGACGCCCAGCCCGCGCAGCAGCGGATCCTTGGCGCTGATGGCCAGGTGGGCCGGGCCGTCGTGGCCCATCTCGACGACGCGGTCGCGGAAATTGAGGGCCTGGAGTTCGGTGAAGGATCCACCGGCGCCGATGGTGTCGGCGATCAGCATGGCGAGGCTGGTGCGCAGTTCGTACTCACCGGCCATCGGAATGCCGCGCGCGGTCAGCAGCGACGCACCGAGGATCATGCCGGCGCCGAGCCGCTCGTGGATCTCGCCCTCCAGACCGCGGTGGTAGTAGGCGAGGCTGTCGAGCCCGAAGTCCTCGACGAGCCGGTCCAGGCCCACCGAAACCCGGGCCGCCCAGACGAGGTCGTCCTCGTCGACGGAGTCGTCGAGGGTGAAGACGGTACGCGCGAGCGCGACGCGTTCGGCGGCCGCCTCGTCCGTCACGGCGGCGACCCGGACCCGCAGGTCGTCGAATTCCAGGACTTCGACATGCCCGCCGAACTGGGTGGAGACCAGCGTCATGTCGGTGGAGACGTCGAGCATGCCGGGGTAGAGGTGGCCCATGAGACCGTGCCTGCCGTGGCGCATCGCGCCGCGCACCCGAGCGGCACGGATCCAGCGGCCGATCCGCTGCCAGGCGTTCTCGTCACGCAGATGGCCCGACACGGAGCGGAAGGGGATGCCGCCGCGGCGGAACACATTGGCGATCTCGGGGAGCGGGCACTGACCGCAGTACGCCAGCCACTTGCCCGTGTCGGTGTCCGGATGGTCCATCGCCTCGGTCGGCTGGAGGTCGATGGCCAGCACCGGAGCATGCGCACGCTGGGCGATCGGCAGGACCATCGAGGCCGTGAGGTATGTCGTCAGAAACGTCACGACGATGTCGCAGTCGGATGCCCGCAGCCGTTCCGCGGCCGTCGCCGCCTCGTGCGGATCGGAGATGAAACCGGCATCGACGACCTCGCATCCCAGCTCCTCGAACCGCCCGGTCACAAAACGGGCCGACTCGCGCAGCTGGTCGAGCAGGCCGGGGAACTGCGGCCAGTACGCCCCGAGTCCGCCGGAGACCAGACCGACACGGGTACGACGGCGCACGGCGCGGGTGAGCACACCGTCGAGCGAGGCGGGCGAGACGTCAGTCATGTGTTTCCTTCCTTCGGTTCCGTCGAGGGCCGGACGGACTCAGGCCTGATCCAGCCGTGCGGCGGCCCGGTCCCAGGCCCGCTGGTCCCCCTGCGGGGTGTAGTGGCGCAATTCCTGTGTCCGTGCCACCAGTTGTCGCATGTCCATGAGGTCGCCCACCAGACCTCGGGCACGCGCCTGCACCAGGATGTTGCCGAGCGCGGTCGCCTCGGCCGGGCCGGCCGTGACGGGAAGCCCCGTGGCATCCGAGGTCCACTGGCAGAGGAGCTCATTGCGTGAACCACCGCCGACGAGATGGATCCGGGTCAACTCCCGCCCCGCGAGAACGGCCGCCTCCCGCAGCGTCCTGCGATGGGCCAGCGCCAGGCTCTCCAGCACACATCGCACATAACCGCCGGGACCGTCCGGCGCCACCTGCCCGGTCTTCACGAGATGGGCGTCGATCCGCGACGGCATGTCACCCGGTGCGAGGAACGCCCGATCGTCGGGATCGATCACCGCCGCGAACGGCCGGGCCCGGGCCGCCTCCGCGAGCAGTGCGGCCAGGCCCGGATCCTCGCCCCGCCGGTCCCAGGTCCGCCGGCACTCCTCCAGCAGCCACATCCCCATGATGTTGCGGAGATAGCGGACAGTGCCGTCCACCCCGCGCTCATTGGTGAAATTCGCCGCGCGCGACTCCTGCGTCAGTACCGGAGCCGGCAGTTCGAGCCCCGCCAACGACCACGTACCGCAGGACACATAGGCGAACCCGGGCCCGGTCGCGGGCACCGCCGCGACCGCCGACGCCGTGTCGTGCGAGGCGACGGCCGTCACCGGCGTTCCGGTCGGCAGCCCTGTGAACTCGCCGACGTGCGACAGCAGGGTACCCGCCGGATCACCCGGTTCACGCAACGGAGGGAACAGGGAACGGTCCAGACCCAGCCGGCCGATCAGTGCATCGGACCAGTCGCCGGCCGACGCGTCGAACAGACCGGTCGTCGAGGCATTGGTGATCTCCGCACCCACCATGCCGGTCAGCCAGTACGTCAGCAGATCGGGAATCAGCAGCAACGTCCGTGCCGCACCCCACTGAGCACCGGCCCGATGCGCGGCAAGCTGGAACACGGTATTGAACGGCAGATGCTGCAAACCGCTCACGGCATACAGCTCTTGCGCTCCGCATACGGCCAGCACCTGCTCGGCCGCCCTGCCGTTCCGGCTGTCCCGGTAGTGGAACGGCAGCCCGAGCAGTGCCCCGTCCGCATCGAGAAGGCCGTAGTCGACTGCCCAGGTGTCGATCCCGATCGACGTGATCGGACCGCCTCGTGCAGCGCTCCGCAGACCCTCCAGCGTCCCCTGGTACAGCGCGAGCACATCCCACCGCAGTCCGTCCGGCAACCGGACCGGCGTATTGGCGAATCGGTGTGCCTCGGCCAGTTCGAGCCTCCCGGGCCCGGCCAGGCCGGTGATCACCCGGCCGCTGGTGGCACCGAGGTCCACGGCGGCGAAGGCCGCTTCGCTGTGCGAGGTCACAGACATCGAGATCTCATCCGGTCATCGGAGGAAGGCCGCGGCCACACCGGCGTCGACAGGAACATGGAGTCCGGTCGTATGAGTGAGGTCCCCGCCGGTCAGCGCGAACACGGCATTGGCCACGTGCTCCGGGAGCACCTCGCGCTTGAGCAGCGTCCGCTGCGCGTAGAACTCGCCGAGCTTCTCCTCCTCGATGCCGTACATCGCCGCGCGCTGGGCGCCCCAGCCACCCGCGAAGATGCCCGAACCGCGCACCACACCATCGGGGTTGATGCCGTTGACCCGGATCCCGTGCTCGCCCAGTTCCGCGGCCAGCAGCCGCACCTGGTGGGCCTGATCGGCCTTGGCGGCCGAGTAGGCGATGTTGTTCGGACCCGCGAACACCGAGTTCTTCGAGGTGATGTAGACGATGTCGCCACCGAGGTTCTGCGTCCGCATCATCCGGGCGGCCTCGCGCGAGACCAGGAACGAGCCGCGCGCCATGATGTCGTGCTGAAGATCCCAGTCCCGGGCCGTCGTCTCCAGCAGCGGCTTCGAGATGGAGATCCCGGCGTTGTTCACGACCAGGTCCACGCCGCCGAACGCCAGCGCGCCGGCCCTGAACGCCTCGACGATCTGCTCCTCACTGGTCACATCGGCCGTCACGGCCACCGCCTTGTCGGAGCCGCCGAGCTCCCGGGCCACCGAGGCGGCGTTCTCCGCGTCGATGTCCGCGACGACGACACACGCCCCCTCCGCGACCAGCCGGTGCGCGACGGCCCTGCCGATGCCGGACCCCGCGCCGGTGACCAGCGCCACCCGGGTGGCCAGCGGTTTCGCCTTCGGCATCCGGCGCAGCTTGGCCTCCTCCAGCTCCCAGTACTCGATCCGGAACTTCTCGGACTCCTCGATCGGCGCGTACGAGGAGACGGCCTCGGCACCGCGCATTACGTTGATGGCGTTGAGGTAGAACTCCCCGGCGACCCGGGCCGTCTGCTTGTCCTTGCCGAAGGAGAACATGCCGACCCCGGGCACCAGCACGATCGCCGGGTCCGCGCCACGCATCGCGGGGGAGTCGGGGGAGGCATGACGCTCGTAGTACCCGCGATACGCCTCCCGGTACTCCCCGTGCAACTCCTTCAGCCGCGCCGAAGCCTCGCCCAACGGGGTGTCGGCGGGCAGGTCGAGCACCAGCGGGCTGACCTTCGTACGAAGGAAGTGGTCCGGGCACGAGGTGCCCAGCGCGGCGAGCCGGGGGTGTCCGGTGCGGGCCAGGAAGTCCAGCACCGGCTTCGTGTCGGTGAAATGGCCCACCTGAGGGCGGTCGGTGGAGGCCAGGCCGCGGATCAGCGGGGCGAGCGCGGCCGCACGCTCCCGGCGCCGCTCCTCGGGAAGCGGCTCGCGGCCCGCCCATGCGGGGCCGAAGGGTTCGGCCCTGCCTCGTTCCTGGAGGAAGGTCTCGGCGGTGCGGATCATCCAGAGCGCGTTGTGCTCGCACTCCTCCGAGGTCTCGCCCCAGGCCGTGATGCCGTGCCCGCCGAGGATCACGCCGACGGCCTGCGGGTTGGCCTCCTTGACCGCCGCGATGTCCAGACCGAGCTGGAATCCCGGTCTGCGCCAGCCCACCCAGGCCACCTTGTCGCCGAAACACTCCGCGGTCAGCTTCTCGCCGTCGGCGGCGCACGCCAGCGCGATCCCCGAGTCCGGGTGCAGGTGGTCGACGTGAGCGGCCTCGACCAGGGCGTGCATCGCCGTGTCGATGGACGGTGCGGCACCGCCCTTGCCGTGCAGGCAGTAGTCGAACGCCGGCACCATCTCGTCCTCGCGCTCCACCCCCGGGTACACGTCCTTGAGAGCACGCACCCGGTCCAGCCGCAGCACGGCGAGACCGGCCTCGGCCAGCGTGCCGAGGTCACCACCGGAACCCTTGACCCACAGCAGTTCGGTGCCGCCCCCGGTGACCGGGTCGGTGCCGGTGGCCTTGACCGATGTGTTGCCACCGGCGTAGTTGGTGTTCCGGGCGTCGGAGCCGATCCGGTGGGCGCGTTCCAGGAGTGCGGCGACTTCGGGGTGCGTCGCGGAGGCCATGGGATTCCTTCGTGGTCGGGGGTCCGTCGGACCGGCCGGTGTTCGTACGGGGGAGAAGGCGGGCTCAGGCACCCCAGCCGGCCTGCTCGCCACCGACCCGGGCGGCGGCGATCCGCTCCTGGTTGCCCGAGGCCAGATACGCGGCGAACGGGTCCCTGGCCAGACCGAGTTCCTCACGGACCTCGGCCAGCAGCGGACGTACATCGGTGTTGTACGCATCCATCAGGGCGCCGTTCGCGGCCAGCACATCGCCGGACCGCTGGGCGGCACCCAGTGCCGCCATGTCGACCAGCAGCGCCTTGGCGGTCGCTTCCTGGACATTGGCGACCGACCGGATCACGGCGGGGATCTTCGCCTCGATGTTGTGGCACTGGTCGAGCATGAAGTTGACGTTCGTCTCGGGCTTCAGGCCGCCGTTCCTGGCCACCTCGTGCATGATCCGGAACAGCTGGAACGGGTCGGCCGCTCCGGCCATCAGATCGTCGTCCGCGTAGAACCGGGAGTTGAAGTCGAACGCGCCGAGCTTGTTCGCCCGCAGCAGCGAGGCGACGATGAACTCGATGTTGGTGCCCGGCGCGTGGTGCCCGGTGTCCACGACCACCTGGGCCTGCGGGCCGAGACTCAGACAGTGGGCGTACGCTGTGCCCCAGTCGGGCACATCGGTCGTGTAGAACGCGGGCTCGAAGAGTTTGTACTCCAGCAGCATCCGCTGCTCGTCACCCAGCCGTTCGTACACCTCGGCCAGCGCCTCGGCCAGCCGGTCCTGGCGGGCCGTGATGTCGTCCTGCCCGGGGTAGTTCGTGCCGTCGGAGAACCAGAGCTTGAGATCGGGGGACCCGGTCTCGTCCATGATGTCGACGCACTCCAGCAGGTGGTCGGTGGCCTTGCGGCGCACCTTCGGATCGGGATGGGTGACCGAACCGAGCTTGTAGTCGTCGTCCTGGAAGACGTTGGAGTTGATCGCCCCGATCCGCAGCCCGAGATCCTCGGCGTGCCGGGTCAGCGCGGTGTAGTCCTCGACCTTGTCCCACGGAATGTGCAACGACACCTTCGGCGCCACGCCCGTGAACGCGTGCACCTGGGCCGCGTCCTCCAGCTTCTCGAACGGGTCGCGCGGCACACCCGGCTGCGCGAACACCTTGAATCGCGTTCCGGAATTCCCGTACCCCCACGACGGCGTCTCGATGACCTGGGACTTCAGAGCTGCCTTGACGGCCGACACATCAGACATGAACACCTCGTAAGCGGAGTCGTCCAGCAACCTGAGAACGTTCGGATGTGCATATGAATCGTTTCACCCGGACCGTACGCTAGGTTCGCCGCACGCTTCGAGTCAAGGAGCCGGTCAGGTGTCCCGGCTTCTTGAATCAACTCATCGTGCGACGGCGTACGCCTGCTGACGGCAGAGCACGGAGCACCGCCATGCTGTTCGGCGGGTTCGCTCAGTGCCCGCTGCCGGACATGCTCGGCTGCAGCGATCTCACCAGATCGAAGAACCGGGACTCATTGCCGCAGAGGCCGGCGCGCCGGAGCGCGCCATCGGCTTCGGCGATCGGCGAGGCCAGCAACGGCACGTACAAGGGGCCGTCGTCCGGGTCCGCGAGCGCGGCGCGAGTGGCCTCCAGCAGTCGGACATATGCCTGGGCCGCGGCGAGTTCGGCATTGCGCATCTCAGCATCTCCCGGTCAGAGGTGTCGTGCCCACCAGCATCCCCCATGGGTCTGACAACGCCCGCGGGCGACGGCGCGAGGGACGCCCGCTACCCGTCGTCCGGCCCTCGTGCACCGGCCGGTGGCTCGACCTCCAGGAATCTTCGACGGCGCGCCCCGCGGTACAACAGCACCGTCCAGCCCAACTCCCGCAGCACGGCCGCACACCGGGCCAGCTCGGCCTCCTCCGCATGGGCGGCGCCGCTGCCGGGCGGGCCGAGCCACTCGACACGCACGCCACCGGGTGCCTCGCCCTGCTGCAAGCGGTACCCGCTCGCCGTGCGCACGCCCGACCCGTCAACGGCCGAGGCGGCCAGGCCCGAGGCCTCCAGGGCGATGGCGACCGCCCGCACCGGACGATGCGTCTCCCACTGCGCGGGTACGGCCTGCGGGTCGGCACACCCGGTGTTCGTCAGCCGGCGGATCTGCAGCATTCCTTCGAACGCCGTCCGTACGGAAGCGCAGCGCTTTCCGTCGCGCCCCGGCGCCTGCGGGCCGTCCCCGGTGGCCGGTTCGAACCCTGTCCCGTGCCCGGTTTCCATCAGCGTCCCCCTTCGCCCGTGCCGTACTCCTGCCAGTGTGCGCCGCGCCACTGACAGGGACGCGGACGCGGGGCACCGGCCGCCTGGCGTGCCCGGTGCCGCCGCGCCACGATCCCCTCGCTCACGCCGGCGGAGCATCCCCTTCACCGGTGAGCGTCGACATGCCCCCGCCGAGCACCTTGCCCGGGTTGAGGATGCCGTGCGGATCCAGCGCCGCCTTCACCGCGTGATGCATGCCCAGCACCGCGGACCCCAGTTCCTTGTTCATCCCGCGCATCTTCAGCAGCCCCACACCGTGCTCGCCCGTCACCGTGCCACCGAGGGAGATCGCATCGTCGAGGATGTCCTCGAAGGCCGACTGCGCGCGGGCCCGCGCCGCTTCGTCGCCGGGGGCGGTGATGATGAGCGGGTGCAGATTCCCGTCTCCGGCATGGGCGATGTTGGCCACCAGGATGTCGTGCCGGGCCGCCGTCTTCTCGATCCGCGCCAGCATCTCGGGCACCGACGTCCTCGGCACACACACGTCCTCGGTCAGGACCGGACCGAGCCGCTCCAGCGCCGGATAGGCCAGCCGGCGCGCCTGGAACAGCGCATCGGCTTCCTGCTGGTCCGTGGAGACCGCGGCCCAGGTCGCCCCCGCCCGCTCGAAGCACTCCCGGACGAGCTCGGCCTCCGCGTCGCCCTCCGCGCCCGGCGTGTCGACCCGGCCGAGCAGCACCACGTCCGCGTCGGCGGAGAGGCCCATCTTCTTCCAGGCGTCGACCGCGGCCAGACAGTGACGGTCGACCAGTTCGAGCGCCGAGGGGATCACGCCCGAAGCGGTCACGGCGCTCACCGCCTCGCCCGCGGCGACCACCGAGGAGAAGTACCCGGCCACCGTCCGCTCCTGCGGCCGCGCCGGACGCAGCCGCACCGTGATCTCCGTGATCACACCGAGGGTGCCCTCGGACCCGACCATCAGCCCGGCGAGGTCGTACCCCGCAACGCCCTTCGCGGTTCGCCGGCCGAGCGAGACGACCTCACCGAGCCCGTTGACGACTTCGAGACCGAGGACGTAGTCGCGCGTCACGCCGTACTTGACGCAGCACATGCCCCCGGCATTGGTCGCGACGTTCCCGCCGATCGTCGACCAGGGCGAACTCGCCGGATCCGGTGGGTACCAGAGCCCGTGTTCCGCGCTGGCCGCCCGCAGATCGTCGTTGACCACTCCCGGCTGGACGACGGCCAGCCGCTCCGCCGGGTCGATGCGGACGATGCGGTTCATGTCCTCGAAGGACAGGATGATCGCCCCGTCCACGGCGTTCGCACCACCTGACAGGCCAGTGCCCGCACCACGCGGCACCAACGGGATGCGGTGGGCCAGACAGTGCCGGACCACATCCCGCACCTCTTCGGCGGTCTGCGGACGTACCACGGCCAGGGGTGTTCCGTACGGAGCCCACTCGGCCTCGTCGTGCTGATACCGGGCAAGACCGGCCGGATCGGTGAGTACCCGCCGGGCAGGGATGCCGTCCACTGGTGCGTTCGCCACGTCCGTGGCCACCTCCTATAAAGATGTACTACCCACCATTATCGCGCGCACCGCTCGGACCCACCCGGGAGCCCCGGAATCCGTTGATCATGAAATTGATGCGAACGGGTGATGGGATGCCGATAGGGTCGACCGTCCGACAGTTCCTTACCCGGAGGACCCACGCACCGTGTCCGACGATGTCCCAGGCCCCGCCATCGACCGCGGCGGCCGTGCCGCGCTGCGTGCCGACTGCGCGAACTGTTTCGGGCTGTGCTGTGTGGCGCTCACCCTGACGCGGTCCGCGGACTTCGCGATCGACAAGGATGCCGGGAAACCCTGCCGGAACCTCCAGGAGGACTTCCGCTGCGGCATCCACACCGAACTCCGGACACGGGGCTTTCCGGGTTGCACCGTGTACGACTGTTTCGGGGCGGGCCAGAAGGTCTCCGGCGAGACCTTCGACGGACAGGACTGGCGCCGAGCCCCGCAGATCGCCGGGCAGATGTTCCAGGTGTTCCCGGTCATGCGGCAGCTCCACGAACTTCTCTGGTACCTCGCCGAGGCGCTGTCCCTGGAACCGGCGAGGCCCCTGCGGGCCGAGATAGGGCGCACCCTCGATGAGACGGAACGCCTCACCCACCTGCCGGCCGACGCGTTCTCGGACCTGGATGTGGCCGGACACCGCGATGTCGTGGCCGAACTGCTGCTCCGTACCAGCGAACTCGTACGAGCGACGGCGCCGCGAAGGAAGAAGCGTGACCATCGCGGCGCCGACCTCATCGGAGCCAGGCTCAAGGGCGCCGATCTGCGGGGCGCCGACCTGCGCGGCTCCTATCTGATCGCAGCGGACCTCACCGGTGCCGATCTGCGTCTGGCCGACCTGATCGGTGCCGACTTCAGGGACGCGAACCTGTCCGGCGCCGACCTCACCAGTAGCCTCTTCCTCACTCAGGCCCAGCTCAACGCGGCCCGCGGCGACGCGGCGACGAAGCTCCCGCCGTCACTCGGCCGCCCCGCACACTGGGACCGGTGAACTCAGGCCCCGGGGACGGCCACCGCCGAACGTTCACGCCGCAGCGGGGCGGATCGGCCGGTGGGGCCGGGCACTGTCGACGTGTCCGGCTCGTTGCACAGTGCGGCGTACCCGGAACGCCGCAGACGACCGGACCGAGGAGTCGCGCACATGCCGAGCAGTACCGACCGCAGCCGCACCGAACCGAGCCGCACGGACGGGAACCGAACCCGTCTGGTCGAGCGCCTCATGGAGCGGTTCCCGCACGTGCCGCGGGAAGCCGTCATCAAGGAGGACCTGCTGCGCGGCGGCGTGGCGTTCGACGAGTCCGCCCTCAGTGACAACGAGGGCGGTGACGTCAAGCCGAAGTCCTACTTCATCTTCTCCTTCGACCACGGCACCCTCCCCGAGCTGGGCGCGGCCGCACTCCGCCGCCCGCCGGAGGAGATCGTGCTCACCGGCGGTCCGTACGACCTGCGCAGAACCGTCGTGTCCGTCCGGGTCAACCCCGCGTCCCCGTACCGTGTCGCGGCCGACGACGAAGGAGTGCTCGGGCTGTATCTCGACGGCCGGCGGATCTCCGACGTGGGTCTGCCGCCGATGCCGGACTACTACCGGCACACACTGGAGAACGGCAAGTCCGTGATGGAGGTGGCCCCCACCATCCAATGGGGATACCTCGTCTACCTGACCGTCTTCCGGGTCTGCCAGTACTTCGGTGCCAAGGAGGAGTGCCAGTACTGCGACATCAACCACAACTGGCGCCAGCACAAGGCCGCGGGACGTCCGTACACCGGGGTGAAGCCGGTCGAGGAGGTCCTGGAAGCGCTCGCCATCATCGACAAGTACGACACGGCGAAGACATCCACCGCCTACACCCTCACCGGCGGGGCCATCACCTCCCACATCGGCGGCCGCGACGAAGCCGATTTCTACGGGCAGTACGCCAAGGCCATCGAGGAGCGATTCCCCGGCCGCTGGATCGGCAAGGTCGTTGCCCAGGCCCTGCCCAAGGCCGACGTCCAGCGGTTCCACGACTACGGCGTGCAGATCTACCACCCCAACTACGAGGTGTGGGACCGCCGGCTGTTCGAGCTCTACTGCCCCGGCAAGGAACGCTACGTGGGCCGTGACGAGTGGCACCGCCGCATCCTGGACTCCGCCGAGGTCTTCGGCGCCCGCAACGTCATCCCCAACTTCGTGGCGGGCGTGGAGATGGCCGAGCCCTTCGGCTTCACCACGGTGGACGAGGCCATCGCATCGACCACCGAGGGCCTGCGGTTCTTCATGTCGCACGGCATCACCCCGAGGTTCACCACCTGGTGCCCGGAGCCCACCACTCCGCTCGGGAAGACCAACCCGGACGGAGCGCCGCTGGAATACCACATCCGTCTGCTGGACGCCTATCGCGCGACCATGGAGGAGTACGGTCTCAGCTCGCCCCCCGGATACGGTCCGCCCGGCCCCGGACGCGCGGTCTTCTCCGTCAGTTCGTTCATGGACAGCCTTCCGGCCCTTCCGGACGACGCCCGGTAGCACCCGGTCCGGTTGCCGGGCCCGAGCTCGGCAACCGGTTCGCGCACGGCGTAGGCGAACCTCCGCACGAGGCCGCCCGCCCGGGCAGGCGCCGCCCGGTTGGACGTCACCGACATGAACGCATCGCCGCGGTCGTCGCCGGCACGGCGCCCGGCTCGGGCGCATCGATGCTGTCGTCAAGGAGTCGGCGCCTGCTCGGCGACCGAATTCGCCTTCGAAGGGTTGTCCGGGGCGCTCGCGGCCGAGGTCGCCCCGCACGGAATCGCTGAGGCAGCGTGCCCCGTCGGGCGGGACGACCCGGCGCATGTTCCGGATGGTGCGGTGAATGCGCCGGGGCCGGGTGGCCGACCTGGCCCTCGGTGCGCGCCGGAGCGCGCCCGAGGGCCTCGGCTTCGGGACCGTCAGGCCCGCCACTCGGCCGTACGCTCCGGGGATGCTTCGGCGAGCGCCTTGACGATTGCTTCCGCGTCACCCTGATGACCGTAGACAGGCGTGCCGGGCTGCTGACGCCACGATTCGTCGAGGCCCCCCGCGTCCACGGTGTCGAAACCCAGCTCGTCGATGAGGTCGCGCACGATCTGCTTGGCCGCCGCGTCGTCGCCGGCCACCGGCAGCGCCTGACGGCCGGGGCTGCCCCCGGGCAGACCGTTGGAAAGGATGTCCTGTGCGTACGTCCCATTGAACGCCTTGATCACCGGATGACCGATCTGTTCCTCGGTCCACCGGCTCTCGGGCGTGCCCTCCTCGATCGTTGCAATGCGACCG
Organism: Streptomyces sp. NPDC048295; assembly: GCF_040652135.1. Classification (NCBI taxonomy): domain Bacteria; kingdom Bacillati; phylum Actinomycetota; class Actinomycetes; order Kitasatosporales; family Streptomycetaceae; genus Streptomyces; species Streptomyces sp. NPDC048295. The sequence continues at coordinate 87,312 of NZ_JBEZLL010000014.1, forward strand.
TCGCGCTGTTGCGGGTAGTAATTGCCCGTGTCGATGACCGCGACCCCTTCCGCGGCACCGTCGATCAGGCCGGCGGGCAGATCGGGGACGGCCTTGAGGGGAACGGTGACGACAACGACCCGAGCTCCCCGGGCCGCCTCCGCGGCGGTGACCGCCGTGGCTCCGGTCTCCTCGACAAGCGCGGAGAGCGTCTCCGGGCCGCGCGAATTGGCGATGGACACATTGTGGCCCAGCGCGGTGAGGCGCCGGGTGAGGTTTCCGCCGATGTTGCCCGCTCCGATGATGCCGATCTTCATGGGTCCGACCTTCCGGTGGCGTCCGCGCTGGGTGATGTGGTCTCGCGGCTTCACCAACTACCCATTGCCGATAGCTATTCCTGGCGATGGAAAATCGTTTCGTACGTTCACCCGAAGGATGGGGGCGAGTGCCTGGGGGCACGTACACGAAGAGAACGGAATCACCGAGCCCACGTGAAGGCGGTGCCCATGCTGCATGGCGTCGATGTCAGCTCCCATCAGTCGTCCTTCGACACGGACGGACTGGACTTCGTCTTCATCAAGGCCACCGAAGGGCGTTCCTACGTCAATCCGCATATCGCGTCACAGGTGAAACGCGCGAGGGACGCCGAGTGCGTGGTCGGCTTCTATCACTTTCTCTGGCCGGGGAACATCACGGCCCAGGCCGAGTACTTCGTGAGCAAGGCCCCGGAGAAGACCGGTGATCTGCTTGCCGTGGACTGGGAACAGAACGGCGAGGGCACGAGGGCCAGCAATGCGGAGAAGGACCGCTTCATCCGCGAGGTCAAGCGCCTGCGGCCGCACCACAGGGTCTTGCTCTACTGCAACCGCTACTTCTGGCTGAACCACGACACCACCTCGTATGCGGGGGACGGCCTGTGGATCGCCGACTACGTCACTGCGGGAAAGCCCAGGATCAAGGCGTCCTGGCGTATCCATCAGTACACCGACCAGCCGTTCGACAAGGATGTCGCCGCCTTCTCGTCGCGCGCCGCCATGCGCGACTGGGCCCAGGGGTAGGTGCCGCGCAGGAACGGCGGGGACGGCAGGCGATGGCCGGGGCGCCGTGCCCCGGTCAGTAGGTGCCAACCCATGATGGGTGCGCGCCTACAATACTGCCGATGAGCGAGACCCCGCCCAGCCTCCTGGGACTCACGACATATCTGCTGTCCAAGACCGGCAAGGCGGCGCGCAGCCGGCTGGCGGCACGGCTGGCCGACCGGGACATGCGGCTCTGGCACATGGCCGTGCTGTCGGCGCTCGTCGACTTCGGCCCTCATGTGCAGCGGGAACTGGCATCGCGACTGGGGATCGACCGGAGCGACATCGTCAAGATCGTGGACGATCTCGCGGTGGCCGGCCTCGTCGACCGTGCCCGGGACACCGGCGACCGCCGCCGGGTGACCGTCACGGCCACCCCCGATGGATGGGTGGCGCTCAAGGAACTCCAGGCCGAGGCGCTGACTGTCCAGGAGGCACTGCTCGAGCCGCTGACCGGTTCCGAACAAGCCCAGTTGGCCGCATTGTTGCGACGGGTCCACGCTCATGTCCACGATGGCGCCGAAAGGGCGGAGGCAGGTCGCTGACCGATTCCCCCGGCCGGGTGCGGCACACTTCTCGCGTGACCACAGCCGCGGCTCAGCCGCCTCGCGACCGCGCGCTCGGGCGCGGAATCACCACCCTCATTCCGCAGGCCGCAACGGCCACCGCGGCCGAACAGGCGGCTGCCGTTCTCACGGCGATGCAGAGCGTTCCGGTGCGTGTGGGCGTCCTCCAGGCGGCCGTGGTCCTCCTGGAGGAACGAGTGCGTGCGACGGACGACGACGCGGAGCGAGCGGCCGCAGCAACGACAGTCGCCATGCTGCGCAGCGCGATCGGCCGGGCCGGCTGAACCGGGCCGGATCCCGGGGGAGACGATCAGCGCAGTTCGTCGAGGGCCCGGGCGCACGCGTCGGGATGGTTCCGCCAGTACCGCCAGCTTCCCTCATGGGAAAGGACGACGGCCAGCGCGTCCGTCAGACCGAGCCGGCTGCGCCCGACAACCTCCCGTACGACCACGACGGCTGCCACGAGGCCGTTCCACCCGCCCTCGTCCAGTTGCGCGAGCGACGCGGCAGGGTTGCCCGCAGCAGATGTACGCGTGGAATCGACCAGCGGTTGCAGCCATCGGGCCCACTGCCGGTACCGGCCCGACACCTCCGTCTCCGCCTCTTCAGCCTCGGCCGCCCCGTCCGTACGTTCCGCAGCCTCCATCAGGGGTGCCAGTGCCCGCGCGAGCCGTTCGCAGTAGCTTGCCGCACTCTCCGCGGCCCATGGGTGTTCGGCGGTGAAGTGCTCCCATCCGGTCTGCACCCCCAACTCGTCGAGCCACCAGCCACCGGCGGGCCGAAGGCCTTCGGTGCCGCCGAGCACAAAGGCCTCCCGCACCAGTTCGTAACTCGGCGGCTTGCGTTCCGCGAGCAGCACGGCGTCATAAAGGTCCTTGCCCTGCGGGTACGAGTCGGTGACCAGCCACAGCAACTTCCAGGCCAGCGACAGCTCGGGGGACACCGCCTGCACGCGGCAGCCCGGCCCGTCTCCCAGCGGCCGGAGTTCGGTGAGCACGGCGGGGGAGGGCAGGGACTCGTTGAACACCACGTCGATCTGCACGGTGCCACCGGGCACATCGTCCGCCGCCCACGGCAGCAGCACGCGCCGCCCGGGAACCCGGTCGTACGTCCAGATGTCCTCCGTCACCATGCCCGCCGCGTCGATCCGGACAGGGCCGTGCGCGGCGGCCGCAGCCGCGTTCCGGGCGATCGTGTCGAAGAGCCCCGAGGCCCGGGGGTCGTTCATGGCCCAGTCCCGGGGCACGAAGAGAAAGTCCAGATCACCCGGGTCGCGGGCGGCCTCCCCGAACCACGTGGCCATCAACACGCTGCCGCGCAGCACCAGATGAGCACCCCACGGGCCTTCCGCGATGGAGGCGAGCACCGTGTCCAGTACGGTACGCCGTGCCCGGTGCCAGGCCTGCCCCATCTCCTCCTCGCCATCGCCGAATTCAGGCTCTCCCGCACGGTAGGCATTGGCGAACTGCTTCAGTGCGGGTTCGAAGACGAGCGGGTGATTCATCCCCTCCGGTGCGGGCAGCAACGTGCCCGGAAGCTCCGCACTGAGCCGTGTCTCCTCGTCGAGGGGAGCATGAGGAACGCGTGGGGAGCCCTGGTAGAACCTGGTCCAGGCGCTCGATCCGTCGGCGGAAGATGTCATGGTGGAACTCCTGCGGGCGGGTGAGCTGTTGTGCGCGAGACCCGGGTGGAAGGGGTGGCTGACGCTTCGGGTGCGCGCGATCGTCTGACGCGAGCATAGGCGTACGCACTGCGTGGAGCGCCGCGGGTCAGGGTGCGAGGACATCGCGGAGAGGATGCGTCCGTCAACAGGGGTGCCGGAAACGGTCATTGGCATGGACCTGATAGTCCAGCTGCGTTACAGTCCGTTGCGGCACACTCTGAGAGCGCTCTCAGGTGAGAGCTCTCGGACGCCTGCTGTTCCTCCCCCACGATGCCGGAACAACAGAAGGGCCATTGCCTTGAGATCTATGAACGCGCTGCGTACGAGTCTGGCTGCCGCACTGGTTGTCGGAGCCTGGGCGACCGTGGGCCTCGCCTCGGGGCCGGCTTCCGCCGCCGCGGTGGACCCGGCTTCCGCGACGCCCCGTTCCGCGACCGACGAAGCACCGGCGTCCGCAGGGCTGCTCTCAGCCATGCAGAGGGACCTCGGCCTGACGGAGAGTGAGGCCAGGGCCCGGCTGGCCGCCGAGAAGACGGCAACAGCCGTGCAGGGCACAGCGCGACGGGCCGCCGGATCCTCCTATGCCGGCTCCTGGTTCGACCCGGCCACGGGCAGGCTCACCGTGGCCCTCACCGACAAGCGGAAGTCGGACGTCGTACGAGCGTCCGGCGCATCCGTCCAGCTGGTACGGCACAGCGCGCGGCAGCTCGACGCAGCCAAGACGCGGATCGACAGGATGGCCGCGCCGGAGGGCGTCAGCGGCTGGCACGTCGACCCGAAGGCCAACCGGGTCGTTGTCGATGTGGTCGCCTCGGCAAAGGGTGACAACGATGTCCAGAAGTTCGTCGAACGGGCCCGCAAGGCCGGCCCCGTACTGGTGAACCGGACACCCGAGGCGCCCAGGACCTTCGCTGCCGGAACCGTTGGCGGCGATCCCTACTACACGGGCAACGTCCGATGCTCGATCGGCTTCTCCGTGTACGGCGGCTTCGTCACGGCAGGGCATTGCGGACAGGCCGGCGCGGCGGTCAGCGGATGGGACCGTTCTGCCATCGGCAACTTCCAGGGGTCGTCCTTCCCCGGTGACGACTACGCCTGGGTCAGCGTGGGCAACGGCTGGTGGACCGTCCCCGTGGTACTCGGCTGGGGTACCGTCTCCGACCAGCTGGTCCGAGGCTCCGCGGTGGCTCCCATCGGCGCCTCGATCTGCCGCTCCGGCTCCACCAGCCACTGGCACTGCGGCAATGTGCTGGCCACCAACGAGACCGTGAACTACAGCCAGGGCGCGGTCTATCAGATGACCAAGACGAGCGTCTGCGCCGAGCCCGGGGACTCGGGAGGTTCCTTCATCAGCGGGGACCAGGCCCAGGGCGTCACCTCGGGAGGCTGGGGCAACTGCACCAGCGGCGGGGAGACCTGGCACCAGCCGATCAACGAGATCCTGAACCGTTACGGGCTGACCCTGCACACGGCCTGACGGTACACGGGGCCGGGCCGGACCTCGTCCGCCCGATGCCCGCTGCGCGTAAGGGGCCTGCCGCGCCCGAGCTTCATCGCCCGGGGCGCGGCAGGCCTTTCTCGCGGGACGCGGACGCCACGCGTCTCACCAGGTGCAGGGGGCCTGCAGGTCGCTGATGCTGTCGGCGAGTTCGGCCGGCCGGGCCGGCCGGCCTGTCGTGTGCCAGTGAGCGATGCGCCAGGCCAGCCGCCGCGGCCACACCGGTGTGGTGGGCAGCCGGTCGACCGGAATCCATGTGGGCGTCCCACCGTGATTGTCGAGCTCCGCACGGGCACCGATCGCACCTTCGGCATGCACGAGGAAGTAGTGCTCACGGCGGCCCTCCTTCCAGACGCGGGCCACTTCCACGTCCACCTCGCCGCTCAGGCCGGTCTCCTCCCGTAGTTCACGAATCACCGCGGCGTGCAGCGTCTCGCCGTCCTCGACCCCGCCGCCTGGGATCTCGTAGTACGGCTGCCCGTCCTCCTCGAAGCCGATGAGCAGTATCCGCCCGTCACGAATCACCACCGCGCCGGCCCGGATCCGCACCGGATCAGCGGCTGCCGGGTCGTCCCAGGAGGCCATTGCCGCCGCAGGGCCTTCCGTCACCCAGTTCCGCAGCACCGTCTCCGCGGTTCCGACGGGCCGGATCCGCGCGTGCAACGCGTCGGCCAGGGGCAGGGAGCACCACGAGCTGTCCGGCGCGCGGTCCTGGCGGGGGAGGCTGTGGACCCCGTCCTCGTTGGGCTCTTCGACCACGACAAGCCGGGCATCGTCGAAGCGGACGCTCAGTAGCGAGGAGCCGTCGGTCATCAGTGAAGACTACGCGTCCGGACCGTGCTCAGGACTCCGTTCGAGGCGCCATTCGTCGAACTGCTCAGGCGTACGGACGTGGTCGACCAGGACCGACCGGTAGATGTCGATGCTCTTCACCGACTTTCCGTACTCGGCGCGGTCCGCCCAGGTCTGCTTGATCCTGAGAATTGCCGCACGGGTTCCGGGAGTGAGGCGCGCAGGCAGTTCCTTGAGGTGGGCGAGATCGGGCTGTCGGCCGGGTTCGTCGACGAACCAGATGTCCAGGTTCCATGCCTCACCTTCCTGCGAGCGACAGTCCACACCGAGATACAGCCCGTCGGGGTAGTCCGGATCGGTGTTCCACTCGCCGGTGTCGTCGCGGAAGCGGACCTGCCGCACCCGCTTGTGCTGCGCCAGTCGTGCGCCGATTCCGGCAACGGCTTCCAGGGTCTGGGCGCCGAGCTCCGGGCAGATCACCGTTACGTCCAGATCGCGACGGACCATCAGCCCGAGGGCGTAACTTCCCACGCGCACCGGCCGGCCGACTGCGGTGAGCAGTTCGTCCAGCTGAAGATCGGTGCTGATGGCATCGGCGGTGGAGCGCAGTGTGTTCTGATGCTGCAAGAGTTTCTCTGTCGCCGTCACACGGTCATTCTCTCCGAGAGCCGCTCCTGTGAGTGTGGCCGCCACTTCCTTCACGGTCCGGTCCGGTCGGGTTCGGCGTGCGATGCCCATGTCTGACAATGCGGGTATGACCCGACCGAGAATCCGTGTTGCCGCGTACGTGATCCGACATCGTTCCGTCCCTGAATTGCTGGTGTTCGACCACATGGGCATGCCGGAGGCCGGTACCCAGGTGCCCGCCGGTGGAGTCGGACCGGACGAGGCACCGGAACAGGCTGTTCTGCGCGAAGTCGTCGAAGAAACCGGACTGTCGACGGCTACGGTGGTCCGGAGCGTCGCCGTGGAGGGCAAGCCACACCCCGGCACGGGGCAGCCGCGCAGGACCACCTTCTTCTTCCTGCACGCACCGGCCGACACACCTGATTCGTGGGAGCACCAGGTCCGTGGAGACGGCGACGATGCCGGCCTCGGCTTCGCCTGCCGCTTTCTTCCGCTTCCTCTGGAAGGGCCGCTGGCGGACGAGCAGGACGCCTGGCTCGGAGACATCGATCCGCTCTGGACCACCAAGTCCGGCGGCGACTGATCCGGACACGGCCGCGCTTGTCTGTACAGTCGCTTGATCAGGGGACGGCAGCGCGAGCACTCGACCGCGGCGCTGCCGGTCCGGCGCGCCGGTTCGATGCGCCGGAGCACATGAGGAGTTGTGACGATGAGCGTGGAATCCATACTGCGCCAGGCGGATGCCGAGAGTATGAGAAGCATCCCCGCCGGGGAGATCGTCCTGCGCGACGAGGGCACGCGGACGGAATGGAAGGTGGAGGTCGGCTCCTTCCGGCTGGCGCCGTATCCCGTGACTCGCGAGCTGTACCGGGCGGTGCGCGGCGAGGTACCCGAGAGTTCGGCCGGTCCGCGTACACCGGTGACCGAGATCTCCTGGATCGAGGGTGTCCGGTTCTGCAACCTGCTGTCGCGGGCGAGGGGACTTCGGCCCTGCTACGCGACGGGCGACGACCCCGACGGGCTGGACGTGGTCTGCGACTGGCAGGCCGACGGCTATCGGCTCCCGTCCGAGGCGGAGTGGGAGTACGCATGCCGAGCCGGGACGTCCGGGGACCGCTACGGGGACCTGGACGAGATCGCCTGGCACCGCGGGAACTCCGGCGGCGAGGTCCACGACGTCGCGACCAGGAAGCCCAACGCATGGGGTCTCCACGACATGATCGGCAATGTGTGGGAGTGGTGCTGGGACCTCTACGACCCCGAGGTCTACGGCCCGTACCGGGTGTTCCGCGGTGGCGGAGGTTTCGACCGCCCCCGAGGCTGCCGGGCACGGTGCCGCCGAAAGAGCCACCCCACCTTCCGCATCGACGACCTGGGATTCCGGCTCGCCCGAACGCTGTGAAGCGGTGAGCGAAAGCGGGGTGACCGGCGAACGTGACGACGTGCCGGCAGGACGCAGCGCAGCGGGTCCGCCGCGCCGTCCCGCACCCGGACCGGCATGTCGGACCCCCTCGGTAGGGTGCGTGGGGTGAGTGACGTATATGAGCTGGCGATATCGGTCGATCTACGGGACGAGCTCTCCGAGCAGGAGCTGGCCGAACTGCGCTGGCATCTGGGAATCGGGCCGCATCCGGAGCGCCTGTCCATCGTGACCCGGTTCCCGGTCGTGGTGGAGGACGAGTCGGGGGACCCGGTGGTCGAGGACGAACCCCGCCCGCTGCTCGGCGGCAGCGGTCCGGCCCGGCGGGTGGGCGGTGTGCTCGGCTCGGCGCTGGCCGGCCGTGCGGACCTGCCGCGGAAGGGCTGGTCGCTGACGTCCCGGCAGGAGATCCACCCGGACGAGTTCGAGCAGGTCGGCGAGTTGCTCGGCTGGCTGGCCGCGCGGGTCCAGGACGCCCACCTGCTCGCGGACGGTGCCGTTTCGATCGGCTGCTTGAGATTCCACGAAGACGTGACCCCGGAGGCACTGAAGGTCGCGAACGGGCAGATCGTGTGGCCGTCCTAGCGGCTTCCGCGTCTGCTTGCGCACTGTGGCGCCGTCGGAGACCGGTCCGGCCCCGGGCGCGGTGTGATCCGGGCTGCTTCAAGCCCGTGGCGCTGCTCATGCGGGGACCGGCGGGTGTCGGACCCCGGGCCACGGATGACAGGCTGGAGTGCCTGATCGACACGGGGGAGGGCAAGGCCCTGTGAAGGGGATGCGCGGGATCGTGCTGTAAGCCGTGGTGCCACTGGTCCTGGTGCTCGCAGCGGGCTACGGCTGGTACCGGATGAGCGGCACCGGTCAAGCGGTGGAGGTACGAGGACCGGCTCGCCGCATACTGCGAGGGGCTGCTGCCGGTCGCCGAGTCAGCCGCACTGACCCTGTACTCCATCGGCCCCGGGCTACCGGGGGACCGCACGGGAGGTACGGACGACGACCGCTGGGACGAGTGCGGGGTGGCGGACACGAGACTGCTGGTCGCCCTGATTCCGCACAGCACGGTCCGGAACGCAACCTCTTCGGTGACCCGCTCTCGATGCTGCGCGATGGGGGGTCCGATCACCTGCCGGTCGCCGTCAGTGGTGGTTGGCAGGGCTACACAGATTTCCGTGACACCGCCGTCGTGCTCAACTGCACCAACAGGCCCGCCTCTCTCGTGGTGGCCGTGCGTGCCGACGCGTCGCACGAGAACAGCACGGAGACCCGGCAGATCGCCCGGCCGGCCACGGCAACCGCCGAACGGGCCGCCGACCGATGGTCGTGCGACGCCCCGGCCGGCACCCGTGTGCCGCCCATCCCCGTGCCGGCCGACAGCCCGACGCCCGGCAACGCCACGGGCACCTGCGCAGGGATTCCTGTCCCGGGGAACGGGCCCGTCGGCCGGCACCGCGAGACCACCGCCCCCGGAAACGCGCTCCTGGAGACCTGCGTACTCGGTGAGACCAAGGCGCGGGACGAGGAACTCTATTGGTTCGGCGCCGCGTTCGGCCCGTACGCACAGCGCCTGCGCACCGCCGATGATGGCTCGGGCAGCTACCACGGCGACGCGGGAACGGACCGCCACAGCGCCTGGGCGAGCGCCGCATGCGGTGCGGGCCCGCGCGCCCTGCTCACGGCCAACGACACCGAGTACGCGGCCCCGTCGCGAGGCTACCTCCGCACCGCCCTGCGCGCCTTCGCCGAGCGGGCGGCGCGGCGTCATGGCTGCACGGACCTGAAGCTGCCCTCCTGATAGAACGCCCCGGGGAACCTGGGCTCGGGTACCGGGGGCCGGGCGGACAGGGAGGTGACCAGAATTGGCCGTAGCATGTCAAGAATCATGGTGATGTGCCTTGTTGCTTCAAGGGGGTCGTGCCTCAATGGGGAGGCAGCCACCCCTGACGGTATGTCAGAGAAATGCTGTGTTCCGGCGCGCACGTCGAGCTCAGTGCGCCGGCAGTCCCCCCACATGAAGGGCAATCACCATGAGGCATGGCACACGGCGACTCGCCATCTGTTCCGCCCTCGCCGCGGGCGCACTCGCGCTCGCGCCCACGGCCGAGGCGGTCACCCCCACCACCGCCACCATTTCCTTCGACTGCGGAGCCTACGGCTCGGGCAGTGCGACCCTCACCGCCACCCAGAGCGGAACGAGCGCGGTCATCAACGTCTCGACGTCCGCCATCACAGCACCGATCAGCGTCGGCGCCAACTCCGTCAAATCGACACTCACGCTCACCAACAAGGGGACGGGGACGGTGACGTTCACCGGTAACTCGAACCCCGCCATCCCGGCCGGAAGCCCCGTGTCGACGGGGCCGCTCACGGGGACCGTCGCCTCGGGGGACAGCCTGGTGGCCACGTCCCTCAAGGTCGTGGTCTTCGGCATCACCGCGACCTGCAACGCGACCTCCACCCAGTCGCCCGGACCGTTCGTGTTCTGATCCAGGCGCACAACAGTGCCGTCGGGCCCGGCCATCGTCCCGTTGAAGGTGGCGTCGTCGGTGACGGGCCCGACCTCCGGCCGGACACGCGGGGCGCGGCCGGCCGTGTCGGTGATGCCGGACGCGTTCGCCGGATTCCACGCCTTCCGGGCGAGCGCCTGCGGATGACGTGTCCCGAGGGCGAGAAGACCCGAGAGCCGGCTCATGAAAGCCGCAGGTCGATCCACGGCACGCTTTCTCCAGGCAGCAGATAGCGCTCGGTCTCGACGAAGCCGTGCTTCTGCGCGAACCGCAGACCGTCCTCGTCGGAGGACAGGACGACGGTCTCGATCACCTCGGCACCGAGCTCGCGCGCGCGTTTCAGCCCGCGCCCGTAGAGCTGCTCACCGAATCCCCGCCCGCGCTGATCTGCCGGCACACGGGCGATCACCGTGGCTGTCGACGTATCACCCGTCGGTGGGCGTACCGTGCTGCAGCCCACGAGGACGTCATCGAGGTAGGCGACTTCCAGATGGTGCCGCCGGTCGCGTTCCTGTACGTCGTCCAGTGACAGGACGTGAGTGGGGATGACCGTGTTGTGGACGTACTGCCAATCCTTGAACTCGGTCTTGCTGTGCGGCTGTTTGACACGGATGTCAGGCATCGCAGAAGGAAATCCGAACGTGCCGTGGAGAGTCGACCGAGTTCACGTCCACAGCGAACCACCATGACCACAGCGGGGCAGAGCCGAGCCTCCGGCAGCGAACGGAGACCGGGCGGACCGGGGACACCAGCCTCACCTGCTACGTGGAGCCGGACCCGCAGCCTAGATTTCGCAGGTGAACGCGCTCACCTTCTCCGCCGCCCTGATCACCTTCGTCTCCGTCGTTGGGCCGCCCAAGGTCCTGCTGTCCTTCGCTCACCTCGCGAAACTGCACCCGACCCGCCAACTTCGCACCATCGCCCTGCTGGCCTGCGGTGCGGCGATCCTCATCGGTCTGGTGGCCAGCCTGACGGCCCCACTGCTCCTGGACCTGTTCCACATCAGCACCCCCGCACTCCTGCTCGCAGGCGGCATCATCTTCTTCCTCTACGCCGTCGGTCTCGTCCTGGGGATCCGGACCGGACTGGACGCGCCGGACGACGAAACCTCCGACGTGGCCAGCGGCCTGCGTGAACTCCTCGTTCCGTTCGTCGTCAGCCCGCTGGCCATGACCGCGCTGCTCATCGAGGCCAATGCACGGTCGTCCTGGACGTGGCGCTCCACCGTCGCCGGAGCGTACGTGGCAGTGATCCTGCTCGACCTCATCTGCATCCTGGTCCTGGAACGCGTACTGCGCGCCACGCACCATGCGACCTTCGAACTTCTCGGCCGGCTCCTGGGGCTGCTGCTTGCCGCGGTCAGCATCGACCTGGTCCTCGACGGCCTGGCGGAACTCGGTGTCGGGCTGAGCGGGCGCGGCCACTGAGAAGGTCTCCCTGCCTCGCGTCCGCCCCGCCTCGCCCCTCGGCCGCCCGGACTCGTCAGGTCATGCCGCCGTACGGGAGCGGTCCTCGTCCGTCCCCCTCCCGTCCGGGTCATGGTGGATGGGAGCGCCAGATCCGGTCAGCGGTACACCCGTGCCGCCCCGGCGTGCCGCGACGATCTCCGCCGCGATGGACAGGGCGGTCTCCTCGGGGGTACGGGCGCCGAGGTCGAGGCCGATCGGGGAGTGCAGACGGGCCAACTCACGGCTACTGACACCGACTTCGCGAAGGCGACGGTTGCGGTCCTCATGGGTGCGGCGCGAGCCCATCGCGCCGACGAACGCGACCGGCAGCCGCAGCGCCGTCTCCAGGAGCGGAACGTCGAACTTGGCGTCATGGGTGAGTACGCACAGCACGGTTCGCCCGTCGGTCGCGGTGCGCCGGAGGTAGCGGTGCGGCCAGTCGACCACGAGTTCGTCCGCCTCGGGGAAACGGGCGCGCGTCGCGAAGACCGGCCGGGCGTCGCACACGGTCACGTGGTAGCCGAGGAACTTGCCCGCCCGTACGAGCGCCGTCGCGAAGTCCACGGCGCCGAAGACGATCATCCGGGGCGGCGACACCCTCGACTCCACGAACAGCGTCACGCCGCCCGGGCAGCGCGACCCGTCCTCCGCGACCTCCACGGTGCCGGTGCGGCCGCTGTCCAGCATCGCGAGGGCCTCCTCCGCCGCGGCCCGCGCCAGCTCCGGACGGCCGTCGAGGCTGCCCTCGTACGAGCCGTCGGGGTGTACGAGCAATGCCCTGCCGAGGAGTTCCGCCGGGCCCCGGGCCACCCGGGCCAGGGCCGCCGGCTCCCCCCGGTCCGCCGCCGACACCCCGGCCCGGAACACCGGCGCGTCCGCACGCACCGGTGTCACCAGGACCTCGATGACACCGCCGCAGGTGAGCCCCACCGCGAAGGCGTCCTCGTCGTCGTATCCGAACCGCTCGCGTACCGTCCGCCCGTCCTGGAGCGCCTGGACGCACAGCTCGTACACCGCCCCTTCCACGCAACCGCCGGAGACGGAACCGATGGCGGTGCCGTCACCGTCGACGGCCAGGGCGGCGCCGGGACCGCGCGGCGCGCTGCCGCTGACGGCCACGACGGTGGCGACGGCGAAGTCCCGGCCCTCCTCGAACCACCGGTTCAGTTCCTCGGCGATGTCAAGCACTCCCGGCTCCTCCCGCTGCCCGGCGCCGGGCCTCGTCCGCCGCACGCAGGACGCGGTCGGGACGGATCGGCAGGTCCCGGTGGCGTACACCGGTCGCGTGCCACACCGCGTTGGCGATCGCGGCGGCCACGCCCACGATGCCGATCTCGCCGATGCCCTTGATCCCGACCGGATCGCCCGGGACGGGGTCGTCGACCCAGTCCGCCTCGATGATCGGCACATCGGCGTGCGAGGCGAAGTGGTAACCGGCGAGGTCGGCGCCGACGTGGCCGCCCGAGACCTGGTCCCTGACAGCCTCCTCGTGGAGCGCCATGGACAGCCCCCAGATCATTCCGCCGATGAACTGGCTGCGGGCGGTGAGCGGGTTGACGATGGTGCCCGCGGCGAAGATGCCGAGCAGCCGCCGCACGCGCACTTCACCGGTGTCCACATCCACCGCGACTTCGGCGAACTGCGCTCCGAAGGAGTGGCGTTCCTTCTCCGTGAGGGCGCCGATGGCCTCGGCCGTGTTCGACCGGGCCGTGATCCCCTCCGGCGGAATGCCGCCGCCCAGGGACAGACGCTCCCGCAGTTCGTCGGCGGCGACCGTCACCGCCCAGGCCCAGGAGCGCGTCCCCATCGAGCCTCCGGCGATCATCGCCGGGCCGAGGTCGCTGTCCGCGATGCGTACCCGGACGCGGTCCGGATCCACCTCCAGCGCGTCCGCGGCCACCAGGGTCATCGCGGTCCGCGCCCCCGTTCCGACGTCCGCGGCGTTGATCCGTACGGTGAAGGTCCCATCGGCTTCCGCGGTCACGGCCGCGGTGGACGGTCCCACCCCCGAGGGGTAGGTGGCCGCCGCCGTGCCCGTTCCGAGCAGCCAGCGCCCCTCGCGGCGCAGTCCGGGACGGGAGTCCCGGTCCGCCCAGCCGAACCTGCGGGCGCCCTCCTCGAAGCAGGCCAGCACATTGCGGCTGCTGAACGGCAGTCCGGAGACCGGACCCGTCTCGGGTTCGTTGCGCACGCGCAGCGCGATCGGGTCGATGCCGCACTTCTCGGCCAGCTCGTCGAGGGCGGATTCGAGGGCGAAGGACCCCGGCGCCTCGCCCGGGGCGCGCATCCACGTCGGAGTCGGCACATCGAGCCGCACGAGACGGTGAAGGGTGTGATGCGCGTCCGCGTCGTACATCACCCGCCCCAGCACAGCGCTCGACTCGACGAATTCGTGCACGGTCGACGTGAGGCTCTGCGCCTGGTGGTCGAAGGCACGCAGTCGGCCGTCCGCGTCGGCACCGAGCCTGATCCGCTGTGCCGTGGGGCTGCGGTAGCCGATGAGCGAGAACATCTGGCGGCGCGTCAGCACGACACGGACCGGGCGGTGGAGGACGGTGGTGGCCATCACGGCCGCCACTTGATGAGGGCTCAGACCCTTCGACCCGAAGGCTCCCCCGACGTGTTCGGACCGTACGCGCACGGAGGCGGGATCTAGGGAGAAGAGCTGCGCCAGCTCGCTCGCCACCCAGCTGCTGCCCTGGTTGGAGTCGATGACGTCGAGCCGGCCGCCCTCCCAGCGGGCCGTCGCCGCATGCGGCTCCATCGGGTTGTGGTGCTCCTCCGGAGTGGTGTACTCCGCGTCCACGACCACGGCGGAGGCGTCGAGGCCGGCCTCGACGTCCCCCTTCTCCGTCTCGGCCTGGACCATCGGGGTGTCCTCCGGCGTGTAGGCGTCCGAACGGCCGGGGTGGAACATGACATCGTGCGGTTCCTCGTCGTACTCGACCACCAGTGCCTCGGCGGCTTCCCTGGCCTGCTCGGAGGTCTCGGCCACCACCAACGCCACGGGCCAGCCCGCGAAGGGTACGCGGTCGTGCTGGAAGAGCCCCACGATCGGGTTCGGCCGCCCCAGCATGCCCATGTAGTCGGTGTCGACGCGCGGTGCGTTCCCGTGGTGCAGCACGGTGAGAACACCCGGCATGGCCAGCACGGGGCCGTCGTCCACGGAACGGAGCCGGCCGCGGGCCACGGTCGACAAGACCAGCCAGCCGTGGGTGAGTTCGGCGAACGGAACCTCTCCGGAGTAGCGGGCCGCCCCGGTGACCTTGTCGCGGCCCTCCACGCGGGTGCGGGCGGAGCCGACGGCTCCTGTCGGGGCGGCGACACCGGTCGTCGTGGTCATCGGGAGACCTCCTCGGTGAGCTCGGTCAACACGGCCACGACGAGGTTGCGCATCAGCGTCACCTTGTAGCCGTTCTCGGGAAGGGGCGCGGCGGCGGCCAGTTCGGCATCCGCCGCCGCGGCGAACGCTTCCGCGCTCGCCGGCCCGCCGGTCAGGGCCTGCTCGGCCGCACGCGCCCGCCAGGGCCTCGACGCGACAGCCCCGAGCGCCAGACGTACTTCGCGTACGACACCGTCGCGGACGTCGAGTGCGGCGGCGATCGAGCCGATCGCGAACGCGTACGAGGCGCGCTCGCGCACCTTCCGGTACCGCGAGTGGGCGGCGACGGGGGAGGGCGGCAGCGTGACGCCGGTGATCAGCGCGCCGGCTGGAAGAGCGGTCTCGATGTGCGGAGTGTCGCCCACCGGAGGATAGAACTCCGAGATCGGCAACTCGCCTGTTCCGTCGGCCGTTTCGTAGGAGATGACGGCGTCGAAGGCGGCGAGCGCGACCGCCATGTCCGAGGGGTGGACGGCGATGCAGTGCGCGGAGGCGCCGAGGATCGCGTGGTTGTGGTGTTCGCCGTCGATGGCGGGACAACCACTGCCGGGGGAACGCTTGTTGCACGGCTTGCTGATGTCGGTGAAGTAGCCGCAGCGGGTCCGCTGGAGAAGGTTCCCACCGACCGTGGCCATGTTGCGCAGCTGCCCGGAGGCACCGGCCAGCACGGCCTGTGCCAACGCCGGGTAGTGACGCCGCACCTCGGGGTGGGCCGCGAGATCGCTGTTGGTGACGGTCGCGCCGATGTGCAGTCCGCCGTCCTGGGCGAACTCGATTCCGTCGAGCGGTAGTTCACGTACGTCGACGAGCAGCGCGGGCCGCTCCACGCCTGCCTTCATCAGGTCGACGAGATTGGTGCCGCCACCGAGGAAGCGGGCATCGGGTTCGGAACCGAGCAGGGCGACCGCCCCGGATACGTCGAAGGCTCGTTCGTAGCCGAACTCCCTCATGCCACGGCCTCCTTGTCCTGGCTCGCCGCCGCCTCCGCGGCTTGCGCGACTGCTTGCACGATCGATACATAGGCGCCACAGCGGCACAGATTGCCGCTCATGCGTTCGCGGATCTCTTCGGCGCCGAGTGGGGGTACCCCCGCCTCGGGCCGGACGTCGTCGGTCGCCGCGCTCGGCCAGCCCGCCGCGTGCTCCTCGATCACCGCAATGGCCGAACAGATCTGCCCGGGTGTGCAGTATCCGCACTGAAATCCGTCGAGGTCGAGAAAGGCCTGCTGTACCGGATGGAGCTGTTCACCATCGGCCACACCCTCGATGGTGGTGATCACGCGCCCCTCGGCCGCGACCGCGAGCTGGAGGCAGGAAACAGCCCGGCGCCCATCGAGCAGCACCGTGCAGGCTCCGCATTGCCCTTGGTCGCAGCCCTTCTTGGAGCCGGTCAGGTCAAGGTGCTCGCGCAGGGCGTCGAGCAGGGTCGTGCGATGGTCGACCGGCAGTGTGTACTTCTCGCCATTGATGTTCAGGGTGATGGCACTGGACGTCGATGGAGTCATGATCAGCCTTCTTTCGCATTGCTGATGCGCGTCGAACGAGACGATCCCTGTGGGCATTCCGGAAGGGAGAGGGCGATGAGGGCGATTCAACCATTGATGGTGGGCGCAGGTCGGCCACGTCGGCCGGATCTGCCGCTATGGTGAATCCGAGCGGACAAGTGTCCACTTATCGTCGAACCTAGCGGACAGCTGTCCGCTCAGCAAGGCCGGACTTGGTCGTGCTTCCGGGAGGAGGACGGGTGCGGGACGAGAAGAGCGCACCTCTGCGCCCTGACGCGCAACGGAATCGCGAGCGGATCCTGGAAGTTGCACTGGCCGAGCTGACGCGGGCGGCGGACGCCCCGCTGAGCACGATCGCGAAGAAGGCGGGCGTCGGACAGGGGACCTTCTACCGCAACTTCCCGAACCGCGAGGCTCTCGTCCTGGAGGTCTACCGCTACGAGATGCAGCAGGTGGCCGAAACTGCGACCCAGCTGCTCCGGACCCGCACGCCCGACCGGGCGCTGAGGGAGTGGATGGACCGCCTTGCCCAGTACGCCATGGCCAAGGCGGGCTTGGCCGACGCACTGCGCAAGTCAACCGGAAAGTACGGCAGCCTGGCCCAGTTGGGGCACGGCCCGGTGACGATGGCGGTGACGGAGCTGCTGAACGCGAACGAGCAGGCCGGCACGATTCGTCCGGGACTGACCCCCGAAGACTTCGTACTCGCCATCGCCGGGCTCTGGCAGATAGACCCGCACAGCGACTGGCAGCCGCGCGCGAAGCGCCTTCTGGACCTTGTGATGGATGGCCTGCGGGCGGGAGCCCCTGGATCGGCGAGCGGGCCTGAACACGCCTGAGTGCGGCGCCGGTTGCTGAGATCCGAAGATCCGAAGATCCGAAGATCCGAAGATCCGGGGATTCGCAAAGGCGCGACGGCTTTTGTGGCCGAGGTGACCCGATCGGTGTGCGCGATCAGACGCTCATGCCGTATCCCAGCTCCTCCGCGGCGACGCACCAGAAGGAGTTCTCATCGGTGACCGCCGCCGCGTCGATCGCCTCGAACCGCTCCACCAACGCGTCGGTCAGCGCGTCGGCGGCCTCCTCGGCCAGGTCCTCGGCCGCGGCGGAGTCGTTGTCGGGCCCCGTGTACGCATCCGCCTCGGCGGCGGCTTCCTCGTAGGCGCGGCTGCACGCGGCGAACGCCGCAGCGCTGGAGTTCACCAGGTGAGGTGTGTGGTCCTCCGGCAGGCCCCACAGTGAGCCGTCGGCACGGCGTACGCCGAGCGCGCTCAGCCCCGGGTCGAGCGCGACCAGCACATACCGTTCCCCTTCGACAGTGCGCTCCGCGAAGGGCGTGTCCTGCCATGCACCGGGGTAGGGGGAGCCGGAGCATCCGGCCAGGAGTGAGGCGAGTTCGGCATCGTCCATACGAAGAATCTAACCCCCGCCGCTGACACGACCGCCGCGCGTCGCACCGGCCGTGTGCCGGCCCCACCACACCCGAGGAGCCCGGTCCGGGGACCGCGCGAGATGCCACTGATGCCCTCGCGCATGCGGGCGGTGCGTAGGGTGCGGGGGTGATCGACGTACCGAGGGCGTTCGCACGGAGCACGATCGAGCGCGAGGGCGAACCGGGTGCCGCTTGGCTGGCCGGGCTGCCCGGTGTGGTGGAGGAGCTGCTGGGCCGCTGGGAATGCGTCCAGGACGGCGAGGTCATGCACGGGGGCGTCGGGGTCGTCGTTCCGGTGCGCCGGCACGAGGAGGGGGCCGTGGTGAAGGTGTCGTTCCCCCATCCTGGCAATGTGCATGAGCCGGACGCGTTTGCCGCCTGGGGCGGACGGGGAGCCGTGGTGTTGCACGAGCGCGTGGACGAGCGCTTCGCCATGCTGCTGGAGCGAGCCCGGTCGTCCACCCTGGCGGAGCTCGAAGAGGGCGATGAGGCAGTGAGGATCGCAGGAAGGATCAGCCACCGACTGGCCATCCCCGCGCCGCCCGGACTGCCCCGGCTCCGGGACAAGGCCGATGCCTGGGAGGCCGAACTCCGTCAGGACGCGGAGGAATTGACGCACACACTGTCCCGATACGTGGTGGATGCCGCCCTGGCGACAGCGCGGGAACTCGGCCGCGGTCAGCCGGACACCCTCATCCACGGTGACCTGCATGCCCGTAACATCCTGCGCGCCCACCGTGAGCCATGGCTGGCCGTCGACCCCAAAGGGTACGCGGGAGACCCCGCGTACGACGCCGGTACGCTGCTCAAGTCGTGGGCGCTGACGCTCATCGAGGCGAGCGACCTCCGGAAGGCGCTGCATCGAACCGTGCACGTCTTCGCCGAGGCGGCCGAAGTCGACCGGGAACGAGCCCGGCGCTGGGCCCAGTTCCATGCCGTCCGGGCCGCCTTCTGGGGGCGCCGTCATGGCTTTCGCAGGGCGCGCGGAGGGGCCGGGCTGGACTTGCTCACTCAATTTGTCGACACGATGGCGGAGTTGCTCACCACAAGGACCTGGCGTGGTGGCCCATGAGCGCGACAATCATCACTGTGGGGCCGGCGTTTGCCGGATACCTTGTGACCTACCTGAACGGTCTGCGGCTGGCACAACGCCAGGAGCGACTGGCTCGGGTCAACCGGCAGCTGAGCGAGTTCTACGGGCCCCTTCTCGCACTGACCGAGATCAACAGCCGGGTGTGCCGAGCCTTCTCGCAACGCCACCCCCGCCCGGACGGCAGATCGCCCCTGCAACACGGACCGGACGAGCTGCCCCTGACCGAGGAGGAGCTGGCGGAATGGCGGTTGTGGATCACGAAGGTGTTCTGACCGACCACCGTGCCATGCGGGACATCCTGATCAACAAGGCGGACCTGGTTTCGGAGCCGCACATGCCTTTGATCCTGCTGGAGGTCTACGCGCATGCCTCCTGGCACGAGATCACCGTGGCCAGGTGGGAACAGGGCGGCCATACCCTTGAACAGGCCCCGCAGCCCTTTCCCGTGACGGAGATGCGTCGCTACGTCCGTGACGGCTTCGACCGGCTCAAGAAGGAACAGGCTGCCCTGCTGGGGCGGCGCCGTGGACGCCGGAATTCGATGTGACGCAGAGGATGGATGCGGTGCCGAGGGTCGCTGACGCTCGGTCTAGGTTGGCGGTGTGACCGAACCTACCTACCTGACCGCAGTCCGGGAGTCGTACGACACCGTCGCCGCCGACTACGCGGAGTACGTGCCCGATCCCGTCGAACTGGACCCCTTGTCGCGTGCGATGTTGACCGCATTCGCCGAAATCGTGCGCACCGCCGACCGAGGGGCCGTCGCGGACCTCGGTTGTGGCCCGGGCAAAGTGACGGCCCACCTTGCCGGGCTCGGGGTGCGGGCGTTCGGCATCGACGTGTCGCCCAGGATGATCGACCTGGCACGCGCGGCCCATCCCGGTCTGCGGTTCACGGTGGGCTCGATGACCGCACTGGACCTCGCCGACGACGAACTCGGCGGCATTCTGGCCTACTACTCCACTCACCACACGCCGCCGGATCTGCTCCCCGCCGTGTTCGCCGAGTTCCACCGCACCCTGGCACCCGGTGGGCATCTGATGGTCGTCGGCCGGGTGGGGAACGGCGAGCACCGGCGTGTGAGGAGCGCCTACGGCGACCACCCCGCGTACTTCGATTCCTACCTGCTGCCGGCAGACCGGATCGCCGAACTGCTGAACCGGGCAGGGCTGGTGGTGACCAATCGACTGGTTGATGAGCCCGTCGAAGAGGGGAAGAGGGCGATTGTCAGCTTCTTGGCCCGCAAGCCGGACGAAGCTCCGGACGACCAGGGACTCCACTCTTCCCCGCAAAGGTAACTTTAGTTGCGGAGTCGCTATTCGGTAACTATGGTTACCAGCATGACGCTGCCCGAGATCACGACCGCGGAACAGACAATCCTCGACAAGGCTCTCCTCGATGCCCTCAACCCACTCGCCTCGGCGATGCGTGCCCGGGCGACCGGACTCCCTGAGGAGCGCATGTGGGATGCCGACCCCGTCGGTGTCACTCTGTCGATCCTCACCACCTGGAAGGTGGTGGACGCGGAGGTCAAGCGGCTGACGGCAATCGCGGCAAGGACTGCCGGCTCCTACGGCGCGAGTTACGAGCAGTTGGGCGCTGCCTGGGGTATCACCCGGCAGGGTGCTCGCAAGAAATGGCCCGATGCCATCGACAGGTCGCTTCCTGCCGAATCGGAACCGAGCGTCATCGAGCTGTGCGGTGGCAGCGCCGAACTGTCCCGGGATCCGTCATCCGGTGGATGGCGGTGGGTCGGCCAAGGAGCCGATGGGACACGGGACGAGGCCGACAGTGCCCAGTACTACGCAACGAAGGAGGAGGCGGCCGCGCACGCGGGTGCCTTTCTGCGCGAGCACGTCGCCGAGTGCGGCTAGGGTCCGCGGGGCGGTCGACTTGATGCTCGGAGGAGTGTCGTGCCGGACTGGGCCATGAGCCGGGCGAGCGCTCTTCGTCCGCTCAGGCGTCCCAGGCGCGAGGGCGGTTCAGCTCTTCCCATTCGGGACGCAGCAGCGAGAACACGGCGAGGTCGTGGCGGCGGCCACGATGGAGGCAGGCGGAGCGGCTGGTGCCTTCACGTACGAAGCCGGATTTGGCGAGGACGGCGAGGGCCGGGGTGTTGCCTGTGTGGGTCTCTGCCGTGAGGCGGTGCATCGGGAGTTCGCCGAACGCCAGGTCCACCAGAGCGTCGAGGGCGTCGGTGCCGTGGCCGTGCCCGCGATACTGAGCGGCCAGCATCAGCTCGACCTGTGCTGTCCCGTCGACGAGGTTCTGGCCGGTCAGTGCGATGTGGCCGACAGGGGTACGGTCGGGGAGCAGGACGAGGAAGTCGTCGCGATCGTTGTCGTCGCTGTCGCGCTCGATGCGCTCCCGCATCGCGGTGAGGGAGTGCGGCCAGATGCCGATCTCGTAGGCGGTCACCGGGTCGGATCGCCAGCCGTGCAGGAGTTCGGCGTCGTCCATGTCGACTGCCGCGAGACCGACAGTCCTGGCACGCCAGGCAAGCTCCCTTTCGGCCTCTGGTCCATGCTCGGTGCCCGCGATCCCGGTGTCGTCGATCATGGGCGGATGTTATGGGCGCCACCAAGTCGCGGCCAGTGGATTATTCCGCTCAGTGGTCCTGCGCTGTCCTTCCTCCATCCCTTGGGGGCGCCGTTGACCGTGAAAGTGCTGGTCCGAAGTCTCGTGGCGAGCTTGTCAGTGGCGTGGTGCATGATCGGGACGATGGCTCTTCGAAGGAGATGGGGCACCATGCCGATCACGAACCAGAAGGTGACCGAGCACGCCTTTCTGCAACCCCTCTACGTGGACGACTTCTTTCCGGATCGCGTCGTCGACAAGGGCAGGGAGATCCTGCTGAGGCTGTGCGAG
This sequence comes from Streptomyces sp. NPDC048295, assembly GCF_040652135.1. Lineage (NCBI taxonomy): Bacteria > Bacillati > Actinomycetota > Actinomycetes > Kitasatosporales > Streptomycetaceae > Streptomyces > Streptomyces sp. NPDC048295. Next base: position 109,167 of record NZ_JBEZLL010000014.1, read on the forward strand.
CGGATCGAGGCAGAGCAGCCGGTTGATCTGCAGGCGCTCTATGTGCTGACGGAGGCGGCGACGGAGCAGTTCAATCTGCTGGAGGCCGAGTTCGAGGCGGCAGGCAGTGAGATCGAGACCGTTGCGCGAGAGGAGATAGGCGAGGACTTCTGGTTCGTGGCGTCTGCTTACGGATTCTCGGACGCAGACCCGGAGGAGCTGATCGCCGCCAGGGAATGGTGAGGACGGCCGCACGGCCGCGGTACTCGGCCCGGCCGTTCTTCGACGGGGTAGCCACCACGGCCAGGGGCTTCTTCGCCGTTGTCGCCGACGAACTCCTCTGCAGGAGAATCGCCGTGAACTCCGTCCGGCGAGCCGGACCCTAGCGGGAGGGGGAGCGGAGCCTGCTGTCTGGCGGGATGTGCGTGGCCGGCTTTGTGACCCAGAAGCGGCACACGGCCCAGCCGGCGCACACTGCCAGGGCCGTCCAGATGAGGACCTCGGCCAGAACGGTTTCCTGGGTGAAGGTCAGGCCCGGCCGGGGCGGCAGCGCCATCATCTGCGCGGCGCCGCCCACGGGCACCGTCAGCCCGGCCAGCAGGCCGGTCACGCCGGGCCGCTCGATGGCCGAGCCCACCACACCGAGGACGGATCCGAACAGCACGCTCGCCGCCCACCACATGAGGAACTCCGGCCAGTACAAGGCGAGTGGTTCGTCCCGGAGCAACGCGTCCATCGGGTAGTACGCCCCTGTGGCCGCCATCAGCGCAAGCGCCGCGGTCATGGCGCCCCGCGCCCATGTCCCGGCCAGTCGCCCCATCACCACGGCGAGCGCCGCCCACGCCCAGCCGAGACCCACGAGGAGGCTGAGCACCTTGGCGATGCTCGCCCAGACGGTGCCTGCCAGCGGGGTGCCGAGTGTCGAGTACGGGGACGAAAGGGCATTGGTGAGCGAGGTGACCGCACCGAACCCGGCCCCTGTCGCGAGGCCCAGCGCTGTGATCTTCATTCCATGAGCATACTCAGTATGTTGATGGTGCCCATTCGGTGAACTCCTTGCCCTGGCCGCAGTCCCTCTGCCCGCCCTTCTGGCATGGAGGCACTGGCCGTTCGGCTGTCGGGACTGGAGACGCGTGCGTCGAAGGCGCGATCTGTGTCGTCGCGTTCCACGGCACGCTCATGCGCCGACGCGTGGATCGTCCGGCCCTCGCGCGGGCGTCTGCCGGCCTGGCCGCGTGCGTGACCGGGACTCGGCTCCATGGCACGGGACGGGCCCATCAGCATGTCGCCCGACGGCACACAGGCGTCCGACCCGCCGTCGCCCGCGCCCACCATGGTCCCGGTCACTCTCGACGGGGAAGCGATCGGAACGGTCCGGCTCGGACGCCCCTGCTCGCCGAATCCGTCGACCAGGTCCTGCTGGACCGGCTCGGGCAGCGACGACGCGTAAGGGCCCGCGCGCTTCGGCTGCTGGGCTTTGCCGCCGACCTGCCGGTCCTCCACGTCAACGCCGTACGCTCGCGACTTCCGCTCGACCAGATCGGCGGCCCGGCGTGTCCGGCCCGCCCCGTGAAGGCGGCATTGCTCTCCGACGTGGGCGTCATCCTGGCCCCAGCCATCGACCCGGGGCCGTCTTCCCGCAGGCGTTCGTGCGGGCACCGGTACCGCCGAAAGCCCCAGCCAGTCGTGGCGGGAAGCCCGCATAGCTCTCCGCTTCACCGCCTTGCGCGAACTCGTCATCCACTACGAGGCCCCGGGCACGCCGGCGTTGCCGGCCGAGATGCCCGAGGATGTCGCGCGCGACAGCACCCGACGTTGCCGCGATCGCCCGGGTGGCAGACGGACTCGGCCACCCGGAAGACCTGGAGACTTTGGACGCCTACTGTGCGACCGGCTCCCGACGAAGGGCCGCCGGCCTTCTCCACCTGCACCACGGCAGCGTCGTCCGTCGTCTCGAACAGATCGGCAGGACCCCGGGCATCGAACGCACCGAGCCCACCGCACTGATACGGGCCGGAACATGGCGGCTGCTCAACGACGGAGAGAGACCTGCCGCGCCGTCGCGGACTCTCGTGAGCCCTGTGCGACGTTGGCGCTCCGCCCTCATCGGGCCGGCCAGTGGACCTTTGTGGTCCAGCCGAGGAGGCGGCGTCCCTCGCCCGCTTCCGGCGAGCTGCCTACCGCGGCCTGGCGCAAGCCGGTCAGCGCCGGAGCGAGCCGGACGGCGACATGAGCCGGATGGCGGGCCGTCTCCTCGTCCAGGTGCGCGATCACCCGGGCCTGTTCCGCAGGACCGCAGAGCGACAGGTGGAACACCATCTGACGCCATGCGTACGCCGCGTCCTTGATGCTCGGCAGTGGCCGAGGATTTCCCTGTGCCCGGGCGGTCGTCAGGCACACGGTGGTGAAGCAGCGCCGGGCGAGGTCCGCCCATCCAGGTTCGGGAGCGATGCCGACCCGGCTGACCAGGGTGGCCAGATTGTGAGTGGTGAGGATCTGGGCCTGCTCGATGACCTTGCCGTTGGCCGCCACGGACCAGGTCCGCCCGTCCGGCTCACCGGCCCGCGCCGCGCACAGTTTCGCGAAGCCGGGCGAAGTGCGTGCCGGATGGGTACGGCGCAGTGACTCGCTCGCTTCGGTGATCGCCAGGTTGCGGACCGCCGCGTAGTCGATGCCGTAATAGCGCTCGTACAGAGTGCCGCCGAGCAATTCGGCGGCGACCCGCGCCGCAGCGAGGAACTTCGGTGTGAAGGCGCCCATGAAGATGTCCGACGCGAGTTCCTCGACGAACGGAGCGCCGGCATCGGCCTGTCGGGCGAGCACGCCGAGCTCCCGGACCAGAGGGTTGGGCAGGAGTGTGCCGGGGAAGGCCTGCACGGCCAGTTCGCCGAGTTGGCGCAACGCGGTGTGCGCAACTTCCTCCGTCCCCTGATCGTGGACGCGGTATTCGGCCACTGCGCCCACCCAGGGCAGCTCCTCCGCCCGCACCTGCCGGGCGAGGTCGAGCAGGAGCAGCGATCGGCGATTGCGGAACGCCCGGTAGTTCGCGGCCATCAGGGTGCGCAGAGCCTGGTCCTGATACACCTGCGAATCGGTTGCGGCGACCAGTTGCGGAACCAGTTCGGCCAGGACTTCGGCCGAGGGCACCACACCACGTTCCACAAGTGTGCCGATGGGAGCACTCAGTGCCGCCTCCACGACGCGTCGCACCGCCACCGGGATCGCCGCTCCGGCCGGCAACCCCGTCTCGGCGGCCTCGCGGGGCGAGACGTCCGAGACCAGTGGTGTCACATCGGCCGCACCGGTCTGCTGAGGCAGTCCGGAGAGCCGGCGCAGAACGAGTTGGGCCAGTGCGTGGTACGAGGGCCGGGCAGCCTGCACCGCCTGACGTGCACGCAACTCGCTGTGCCGAACGGAGCCGGGACGGCCGCGCCGTCGAACCATCGACTCCACCGCGTGCCGCAGCAGCCCGAGCCGACGGGGGCCCAGCGGCCGGCCTGCGACGGCTTCCTCCAGGGCGCCGCGCAGGATGCCCAGGTTCTCCTTCGGGTCACGGTGCTTGGTGCAGCGTGTGTGGGCCGCGGCGAGGACCCGGTAGCGGCGCAGGAGCAGCTCACCGCGCTCCTGCCATGCGTCGTCGGGTATGCGGTCCAGCACGCGGCCGGTTCCGACTGTTTCCAGCCAGTGGGCGAGCAGTTCGTCGCCGAAGGGCTGCCAGACGGCGAGGGCCTCGCGCTGGGTCTCCACCGCGGAGTTGGGGCGTCGGGCGGACAAGGACACGCCGACATCGCCGACCGTGCGCCGGTGCACCGCCTGGACGTCGGGCGCAGGCAGGGCGGACGGCCGCGGCATGAAGCGCAGCCGGTCGGCCCACGGTTCCAGGATCTCGACGAGATCCAGCGCGCCGGCCACGTCCCCGGCCCGCACCAGCCAGGCCACGACCAGCAGCGCGGCCTCCTCGGGCACCAGGATCTCGTAACGTCCGCTGTCGAGCAGCGCGTACAGCCGGGCGAGGCCCGGTTCGGTGAGGCAGTACGCGAACAGTGCCCGACGCTCGGCGGGTACCTCCGCCAGGGAAGCGGCCTCGTGTTCGTACGGCTGGAGCGGGCCCTCGGCTCTCGCCGCGGCGGTGGCGAAGCCGCCCCGGACGACTTCCGGGGTCACCCAGGCGGGCAGTCCCGCCACCGGGGCGCGTGAGCCGATGGTCAGGCGGCCGTCCGCCATACCGGAGAGCACGGCCTGCCAGCGCGCGATGCGACCCGCCGCGCGGGTCCGGGTGGCGCTTTCACCATGGGTCAGCCAGGTCAGAAAAGCCCGGTCCCGCATGGCCTCGGGAAAGGCCGTGAGGTTCCTGGACCCTTCAGAATGCTGCTGCTCAGCGTTTTCGTTCATAAGCCGACGTGGCAGGTTCCGCCCCTGCGCCCTCCGGGTCCCGAGCCCGGTGCTCTGCTACTGAGCTACACGCCGATGGACGTGAGGCTAGATGTCTGGCGGAAGCCCCTGCAAGCGCATTGTCCGGGCATTCGCAGTCCGGTGACCGGTGGCCGGTAGCGTTCCGTGCCGACGACAAGAGGGCCGCCACGGATGCTGGTACTCAACTCGGTTCTCTTCGAGTGGAATCGTTGCGCAGGCTCCAGATCTCCTTCCACTCCCGGGTGTGCCTGGCTGCCGACAGCGGGTCGCGAACCTGGGCCCGCTGCACCGCCAAGGTGATCCCGCACGTCTTGCATCGCACATTCGTATGCCGGACGAGGGGCGGCAGGCTTTCGTCGTGAACCCGTCCCCGGTGCGTGTTGAAGCTGCTCATCCGAAGACGTTGCGGTCTGCCGGGCCGGGATCGCACCCCACTATGGCCTCAGTGCTCGTGGTGGCGGCAGGTCGCCGGCCGCGTCTCTCATCGAGCCCCGACCGCACCGGCGTCGGGCGGGTCCTGGAATGGAGCCGCGGCATCTCCCGTACCGGAACGGCTCACGGCCACCCGCAGTGTCACGGCAGCCGCGACCCCCGCCACCAGCCCACAGGTCAGGGCAGCCGGGACGCCGCCACCGATACCGGCGGACAACTGCAGCAGGCCCCGGCGCAGGCCCACCCCGTCCGTGACCACCCGCAGCAACTGGCTCGCCAGGAGCCCGAGGACGGTCGCGCAGACCGCGCCCGTCGCCATCGCCGGGACGGTGGTCCGGGTGAACAGTGCGGGCAGCCGCCGCAGCGCCCACCACACGACGGCGAGCAGCAGCGCGTCGGTGGCCCGGTAAAGGAGCCAGTCGCCGAGCGGTGCGCCCGCCGGGTCGGACCAGGCACCGAGCAGCAGCCACTGGCGCAGGAGATCGCCCGGCTCGGAGAGCAGCCCGCTGTCCGGGGATACCTGTTGGATGGCGGCGGCGACCGGCTGGTACGAGAGGAGCACCAGGGACAGCGCGATCACCGCCGTTCCGACGGTGGCGGCCAGGCGGGCGGGGCGCGCCGGGATGCCTTCCTGCGGCAGCGGACCGGTTCCCTTGGCGGTGATGCGAGCGATGAGCACCGCACCCGTCGCCGCCACCAGCGCGCTCGCGACCAGGGCTTGCCGTCCGGAGGAGATCACGCCCGCGAGTTGGGGCAGGAAGCGGTAACTGCCGTGCCCCTGCGAGGCGATGAGCCACGGCGCGGAGACGGTCACAGCCAGGGTTCCGGCCACCAGACCCCAGGCCCACATCGCGAGCAGCGCGGCCGGCATCCGGCCCCGCACCGGAGGCAGCCTGTGGATCAGGAGCAGCGCCACGGGCACGAAGAAGGCGAAGACCGCGGCGAACCGGATCTGCATCGCGGTTTCGTACAGCGAGAGATAGCGGGTGCCGTCCGTCATGGTCGTGTCCCCGATCCCACCGGACATTCCGGCGCCGAACCGAACCGAGGCCGGAGGGTCGTACGACCAGGGGACGAGCCACCGTTCGAGCTCGGCGGTGGTCTGACCGCCGAAGACGCCGGTGCTGCCGGGCAGATGAAGTGCCTGCGTGCTCGCCCCCGCCCACCACAGAAGGGCCGTGAGGAGCAGACCTCCTGCCAATGCCGGTACTGCCGCGCGCCGGTATGTCATGTGCCGCCCCCGCCTCGACCGCTCATCCGGTGAATCCCCTGGCCATGGAGATTACGAGGCGCCGATCACATACGGATCACGGTCGTACGCCGACTTGCCCGGCGTCGAAGTCCGCGATCGGGCGGTCAGCCCCGCAGTTCGGACAGGTACTCCTCGCCGGGGCGCGGACCGTTCGCCGCGAGGGTCTCCTCCGGGGGATCGGCCGAAGGTGCCCGTCACCGGGCGAAGCGTGCCGAAGCCGAAGCTGTCGACGGCCAGGTTTTCGCCGGGGGAGAGACCTGACCGTCATGATGACCAGGCTGCCCACAGAGCTTCCGAAGCCGGTGGTCGGACGGAACCCGGTGCGTGGACCTCCGCTCGCGGATAGCGTCATGATCACGACGACGAAGGGGTGTATTCATGACCGAACGCGCTGAACGAGCTGTTCCGGACCGTGTGGTCGCGGCGGAGCGTGCCGCCTCCGAGGTGGGGTTCAAGAAGAGTTGCATTCCCGAGGTGGGAAGGCTGCTCAGGCTGGCCGCCGCTGCGAAACCCCACGGAACGATCGCGGAGAGCGGCACCGGCTCGGGAGTGGGCACCGCCTGGCTCCACAGCGGCCTCGGCGCCGGCGCACGGCTGGTCACCGTGGAACGCGACGAGGATCTGGCCCGTCGAGCCGCCGGTGTGTTCGCGGACGACGAGCGCGTCAGCGTTCTCGCCGGGGACTGGCGGCTGATCGAGCGACATGCCCCCTTCGACGTCTTCTTCTGTGACGGCGGGGGCAAGCGTGACGACCCCGAGAGGGTCGTCGATCTGCTGGCTCCCGGAGGCATGCTCATCCTGGACGACTTCACCCCCTCGTCCCACTGGCCGCCCCGCTTCGAGGGCGAGGTGGACGAGCTCCGCCTGTTCTACCTCAGTCATCCGGACCTGGATGCCACTGAAGTACTGACGACACCGGTCAGTTCAGTGGTCATCGCGGCACGTCGCCCCTAGGTAGACGTCCACTGCGCCGACTTTCTCGGGACGACGCTTCAGGAGCGGTCTTCGGGGAGCTCCATGGCAGTGCGCATGCAGTGGTCGGTGACTCGGTGTCCGCAACTTCCGCGATGCGGGTGGTGTGGGTATGCTCCGCCGCGGCGTTCTCTACCGTTCCGGTGCGCTGGACGTCATGCAGCCGGAAGGCGCGCGGATCCTGGAGGAAATCGGCCTGCGCAGCGTGATCGACCTGCGCAGTCGGCCGGAGGTGGCAGCCAGATCCGATCTGCGCCGGCACTTGGAGTTCGAGTACAGCCACATACCGCTCTTCGCCGAGCAGCGTTGGCCCTCGGACCAGCGCGAGCTCTACCCGGCCATGGCCGAGCACGCCGGGCGCTCGACCGTGGCGGTCATCCGTCGCCTCATCGTTCCTGGGGCACTGCCTGCTCTCCTCCACTGCGCCTCGGGCAAGGACCGAACCGGTGTGACCGTGGCCATCCTCCAGACGCTTGCGAGCGCCTCCGAGAAAGAGTTGACGGAGGACTTCCTCCGCTCCAACACGGCCCTGGGCCTCAGCGAGGCCACAGCTGGTGCCGGCCACGCGACCCGCGCCGTCACTGCGACTCACCTGCTCCACGCCATGATCTGGATCCGCAGCCACTACGGGTCCGTACCCGGCTATCTCCTGGCGCACGGTGCTGAGGAAGTCGAACTGCGGGCGCTCGAACGCGCCTTGGCCTGACACGCTCCGGCACCACGGCTGCGGGGCTTCGACCCGGGGCTACCGGGGCCGGCCGGAGGCGATCGAACGCTCCGAGTGCGGCGAGGTCCGGTAGAGCGAGTTCCGGTAGGAGGAACGATGTCCGGGCTCCGGTGCGGAATCGGGGCACCGGCAGATCATCAGGGCAGCGATCGCGACCACATGAGCTCATCCTTCGACGCGGGCGACAGCCGTCGGGCAGCGGCAGCGGCGACGCGGAACGAATCCGGCTTCCGCCGCGTTGTAGGCGGGCACGTTCAACTTGCCCTGCTTCGACATTTCATGGAGTCGCATGTCAGCCGAATCCCGCACTCTGCCCTCGATCGCCGACCAGGCAGAGCGACTGATCGAGCTCGGAGTTCATGAACTCGGACGCTTCCGGCCCGCAGAGCTGCGCTCGACGGCCGCAGAGGCCGGGGCTCGGTCCGGCCTTCTTGTCGTCCACCCGGACCGCGTCCCGGCGTCGGCCCTCGCACCGCTGCTCCGGCATCAGGGCAAGTCCGGGTTCGTCGTGGTCGACATGCCCGACATCGATCAGTTCTCGCCCATCGAATCGACGACGGTGCCCGACGAGCCGTTCTATGTGCTGGAAGGCATCGACCGAGGCGATCACATGGCGAACTGGAGCCCTGACGAGGCGCTCCCCGCCATCATCGAAAAGGGCCGCACTCCTCTGCTCCTGGCCGAGGGCATGCACTGGGTGCTGCAGCACCCTGCGGCACTTGAACGCGGACGCTGCTTCATGACCATCGGGTCCCGCCTGCGGAAGGAAAACGGCTCGCTCGACGCGCGAACCCCAGCACTGTGGATCAGCAACGGGACCGGGCGCGACGGCCGGGACAACCGTGACGCGCCGAAGGCGGGCTGGTGTTGGGCGGGCAACCGGCACACATGGCTCGGCTTCGCCTCGGCGGCCGGACGAACCTCGGCCCGGTCCGCGTAGCGTCCGTCCGGCAGGCGCGGCAGTGGGCCATGGGGTCATGAGGCCGTGGCAAGGGACGAGGGTCTTCGGGACGGGGAAGTTCCCCCGAAACGGGGCCGGGTTCCAGGCTGTTGTTTCAGAGGGCCGAAGCGGGCGAGGATGGTGCTCATGGCATTGTCGACCGCGTTCACGAAGATGTTCGGTGTGCGTCACCCGATCGCGTTGGCGCCCATGGGAGGGTCGGCCGGCGGTGCATTGGCCGCGGCCGTCTCCCGCGGCGGCGGACTGGGACTGCTGGGTGGCGGGTACGGGGATCGGGAGTGGCTGGCCCGCGAACTGCCCGTCGCGGCCGCGAGCGGCAGACCGTGGGGCATCGGATTCCTGAGCTGGGCGGCCGGTGTCGGCGCGGTCGAGCAGGCGTTGGAGTACGGCCCCCGGGCCGTGATGCTCTCCTTCGGGGACCCGAGCCCGTTCGTCGAGCGGATCCGGGCCGCCGGCGCGGCGGTGATCGTTCAGGTCACCGATCTGGAGGAGGCCCGGACAGCGGTGGATCTGGGGGCCGATGTCATCGTCGCGCAGGGGACGGAGAGCGGCGGACACGGGGCCCGGCGCGGCAGGGCCACGTTGCCGTTCGTGCCGGTGGTGGCGGACCTGGCCGCGCCGGTGCCGGTGCTGGCGGCCGGCGGGATCGCCGACGGCCGCGGCGTGGCAGCCGCGCTGGCCCTGGGGGCCGCAGGTGCACTCATCGGCACTCGATTCCAGGCCACGGTCGAGTCCCTGGCCGATCCCGCGACCGCCGAGGCGATCGTCAGCGGTCGCGGGCAGGACACGGAACGCAGCGGCGTCCTCGACATCGCCAGGGGAGCCGGATGGTCGACGGCGAAGTACACGGCTCGTACCCTCGGCCATCCCTACCTCGACCACTGGCGAGACAGGGAGGCGGAGCTCGCCGCCGACCCGGAAGCCCGGCACACCTATCAGGCCGATGTGGCCCGAGGCCACGTGCCGCCGCTGCCGGTGTGGGCCGGCGAAGGAGTCGACCTCGTCAATGACGTGCCACCGGCGGCCGACCTCGTCGCCGCACTGGCTGCCCAGGCCGAGGCCGCCCTGACCCGGGCAGGGAGGCACTGACACGCGCGTACCCGGGTGCACTTCAGGTTCCTGATGTGTCAGCCCGGGACGACCTGTAACCCGGCGGGCTCAAGGTAGGGCTGACCCTCGGTACGGGACAGCGGCGCCCCCGAGTGCGCGGACTTCTCCTGCTGCCGGTCGGACGCCGGGCCCTGGTCGGCGCTCTTTACCCGGGGCCTTCCGCTGCCGCGCATCGCTTCCCGGTACAGAGCCGTCAGCGCGTCGTCGATGGGATGGTGCTGCGCCTTCCCCGAGTAGTCCGCCTTTTCCACCTCATGAGACCGACCGCGACGGGCATCTGCCGCTTTCCGTCGGCACGCGTCAGCGACGTCGTTCCGGCCCTCCAGACCGTGCCGTCGTGGCCCCGGAACGTGCCACAACCGGGGACCGTGGCTCTGTGCGGGCCGAGGCCGCAGTCGATGCTCTTCTTTTTCCAGAATGCGGACCGGGACCGTGCGTTGCATCTGCGCCGGTGAGGACCGCTTGACGATCCCGCGGGCGAGCGGCCTGCGGCGGGGGCGGTTGAGGTCCTTCATGGTCGATACGGAGGAAACGGCCGCGGTGACCGGCGCCGGCGCCGAGGCAGCCGGCTCAGCGGGTTTCCTGCGGTCGGCGACCGGGTCGGCCGGATCGGACGGGGGAACACCGGCATGATTGCTCCGAGTTCGGGATCCATGACGGCCATCCTCGTGGCCGCGCCCCGACCTCATCCGCCAACCGTCGTGCATCCGGCCCGGGTTGCGCACTGATCGGCGCGGGACCTACTCGGACCGGGGCGGTTGTGCGGCGGATCGGGAGCGCCGGTGGGCCGCGACCCGCTCGCGGGTCGCGCAACGGCGCGAGCAGTAGCGGCGTTCCGGGCCGCTGCCCCGGGTGATGAAGACGATCCGGCAGCCGGGCGACGAACAGATCCTGCCGGGCGGACGCTGGTGGTCCCAGATGAGGACGGTCAGGGCGATGCACGACGAGGCGAGAAGCCACTCGTCCCAGGGGGCGTTGTCATCGTCGTCGAGATGGGGATGCCAGGGGGCGCTGCCGGCGTGCGACGTCAGGCGGAGCGGTCCGGTGTGTTCCCGCAGGAGGCGATTGAGAACGGCGGCGGCGCCGTCGGTGTCCCCGGCGGCGAAGACCTCCCGCAGCAGGGTGGCAGCCGCACGCATCCCGGCGACATCGTGAGTGGTGAGGGCGATGGGTTCAGGCTCACCGTAGGCACGAAGCACGTCGGCGACCCCGGCCGGGTCAGGGCGGTAGTCGTCGAGGACGTTGATCAGGGCCGCGGTCCGCCGGGCCATGGCCAGCACTGAGTGCCGGGTGGACCAGTCGTCGATGGGGGAAGGCACTCAGGGAATGTAACGCATATTGCCGATGTTTGAGTTACCTCCGTAACGTCCCGCTCATGAAGAGGCGTTACACACTCCACCTGTATCTGGCCGGAGCCGTGGCAGCCCGTGCCGGGGACGAGATGTCGGGGCCGGCGCTGATGCTGGCAGCATTCGCGCTGGCAGGCTCGGCAACGGACGCATCGTCGCTGCTCGCGGGCGTCACGATCTCCGCCGCGGTCGGCGGTCCGGTGTTCGGGGTGCTCCTCGACAGAACAGGACGGCCGGGCCGCCTGCTGGCCGGAGCCCTCTTCCTGTACGCGGCAGGGCTGGGGATGGTCCTCGCGGGGCTCGGCCGTCTGCCGTTCGCCGTCAGCGTTCTGATCGCAGTGTGTACGGGGATGCTGGGGCCGGCCCTCTCGGGTGGATGGACGGCCCAGTTGCCCCGAGTGGTGCCGGGTGACCGTCTGCCCCGGGCGAACGCCCTCGACGCCATGACGTTCGGCGTGGCGAGCCTGGCCGGTCCGGCTCTCGCCGGTGCGGTGGCGGAGGCACTGGGGGCCCCGACGTCCGTGGTGGTCTCCGCGGCGCTCATCTGCCTGGCGCTGCCCGCCGCATGGACACTCCCCGACCGTCCCGGCCGGGCACGGGGCCCGCTGCCGGGCTCGGTTTTCGGCGACCTTGCCGCCGGGATACGGATCATCGTCAGAAGACCTCCCCTGGCCCGGGCGACTCTCACCTCGACCGTCTCCTGTGCGGCTCAGGGCATGCTGACGGCCTGCGTCGCGCTCCTCGGCGAGCGCGTCCTGGGCGGAGCCGGCCGCGGTGCGATGCTGCTCGCCTGCACGGCGATATCCGCCCTGGCGGCCACCGCCGTACTCGCGCGATTCCCGCGCTCGGTCGTGCCCGACACCATCATCTGGGCCGGCGCCCTCGTCCAGGCCGCCGCCCTGGCCCTGGCCGCTTCGGGCCGGCCGGCCGTGCTGATCGTGGCCGCACTGCTGGCCGGGGTCGGTGAAGGACCCCAGCTGGCCGCTGTGTTCGCGGTCCGCCACCGCGAAGCCCCGGAACACCTGCGCGGCCAGATCTTCACCACCGGCGCCAGTGCGAAGATCACCGGATTCGCCCTCGGAGCGTCGGTCGGCGGACCGCTTGCGACCTGGTCCGTTCCGGGCACCCTGGCACTCGCATCAGGTGTGGCGGCCCTCGCGGCACTGGCCCGCTTCGCGGTTCCGTCGACGAACGTCGACTCGCCCGGGAACCGCAGCCCGGCGACATAGCCGGGGCGTTCCGCCCGCCCGCAAAAGAATCGACGTCCATGTCGGATTCCTGCCGGAAGACGGCCACCAGCCGGTGTTTGACTGCGGTCATGACCCTCACACGGCCGGACACCGCCCACCTCTTCCGTTCTCTGCACACCCCCTCCGCACCCCTCGCGCTCGCCAACGCCTGGGACGTCGCGAGCGCCCGCGTCATCGAGGCCTCGGGTGCTCCCGCGATCGCCACCACCAGTGCCGGCGTCGCCTGGTCGTTGGGTTCCCCGGACGGCGACGTTCTGGCCCGCGACCGGGCGCTGCGGCTGATCGCCCGAGTCGTCGCCGCGGTCTCGGTCCCGGTCTCCGCCGACATCGAGGGCGGGTTCGGGAACGACGCCGCCGAGGTGGCCGAGACCATCGCCGGGGTGCTTGCGGCGGGTGCCGTCGGCGTCAACATCGAGGACGGCACCCGGCCTCCGGCGGAACTCGCGGCACGGCTCGCCGCAGCCCGTCGGACCGCTGACCGCGCGGGCGCCGACCTGTTCCTCAACGCCCGCATCGACACCTTCCTTTCCGGGCTCGGTGACCCGGACACCCGACTGAAGGAAACCCTGACCCGGGCGCACATGTACGTCGACTCCGGCGCGGACGGCATCTTCGTCCCCGGTGTCACCGACTCCGCCACCGTCGCGGCGCTGACCGGGGAGATCTCCGTACCGCTGAACATCATGGCCGGCCCCGGCGCCCCGGCCGTTGCCGAGCTCGGTGCCCTCGGGGTGGCCCGCGTCAGTCTCGGCTCGGGCGTGGCGCAAGCCGCCTACGCCGCCGCACGCCGCGCCGCGCAGGAGCTCTGCGGTTCCGGCACGTACGACTCCCTGACCGAAGGCATCGCCTTCCCCGAACTCAACACGCTGATCTCCGGGCACCACTGAACGTCCTGCCGGCCGTGTCCCCGGCCTCGCAGGGCAGTACACCTAGCTCTGCGGGATGTCCTTGACGTACACGATGCCGTCGATGCCGGCCAAGTGCGCCGGGTCGAGCGGGGCGTAGCCGAACCAAGGAGACACGCGGGGCGCGGCGGGCAGGGCGTCGCCCAGGGCGGTGGCCAGTCCTGGGGCGTCGACGACGCAGTGGTCCTCCGGGAGTGCGTACAGGAGTCCTTCGACGGTGTCCGGCGGCGGTGTGTCCACTCCCTGGTGCCGGATGGTGCCGAGGGCCGTGGCCACGAAGGCGTACGCTCCGCCGAGTCGGGCGTTCACCAGCGCACCGGCGCTCCACCACTCCACCGGTCCCTCCCACGTCTGCATCGTGCTCTTCTCGCGTTGGAGATGGGCGTTGTGGGCATGGACGAGCGCAGGGTCCCGGGCGGCGACGGCGAGGAGATTGTCGGCCATCATCAGATCCCGCAGCGCGCACAGCCGTGTCATGCGGACCGGTGAGGTGTCGGCCATCCAGTAGTGGTAGCGCAGCAGGCCGACGGCGGTGCGACCGTACAGGCGCGTCCGTTCCCAGACGTCCCGCGAGTCCGCCGCGATCAGCTGCGGCGTCTGCGCGTCGAGCAGCGCCACCAGATCGTCGGCGAGCAGTCGCAGCTCCCTGGCATCGGCCGACTGCCCCACGGACCGGGACGGGTCCGTCATCGCGGCGGGCTCGGTCCATCGGTCGTCCGCGCCGAGCAGGCGGTCCAGCGTTTCGCCGGTGCAGGGGAGCAGGTTCGCGTCCACCCGGTTCGCGAGACGGTCGTGGAGGGTGGTGAGGGCCTGCCGGGGGCTCGCGGCGCCGGTGATCTCCAGCGGTCCGTCGATGCCGGCGAAGCGGAGCTGTTCGGACGCGGGCCGGCCGTCGTTGTGGGACCGCATCCACCGCACGAGCTCGCGGTTGGCCGCAAAGGCGCCCCAGTCGTGGCTGAATCCGTGTTCCATGGCCTCGTCGAGAGTTCCCGTGCCCGAGGTGACGTAGTCGTCCACGACCAGGCCCGACATGCAGTCGCTCTCGATCGCGATCGTCCGGTAGCCCTCACGCTCGGCGAGCTGCCGGAAGAGCTTGTTGCGTACTTCGAGCAGGGTCTCCGCGCCATGGGTGGGCTCACCCAGGGCGAGCAGCCGGGGCCGGGGCCGGAACAGTCCCATGACCGCGGTGGCATCGACGGCATGGGTGATGTCTGTGATGTCAGTAGCCATGCATTCAACGCTATCGTTGAACCTTCGGTTGAAACTTTTCTGCGAAATCAACGGAACCATGGCGCATAACCTTCAAAGCGGTGAAAGGCTCAGGCCGGTCGATCTGGCGCGTGGGCACGGTCTGTCCACGCAGGCGGTCAGGAACTACGAGGCGGCGGGCATCCTTCCGCCCGCCGGTCGCACGCCCCACGGCTACCGCACCTACACGCCACTGCACGCGCAAGCCCTGCGCGCATTCCTGGCCCTGGTGCCCGGCCACGGCCACGCCACGGCCACGTCGGTCATGCGGGCGGTGAACGAGGGCGCGGCCGACGAGGCGTTCCGGCTCATCGACGAGAGCCACGCCCAACTCCTCGACGACCGACAGACCCTCCAGGCCGTGGAGGGCGCCCTGCGAGACCTGTCGCCCGCCGAGATGTCCGGACCCGGCGCGGCGGTGGGCGGGTCCGGGGCAGGGGAAACGTTCATCGGACCGCTGGCAAGGAGGCTCGGGATCCGTCCCGCGACGCTGCGCAAATGGGAGGCCGCCGGGCTGGTGCTCCCGCGCCGCGACCCGCAGACCGGATACCGCGTCTACGACGAGGCGGACGTACGGGACGCCCGACTGGCCCACCAGCTCAGGCGGGGCGGCTACCTGCTGGAGCGGATCGCCCCACTGATCACCCAGGTGCGGGCGGCCGGCGGGCTGGAGCCGCTGGAGTCCGCCCTGCACGACTGGCGCGGCAGACTGTCCGCCCGCGGGCGCGCCATGCTGGCCGGGGCCGCCGAATTGGAGGCGTACCTCCGGAAACTGCCGACGGATGCCGTGCCTTGAGCCCGGACATCCTTGAGCCCGGGCGTCCTTGGGGCCGGACGAGCGGACGGCATGGAACCGGACAGTGGACGTGGCCGGCCGGCGGTTGCTACGGGCGGCGCCCCCACGCGGAGATCATCGGGGCGGTGGCCAGATCGAGGCGCCCGGTGGCCACGTTCGTCAGATGACGGTCGATCTCCTCGTCGGTGGCCAGCCCCTCCGCCACCAGACGATGGCGGATCTGCTGCACGGTCGCGGTCTCGAGGACGGCACAGGCCGGCGAGGTGATCGGGAAGTAGGCATCGGCCTGAACGTCCTCAAGACCCGCTTCGCGCAGCAGCCGGGGCAGCGTTCGCCCGTAGGCGAGGTCCGCGCCGCGGGCCGCCATCAAGGAGCGGAACCCGGATCGCAGCCGGTTCGCGAGCCGCTGGTCGGGTCCGGACTCGTCCGGACACAGCAGAGGCTGCAGCCCAGGGTCGGCATCCTCCAGGAACAGCCATCCACCGGGTCGCAGCGCCTGGATCATCCGGCGCAGCGCCTCGGCACGATCGGGGACGTGCACCAGTACCAGCCGGGCGTGGACGAGGTCGAACGCACCGGGCGGCGGCGGGTCGGCCGCCACATCGTGCCGCAGCACCTCGATCACTCCACCGTCGATGTCCTGGGTCCACGACACGTCGATGTCGGTGGCGACCACCGCCCCCTCCGGACCGACCCGCTCGGCCAGCCCGAGGGGTACGGACGGAGCACCCGCCCCGACCTCCCAACAGCGCATACCGCTGGTGATACCGAGCTGGTCGACATGCCGGAACGTCACCGGATCGAACAACTCCCCGAGCGCACCGAAGCGGACTCCGGCCTCCGACTGCTGGTTGTCCAGGAGATAGCCGTGATCCGTGTTGTGTTCAGCCATATGGCGATTCTGGCAGAGGAGGTGGTCGACGTCCGACCTGCCGAAGCAGAGCAGCGCGGCGCGTGGGCGACGCGAGTGCGCCCCGGGGGCAGAGAGCTGCTACTCGGTCCGCCGTCCGCCTTGCGGCAGGCGGCTCAGGGCAAGCCCGAGAAGCGTCGCCGTGTACGCACACAGCACCGCGAGTCCGGCCCACCACGGCAGGGGGAAGTATCCGGTGGAGGGTGCGTAGTGGGCGACGACCTGCGGGTACTCGATCAGGGTCTGCTGGGCGGCGAAGCCGGCCGCCGGAGTGACTCGCAGCAGCCACTGCGACAGGCCGTCGGCCAGCAGCGGGAACGAGGTCACGGCGTACGGGACCGCGATCGTCAGGACGGCGACGGCGATCGCGAGCCGGCCGCGCCGAAGCAGCGCACCGAGCGCGAGCGCGAACACGGCGGCGAGGGCGAGGACGGCGGCCGTTCCGACGGCGACCCGCGCCGAGGTGAGTGCGGACACCTCGACGACGGAGGTCCCGCTCCCCGTCGAGGTCGCCACGGCGACCGGGACGACGATGCCGGTGGCGAGGAGACCGGTTCCGAAGGTGAGTGCTCCGACGACGACCGCCTTCGCCGCGAGCACCCGGCGGGTGAGCGGCGTGCCGTCCGCGGACCCGCGGGGGCGGCCGGGGTCGGAGGTGACGAACCGGACGGCGACCACCAGCACGACGATCAGCCCGAGGGACAGGCCGCCGAGGGAGCGTTCCACCGGGAGGCCGCCGCCCTCAGTGCCTCCGGGCCCGATGTCGCCGGTGCCGGTGACGGTGAACGTACCGTTCCTCTCCACCGCCCCGGATGCCCTGTGGTACTTCTCCCAGTCGGTCCGGTTCATCTCGCCGACGGCATCCGTGTTCCAACTCCCCGCAGCGGCAGCACCCTTGAGGGCGACGTTGTCGAAGACACCGCCGGCCTGTGTGAACCGCACCTGCTCCGTGGCACCGCCGAGCCCCACGGACCGCAGCGTCAGGTCGCCGGGAGAGGCGGCGAACAGGCCGACCTGCACGGTCCCGGGCAGCCCGGACAGCCGTGCCGTGCCGACCTTCGCCCACCGCTCGCCGTCGGCTGACTCGTATCCGGTGACGGTGTCGCCCGACCGTGTCAGCCGCAGCCAGCGCGGCGACCCGGCCGAGACCCCACCGCCGCCGCCCGCGATGTCGTGGTGGTAGTCGTACTGCATCCGCACACCGTGGCTGCCGGTGAGCATCAGCGCCGCGTACGAGGACCCCTGACGGATCCCGTCCTTGATGATGATGCCGGCCTTCGCCCACGGCACCAGGCCAGGGACGATCCGGTCGTGGTCCGGCGGCGGATAGGTGATCGTTCCCGACATGGACGTCAGCCGGACCGTGATGCTGCCGTTCTCGCCCAGGTCGCGATGGAGGAAGTAGAACTGGTCGTCGACGCGGGAGTCGTCCGGCCCGGTCGGTTCGGCCGGGCACGGACCGTCGCAGGATGTGTGGCCGCCGAGCGCGGAGAGCAGACCGAAGGCGACGACGACCAGAGCCGCGGCCGCCATCGCGACGAGCCGGCCCGGACGCCGCAACCGGGTCCACTCCCGCCGGAGCAGTTGAAGTGTTTCGTTGGTGGTGAGCATGGACCCGGTTCTACGGATCGGGGCATAACGCGGTCCGAACCGCCGCTGTCATGCCGTTGTTAGGCGCGGTGGGGCAATCTGGGGCCGGCCGGATCCGAGGAGGAAGAGACACGTGGGCAGAGTGCGGAGCGGTACCGTCGGACGGCGATTCACGATCCTGTACGCCTCCGGGTTCCTCGGGTCCGGGAGCGTACTGCTCGCCCTGACCTACCTGATGTCGGGCGGCCGGGTGACCGGTGTCGCTCCTGAACAGCCCCCGGCCGTCCGGCCCGGCCTCGCCGCAGCCGAGCAGCAGATCCGGGATCTGCAGCGGCAGCTCTCGGAGGTGCATGCGCAGCAGAACCACCGGCTGCTGGTCGGTTCGCTGATCGCGCTGGCGGTGATGGCGGGCGTCTCGCTCCTGCTCGGCCGGGCCCTCGCCGGCCGGGTCCTGCGCCCGCTGCGGCTGATCACCGCGGCGACACGGCGGATCTCCGCCGAGAACCTGCATCAGCGGCTCGCCGTCGTCGGACCCGTCGACGAGGTCAAGGAGCTCGCCGACACGGTCGACGGACTTCTGGAACGTCTTGAGGCCTCCTTCGTCGCCCAGCGCCGGTTCGTCGGCAACGCCTCGCACGAACTGCGTACGCCGCTGGCGACGATGCGGGCGTCGCTGGACGTCGCCGTCGCCAAACCGGAGCCGGCGGCACAGACCGTGGCGCTCGCCGGACGGTTGCGCAGAGAGCTCGACCGGGTGGACCACCTGCTGGACGGCTTCCTCGTCCTCGCCCGGGCGCAGCACGGCGCCCTCGCTGGCCGAAGTCCGGTGTCGCTCGGCGAGCTGGCCCGGGAGGCACTGACCGTCCGGGCCGCCGACATCGCCGCGAAGAAGCTGACCGTCGAGGACGAGGCGCACCTGGACGCCTGGACACGGGGCAGTCCGGCACTGCTGTCCCGGATGGTCGAGAACATGGTCGACAACGCGATCGTGCACAACGAGGAGAGCGGCTGGATCCGGATCGCCACCGAACACGACGACACCGGGACACGGCTCGTCGTGGAGACCGGCGGGCGTGTCCTCGACCAGGCCGGGGTGGACGGGCTGACGCAGCCGTTCGTACGGCTCGGCGCCGACCGTACGGGACCGGAGGGGAGTTCCGGCCTGGGACTGTCGATCGTCGCAGCGATCGTCGCGGCTCACGGCGGCCACCTCACTCTCCTGGCCCGGCCGGAGGGCGGCCTGCGCGTCGGCGCTGCGCTGCCGACGGCGGCCGGTTCGCAAGGAGCGGCACGGTGAGAATTCTGGTCGTGGAGGACGCCAGGTCGCTCGCCGAGGTCCTCGCCGAGGGGCTGCGGGACCAGGGGATGGCCGTCGATATCGCGCACGACGGCCTGGCCGCCGCAGCCAGGCTCGACGTGAACGCGTACGACGTGGTGGTTCTCGACCGTGACCTGCCCGGTATCCACGGGGACACGCTCTGCCAGATGATCACCGAGCGGGACGAGCGGGCGATGGTCCTGATGCTCACCGCGGCCGGGGCGCCCGGCGACCGGGTCAGCGGCCTCACCCTCGGCGCCGACGACTACCTCGCCAAGCCCTTCCACTTCCCGGAGCTGATCCTGCGCATCCGGTCCCTGGCCCGCCGCAGACCGGCCGCCCGGGCCCGCACTTTGCGCGCCGCCGGTCTCGAACTCGACCCGGTACGCCGGACCGCCCTGCGCGACGGCCGCCCGCTGGAGCTGTCCGCCAAGGAGTTCGCCGTCCTGGAAGCACTGCTGCGCGCCGTGCCCGGCTTTCTGAGCGCCGAGGACCTCCTGGAGCAGGTGTGGGACGAGAACGCCGACCCGTTCACCAACACCGTGACCGTCACCATCGGCAGGCTGCGCCGCAAACTGGGCGGCCCGCCCGTCATCACGACCACCCCCGGTGTCGGTTACCGCATCGCCGACGCTCCGGCCGTCTGACGTGGCAGGACGGGCCGGAGCCGGGCCACGAACAGTCCGATGCCCCGGCCCCTGTCCGGCGGTGTGCCGCCTATGGCGCCGATCCTCCCGGCCGCCGACCCCGGCGGCGGGCCCGGGGAGGGGGAACGCGGCGAAGCCCGTGTTCAGGACGGCCGCCCCGGCGGCGGAGGTGATGGCGATGGCCGTGGTGCGGCCGGTAGGGGCCTCGGGGCTCCATATGGAGGCTTGCCGGGGCCTGGGGGGATGGGGCAGCCGAGGGATCGGGGGCCGGGGCGGTGACGGTCGCCGCCGGATCCACCGTGCCCGCGCCGACCAGCGCCTTGTCGGCCGGGATGTGAAACGCCGTCGCAGTCAGGCAGTCGGACTGCTGAGAGGGTGTCAGATCCGGGTGTACGGCGACGGCGAGCGCGGCGGCGCCCGCGACGAAGGCGGTGGCCAGCCCGGCGCCGTCGCCGGTGAAGCTGCCCGTACCGCCGGGATCGACGCTCGTCACGGCATTGCCGCCGTCGCCGACTCTGCCGGGAAGGGCAAGGCGGCCGACGAACCGTCACCCGCGGGGAGCCACAGAGCATCCGCCGAGCCGGGCTCCGGGTCCAAGGCCGCCGCAGGGAGAACAGCGGCCGGAGGGGGCACGGCTGCCGGATCCACCGTCAAATCCACCGCGGCCCAGCAGTTCTCCGCCTATGCGGGACCGCACCGCTCGGGCTCCGGAGTTTCCTACAGCGAGCACGGCTCGTCCATAGGTCGCCAACAACGACGACCTGTGGACGACCGCTACTCGCCCCACGGCTCTAACGGCCGATTCCGCTCGATCCCGATGTCTGGGGACGGCAGCGACGCGGGTACCTACGCGACCTGGTCCTTCAGCACCGGCTCCGTCACCTCGGGCTCCTGCCGCATCAGCGTGCACATCCCCGACTCCAGCGACATCCGGCATGCCGGCGGCGCCCCGTCCTACTGCACCGTCCACGCCGGGAGCAGCTCCTCCCGGACACAGCCGGCGAGCTTCACGATCGACCAGGCCGCCCACCACGGGCAGTGGGTGGCGGCCCCGAACGTCAGGATCGGTGGCGGGAAGCCGGCGGTCGTGCTGCACGACCGCGGCAAGGACGGGAATTCGGAGGGTTCCACGGACGCGGCGCACCACGCGGCGGACGTGGTCTATGCGAACTGCAGCTGACGCGGGGCACTCCCGAATCCGTACCTCAATCCGTCAAATCCGGTTCCGACGGCGACCCATGGGCTGCGGCCCGCTGTTGACAGTGGATGACAGCAGGCTGGGGCTCAGGGCTCCAGCCTGCTGTCATCGGGTCCGTACCAGGGGCGGTCACGCCTCCACGCACCTGCTGATACCGCGCGCACTCCACCGCTCCAGGGTCGATACCGGGCGGGGGAGGGGTGACGATGGAAAGAAGATCCAGTATCGCGCATTTCGATTACCGCGCATTTCGATACGAAAGCGAACGGCGGCTCGACGGCGGGGGCGGCAGCTCCGACCGAGAGGGAGCCTCCAATGAAGTTCATCGATGAGAAGTTGCGCGCCCCGCCCAGGTCGGCGGTCCACGTTGCGGCGAGGCCTGCGATCTCCGCCGGCGACTGCGGACTGCTCCTTCTCAGGATCGCCTTCGGCCTTCTCATGGCCGGGCACGGATCCCAGAAGCTCTTCGGACTGTTCGGTGGTGAAGGCCTCGACGCGACGGGCAAGGGTTTCGCCGCTCTGGGCTACCGACCGGGAGCGGTCTATGCCGCCATCGGCGGTGGTTCCGAATTCCTCGGCGGCCTGGGCCTGGCCCTGGGGCTGTTCACGCCGTTGGCATCGGCCGCCCTGATCGGTGTGATGATCAATGCCATGGTGACCGTCACCGCAGCACATGGCCTGTGGGCGACGCAGGGCGGCGCCGAATACAACGTGTGCATCGCGGTCGTGGCGCTGGCCGTCGCCGCCATCGGTCCCGGCCGGTTCGCCCTCGACAGACCGTTCCGCTGGGGTAAGGGCGGCTGGCCGGAAGCCGCTTTCGCGTTGTTCGCGGGCGGCATCGGCGCCGCCGTCGTACTGAGCCTCTGAGCCCGGGCCGACTCAGATACATGGGCCATGGGCCACGCCGAGTACCGGGGTGAATGCCCGGCGTGAACCGTCAGCGACGCCCCCGGGTATTGAGCCGGGCGGCCTGGCGCATCAGATGGTCGCGCTCGGCGAGGTCGGTGGCTTTCAGGGCCGCCTCGGCGTACAGCCGTGCTGCCGTCGTCAGGTCACCGTCGCGCTCGTGGAGGTACGCCGCCACCGCGACGTAACGGGGCAGCGAGTCGTCCAGAGACGCGAGTGCCGCCAGACCGGCACGAGGTCCGTCGGCTTCGCCCACGGCCACCGCGCGGTTGAGACGCACGACCGGGCTGTCGGTCAGGCGAGCGAGTTCGTCGTACCACTCGACGATCTGCACCCAGTCCGTCTCCTCGGCGGTGGGTGCGTCGGCGTGCAGGGCCGCGATGGCGGCCTGGGCCTGGAACTCGCCGAGACGGTCGCGAGCGAGGGCCGCCTGGAGGATCCCGACGCCTTCGGTGATCGCCCCGGTGTCCCACCGGCCGCGGTCCTGCTCGGAGAGCGGCACCAGGCTGCCGTCGGACGCGGTCCGGGCGGCACGCCGTGCGTGGTGGAGCAGCATGAGGGCGAGCAGCCCCGCCACCTCGGGGTGGTCGATCACGGCGGCGAGCTGCCGGGTGAGCCGGATTGCCTCGGCGGCGAGGTCGACGTCGCCGGAGTAGCCCTCGTTGAAGACCAGGTAGAGCACGCGCAGCACGGTGGCGACATCGCCGGGCCGGTCCAGACGCACACGGGAGACGGTGCGCTTGGCCCGGCTGATGCGCTGCGCCATGGTTGCCTCTGGCACCAGGTAGGCCTGGGCGATCTGGCGGGTGGTGAGCCCACCGACGGCACGCAGTGTGAGCGCGACCGCGGAGGACGGCGTGAGCGAGGGATGGGCGCACAGGAAGTAGAGCTGGAGCGTGTCGTCCACCGCGGGCGCGGGCCCCGGAGCCGGTTCCTCGTCGACGAGGTCCTCACGCCGGCGGCGGGCCGCGTCCGCCCGGGTCGCGTCCAGGAACCGGCGCCAGGCCACGGTGACCAGCCAGCCCTTCGGGTCGCGGATGGCATCTTCCCTGCCCGAAGAGCCGGGGGAAGAGCCGGACGGCCAGACACGGACCGCCTCGACCAGCGCGTCCTGAACGGCGTCCTCGGCCGCCGCGAAGTCGGCCCCGCGGCGGACGAGGATTCCGAGCACGCTCGGAGTGAGGCTCCGGAGCAGATTCTCGTCCACTGCCGACGTCACTCCGTGATGGTGGCCGGTGCGCCGAGGAACGGGCGCACCTCGAGCCACTCGTGGATCGGCTTCCCGCCCGCGCCGGGGGCGGCCGAGAGCTCCCCGGCCAGCTCGACGGCGCGCTCGTAACTGTCGACGTCGATCACCATCCAGCCTGCGATCAGGTCCTTGGTCTCGGCGAACGGGCCGTCGGTGACCGGCGGGCGCCCCTCACCGTCGTACCGGACCCACATGCCCTCGGGAGCGAGCGCCTGACCGTCGACGAACTCACCGGTCTTCTCGAGCCGGTCCGCGAAGTCCTGCATGTACTGGACATGGGCCGAGATCTCCTCCGGCGTCCACTGGTCCATGCACACGTCGTTCACCGGGGCCGGGGCGCCGCGGTAGTGCTTGAGCAGCAAGTACTTGGCCATCGTGTTTCTCCTCGGTGGTGATGCGACCCATTCTGGTCGCGTTCATAGCAGGGACGGAGCCGGTCACGGGTTCTCGACATCACCGTCCAACATTTTTTGCATTCGTGGACGAGCCCGGGTGAACCGCTCGCGGCGCCCGGTTCCATCCAACCGCCGGAGACGCCAGGAGCATCCGTCGCCGCACCACATCAGAGCGCCTCCCCGGGCAGTCGGCATCGGCCGCCGCCGCCCCGGTGGCTCGCGGAGAAGCGGGACGGGGGCATCCCGAAGGCGCGGGTGAAAGCAGCGGTGAACGCTGCGGGAGAGGCGTAACCGATACGGCCACCGACCTCGCTGACCGACCCGGTGCGCAGCAGTGGGACGGCCGCGAGCAGGCGGGCGCGCCCCCGCCAGACGGCCGGGCTGTCGCCGGTCTCGACGCGGAAACGCCGGGTGAAGGCCCGTTCGCTCATCGCCGTCCTGGCGGCCCACGTGGCGTTGGTGGCATCGGCGTCCGGGGCCGCCAGATACTCCCGGCAGAGCTCCGCGAGGTCGGCGGAGGCGGGAATCGCCACGTGGAACGGGAGCGGGGCGCGCTCGGCGATCTCGTACAGGAGGAGTGCGGCGATGCTTCCCTCACGCCCGGACAGGCTGTAGTCGACATCGAACTCGACAGCGGCCAGGAGCAGCTCGCGCAGCAGTGGCGGTACGTCCACGACCGTGCAGGTGGCGGGCCACCAGGGGACGGCATGCGGCTCGATGTACAGGCTCCGGGTGCTCACCCCCAGCATGCGGACCCGGTGCCGTGTAGTGGGCGGGATCAGTACGGCGCGCTCGGGCGGAACGGTCCAGGTCCCCTCGGCGGTGTCGACGACCATGACTCCGGTGGCACCGTAGAGGAACTGCGCACGCCGGTGTTGGTGCCAGTCCAGTACGTGGCCGGGCGGGTAGTCGGTGCCGATCGGCAGGACGGCTCGGTCGGCGTGGTCGACGTCGTCGAGCGGAACGTTCTTCACCCCGTCCACATTAGTGGCTGACACGCAAAAGAAGTGTGCCGACCATCGCATGCGAGTAGGCAGCCCCGGCTGATGTGGTGGGAGCCATGGACTTCGTGATGCTGATCGGGGTCGGGCTCCTCACCGGGGTGACGACTGTGTTGTTCGGATTCGGTGGAGGGTTCGTCGCGGTACCGGTCGTGGTCTGGGCGGACGCCGCCCTCGGTGCGGACGCGATGCGGGTGGCGACGGCCACCTCGGCCCTGGTGATGGTGGTGAACGCGGGGTTCGCGACGGCCGTCACACCGCGGCGGGTACTCCTCTCGCTCCGGGGCAGCGGCATCCTGCTCCTGCTGCTGGCGGCCGGTGCCTCGGCCGGGGCGCTCGCCACCCGCCTCGCTCCCTCCGCTCTGGCCCACTGGGCGTTCGTCGCGTACGTCGCGCTCACCATCGCCGACCTGCTCCTGCGCCCCGGCTTTCTCCGCCCGGACCTCCACGCCGGGACGGCAGCGGACACACCGCGCCCGCTGCCGTCCGCCCTCGGCGCACCGATCGGCGCGGTCGCCGCCTTCCTGGGTGTCGGTGGCAGCGTCATGACCGTCCCCGCGATGCGACGGGCCGGGCACACGATGAGTGTGGCGACCGCACTGGCCAACCCCCTCACCCTCGCCATCGCACTGCCGGCCACCGCGGTGTCCCTGTGCGTGGCAGTGGTCCCCGCCGCCACGCACGCGCAGGTGCGGCTGGTGGGCCTCATCGACCTCCGCGCAGCATCGGCGCTGCTCCTGGGGGCCCTGCCGGTGATCGCGGTGCTGCGGCGACGCCCGCCGAGGATTCCCGACCGCATCCACGCCTGGGCCTACATCGGACTGCTGTTCACGGTGACGGTCGCGATGCTGTTCCTGGTCTGACCATCGCTCCGGGGTGAAGCCCGCCGACGGCGCGGCTTGTTGAGTCGATGGCCGCCGCCGACGATGCGGCTCATCACGGATCAGGCTCCACCCCCGGTTCACCGATCCTCCCGTTCCGGCCCTGGCGATACGGGAGGATGGCCCCATGGACGACTTGATGCGATTCCTTGGTGACAGGCTCGACGAGGACGAGTCCGTGGCGCGCGCTGCCGGGGGGCGTAGCGCTGACGGGCTCCGCTGGCTGGACCACGGCTCGGGGAGCGGTCTGGTGAGTGACGACACCGGAATGGTGGTCACGCACAACACTGGCGTGAGCGACCAGCACGCCGCTCACATCGCCCACCAGGACCCGGCTCGCACCCTGCGCGAAGTCGAGGCCAAGCGTGGACTGCTCAAGCGGTACGAGGAGCCGGAGGCGAGCGCGGCGCTGCCGGACTCCTTCAACAAGCTCACCGCCGGCGTGGAACGCGCGGTCCTCCTGGAAGTCTTCCGCCACCTGACCCTGCCCTATGCCGACCACCCCGACTACCGCGAGGAATGGCGGCCATGAGCATCTGGTCCAGCGTGCCCGGCCCCGACATCCAGGCCCTGAACGGCTTCGACGAGACCGCTCGCTACCGTGCCGAGGGCGATCCGACCATCAGCATCGACGTGGCCACCACAGGCCACCACGACCACATCCGCCTTGCGCTCTACGACGACGGCGAGATGGAGGCGCTCCTGTCACCCGAGGCCGCACGCGCTCTGCGCGACAGGATCGACGAGGCCTTGCGCAGCCGCTGACCGCGTTCCGCCGTCGGCGCGGACCCGCACCCGGGGAGCGGTTCCGCCCACCGGACGCGACTGCGAAAGGACCCTCAGGCCACCGCGAACTCGGCGACGTACTCGTCGAAGGGCTCGATGCCGACCTTTGCACGCAGTGTGTCCGGATACTCGGGCTCCTTGCAGGGCCACGCCGTGCCGGTGACGAGGGCGACTTCCCTCCGGGCGCTTCCGACCCCCGCGAGTCGGGAGCGGATCATGCCAGGACGTCAATTCATCTCCGTACAGGCGTGATTCCTTGGTGGTGGGCCTATGCGGGGGTGGCACCAGCACCACCCCCGCACACGGGCCTCAGGCCACCTGACTCGCCCGTCGTCAGCGCAGCAGAATCTTTCCCAGGACCGGCGAGGACCGCCGGGAACCGATCACAGGGGGAGAGCGATGACCAGTCACACACGCCGACGGATCCTCCACGGAGCGGCGCTCGCGGCGGCCGGGAGCGTCGTAGGAGGCTACGGCCTCGGCCACTACGCCACCGCGGCGCAAGCGGCCACCAGCGGCACAGGAACCGGGAGCGGGGCCACGTTCCCGTTCCTGGAAGGGGCCTTCGCCCCGGTGACCGAGGAGCTCACCGCGTTCGACCTGGAGGTGACCGGCCGGATCCCGCGCGACCTGGACGGCCGTTATCTGCGTACCGGCCCCAACGCACTGGGTATCGAGGATCCGCGGGCCCACCATTGGATGCTCGGCGACGGCATGGTGCACGGGGTGCGGCTGCGCGGCGGGCGCGCCGAGTGGTACCGCAACCGGTGGGTGCGCTCCTCGCAGGTGGCACGGAAACTTGGCGAGCCGTACCCGGGCGAGGCACCGCCGGACGACTTCGCCTGCAACACCCACGTCATCCCGTACAAGGGGCGCATCCTGGCCCTCCAGGAGAGCGGACCACTGCCGTACGAACTGGACGGCGAGCTGAACACGGTGCGGCCGTACGACTTCCGCTCCACACTGGAGGGCGCGTTCACCGCGCACACCAAGTACGACGCGGCGGCGGACGAACTGCACGCGGTGGCGTACTACCCGACCTGGGACCATGTGCGGCACCTCGTGGTCGACCGGACCGGCCGGGTGGCACGGACCACCAGGATCCCCGTGGCGGACGCGCCGATGATGCACGACTTCGCTCTCACGCAGAAGTACGTGGTGATCGTCGATGTGCCGATCACCTTCGACATGGCGGCCGCCGAGGCGGGCGCGCCCGTGCCCTATGTCTGGAACCCGCAACACCCGATGCGGGTGGGGGTGATGCCACGGACCGGTGGCGCGGTCCGCTGGTTCGAGATCGATCCGGTGTACTACTCGCACACACTCAACGCCTACGACCAGGGCGACACCATCGTCATGGAACTCACCACCATGCCCGCGCCGTTCTACGCCGCGGGCCGGGGCAACGGCGGGCCTTCCGCGAACGGCACACCCGCGCTCGACCGCTGGACCATCGACCTGCGCGCGGGCCGTGTCCGCAGCACGCGGATCGACGACCTGCCACAGGAGTTCCCCCGTGTCAACGAGTCCCTCGTGTCGCGACGGCACCGCTTCGCGTACGCGGCGAGCGCGGCGGAGATGTGGCGCGCCTACGAAACGGTCGACGGAGTCCCGCCGGACGACGGGTTCACCAACTGTCTGGTGAAGCACGACATGCTGCGCGGCAGCCGACAGGTGCACCGATTCCCGGACGGCGCGGCAGCCGGGGAGCCCGTGTTCGTGCCGCGCCGCGGGTCACGGGACGAGGACGACGGCTACCTCCTTTCCTATGTGCACGACCCCGACCGCGGTGCGAGCGACCTGGTGATCCTCTCCGCGCAGGACTTCACCGGACGCCCACTGGCCCGTATCCACCTGCCGGGGCGAGTGCCGCTCGGTTTCCATGGGAGCTGGGTGCCGGACGCGTGAGGGAGACAGCGCCCGGGCACTGGCGGTCAGGCCGATGCGCCGTGGGTTCGGGCGGACGCAGGGAAGCTGAACCACCCGAACGGCCACACGGTCATCGGCCTCCGACTTCCCCGGGTCAGGACGCCCGTCCGCCGAACTGCCAGTTGTGCACCTCGATGTCGGCGTACCTCTCCGCGGTGAGGACGGCGCGTGCCGTGTCCGGGTCCGGCGCCCGGACCAACGCCGCCGTGCCCAGCCAGGCGGTGCCGTCGTCGGACAGCAGCGGTCCGTAGGCGATCAGCTCGTCCCGATGGAGCGGCACCGTGAGATCGGCGGCCTGCCCCGTGCCCAGGCCGAGCACCAGGTAACGGTTGCCACCGGTCCGGCCGCCGGGGAAGTCCCACATGGTGCGCCCCAGCAGGTTGCGCCATCGCCGTACCAGCACGTCCCGGTACACGCCGGCCTGGTAACCGGGCTCGTCGAAGGCGAACGCGCGGGCGGCAACGCGATCGGGCAGGTCGACGATGTGCACACTGCCGGTGGGCGTGTCGCCCGCGAGCGTCGGGCCCCGGGCGATCATTTCCTTTGCGTACCCGTCCATATAGGACCAGTGGTCTTCCAGTAGCTCGGCGCGCAGCGTCTCTGAGCCGGGCCGGTCGCGGTGGTAGCAGAAGAACTCCATGCCCACAGCGTCTCTTCGAGAGGGCGATCAGGTCGAGCGGGTTTCAAGGTGACGCCTGCCCGGCAGTCGTGACGCACGCGCTGCCCCTCGGGCCGGCCCCAGTGCTCCTCGTCGACGGTCGGCTCCTGCTCGGTGAAGAGGGCACCGAACTCCTCGGAGCCGGGAAGAGGCTCCGCTTCGGCGTGCATCCAGGGCATGTCGGCGCCGGTCTCGGCCGGTCCGGCCGACCGACACCGGTATCCGGCAACGCCCGGCGCGCCCGGGCCATCGCTCTGCTCCGGCACCACGCGCATCCCACCACACGGCGAACCACGGCGGCCCTGTGCACCGTGGTGACGGGCCGACGGCGCACGGCCTGTTCCGTTCGCGCGATGTACGCAGGTGCGAGAGGCTCGGTGGGGGTCGGCGGGCCGCGCAGTCCGCCGCGACCGCTCCGTGCCCGTTCCCGCCGTACCGGAGGTCAGCTCGTGCCGGCATCGAAGAACTCCCAGGTCTACCTCGTCGGTGGTGGCGT
Source organism: Streptomyces sp. NPDC048295 (assembly GCF_040652135.1). Taxonomy (NCBI): domain Bacteria; kingdom Bacillati; phylum Actinomycetota; class Actinomycetes; order Kitasatosporales; family Streptomycetaceae; genus Streptomyces; species Streptomyces sp. NPDC048295. Next base: position 138,525 of record NZ_JBEZLL010000014.1, read on the forward strand.
GGCCTCGCTCGCCGCAGCCGCCTTCCTCGTACGGGACGCGGGGGTGCCCGGCGAGAACGTGCACATTCTGGAGCAGTTGCCGATCGTCGGCGGATCGATGGACGGAGCCCCTGCACCGACCGCCGAGGGCGGATACGTCACCCGTGGCGGCCGGATGTTCGAGGAAGAGCACTACGTGTGCCTGTGGAACCTCCTGGAGACGATCCCGACCCTGGACGATCCGGCGATCTCGGTACGGCAGGAGATGCTCGCCTTCAACATCGAGCACCCCACGAACGCCAAGGCCCGGATCATCAACGGCGATCGCACCATCGCCGACGCCTCCCGGCTCGGCCTGGACGCCCGCGATCGCGTCGACATGACCCGGCTGCTCGCGCTGCCCGAGCGGGTGATCGGCGCGCGTCGTATCGACGACTTCTTCCAGCCGCACTTCTTCGCCACGAACTTCTGGTGCATGTGGCGTACGACGTTCGCGTTCCAGACCTGGCACTCGGCGATCGAGCTGAAGCGTTACTTTCTCGCCTTCGTCCAGGAATTCGACCGCATCCACACGCTGTCCGGGGTGCGGCGCAGCAAGTACAACCAGTACGACTCCGTCATCCGTCCGATCCAGGAGTGGCTCATCGCCCGGGGCGTGCGGACCGAGTTCGGGGTGACCGTCGCCGACATCGACTTCTCCGACGCCACTGCCCGCAGGGTTTTCCGACTTCGCCTGGAGCGTGACGGCGCCGAGGCGGGGACGATCGAGCTGGGCGAGGACGACTACGCGTTCCTGACCATCGGGTCGATGACGGCCGACACCACATACGGCGACCGCTCCACGGTTCCCGAGCTGATCCGCGACAAGAGGGACGGTTCCTGGCGGCTGTGGGAGGCGATCGCCAAGAAGGCCCCCGACTTCGGCCGTCCGACCACGTTCTGCGGCAACATCGACGAGACCAAGTGGGAGTCCTTCACCCTCACCATGACCGGCAGAACTCTGCTGGACCGCATCCAGGAGTACACCGGCAATGTCCCCGGCGAAGGCGCCCTGATGACCTGGAAGGACTCGCGCTGGCTCCTATCGGTCGTCGTGCCGGCGCAACCGCACTTCCGCGACCAGCAGGAGGACACGTACACGCTGTGGGGATACTCGCTGTTCGGCGACGTCCCCGGCGACCACGTGCCGAAGAAGATGGACGACTGCACCGGTGCAGAGATCCTCGACGAGCTCCTCGGCCACCTCGGCTTCGACGACATCGCCGACGAGGTCCGGGCCACCACGAAGGTGACCACGGTCCAGATGCCCTATATCGACGCCCAGTTCCAGCGCCGCACCGTCGCCGACCGGCCTCTGGTCGTTCCCGACGGTGCCGAGAACTTCGCGTTCCTCGGCCAGTTCGTCGAGATCCCCGAGGACGTCGTATTCACCGTCGAGTACTCGGTCCGCGCGGCCATGCTCGCGGTCTACCACCACTTCGGCGTCGACAAGGAGATCCCGACGATGTACCACGGCCTCTCCGATCCGAAGATCGCCTGGTCCGCGCTGAGAACCGCCTTCGCCTGATGACGCCGGAGCCCTCGGTACCGGCGAGGCGCGCGACTTGGTGGTCGTCGAGGACGACGAGGCCCTCGGAGACGGGCAGCGCGGACCCGGTGAGCCTCAAGACTGCTTCCATGCGACGACGCGACGTGTCACGGTGACGGCGATCCAGACGGAGCCCATGGCGGCGAGCAAGGTGAGGACCAGGTAGGTCGGGCCGGCGAGTGCTCCGTGCCCGGCCACCAGGCGCTGGACATCGCTGACGTACGTGGAGAAGGTGGTGAAGCCGCCGAGGACACCGGTGCCGAAGAAGGGGCGCACGAGCCGGTGGGCCGCCCAGACATCGGTGATCACGAACATGAACACGCCGATGACCGCGCAGCCGATGGCATTGACCGCCAAGGTCGTCCACGGGAAGACATCGGCCGCCGTGGGCCACAGAAGCGATGCCCCGTACCGTGCGGTGGCCCCCAGACCACCGCGGACTGCGACGGCGGCCACCACGGGACCCTGCCGCAACCGCGGATCCTTGCGTTGCCCGGGAACGTGAAAGCCGACATCGTGGCCGACCGCTTCGTCCAGCGTCGAAGTCCGGGGCTCTTCCATGTACGTCTCCTACTCGCCGGGCACGGGAAACACGGGTGCGCGTCGCAAGCAGGGACCGTTGACGGCGTCGTTGCCGCGGTTCGGGTACGGCGGGCCCCACGGCCGTGCGATGAGAACGAGATCACCGCTCCCGGCAGCCTGCCGGGAGCCACGAATGTTGTCCCGGCAGGCATGGACCGGCGGTTGTACCGCCCGGCCGTGCGCGGGACACTGGACACGTCGGGCGATGAGGCTCGGCGTAACCGCGCCGATGCGGCGCCGATGACCTCTGCGTGATCCAGCCGTCCGGTATCACGGGAGGTGGGCGCGGTGCCTCGCATCAAGGTCGAGGTCGAGTCGACCATCGGGTCGTCCATCGGGAGGCACGGCAGTCCGGAGTCCGCCGAGCACGACGTACCGGGCCGCGACGGAGGCTGGCCGGTGGGCGAAGGGCGAGCTCAGGACACCCTGGGCGAGGACGGCCGGTCCGTGCGAACCATGGTCCTGATGCAGGAGCCGGCGCGGCCTGGCGACGAGGTGCCGGCCTGGCCGGTGGCCATGCTGCATCTGAGCGACGGCCGACGTGACCTGGAGGAAGTGGTGTGCGTCGCCGAGGCCGAGCCCTTCGTCGACCTGGTCGACCTAGCGGACCTGGGCCGCTGGCACGCGGAGCCTGCCGCGTGGGCAGCTGCGCTCCGCAGGCTCTCACCCGGCTCCACGTATCGGGTAACGGGCTGCGGCAGCCGGAAGGAGGCCGACCGACTGGTGGCGGATGCCCAGCACACCTACCTCCAGCTCACCGGATGCATGGACTGATGCACGCCGGCGGAAGGAAGACAGGCTGTGACGACGATCATCGACGCCCGCACGCGTCATGCGGTGGCACTTACGGCGGCGCGCGATCGGCTGCTGCGCATGAGCGTGCACCTGCCCGTCATCAACGGCGAGCCGGGGCCGCTCCACGCCCGGATACTCGTCGTCGCGGACGTGCTGTCGCGGACGCTGGAGGCGGACGGCCACCAGCTGATCTGGGCCTGCGAGCTTCCCGACCCGTCACCGGAGCGGGTCAGGACGTTGCTGACCTTCACGACCGCACTCGGAGTGCACCCTCCCGCCTCGTTCACCGGCAGCAGCGGCGAGTCGCTCGACGCCCTTGGTGGCCCGGCCGACGTCGATGTCTTCGGCGACGGACGACACGATGCCGAACCGGGGGTCTGGGTGGAGGTGGGACGTGCGGACGGGACCGGAGCGCACCGGCAACGTCCGGCCGTGGGCGAGGACCTGCTGGCCATCAGGCTCGGGTTGCTCAGTCGGCCGTACCACCGGCCCTTCACCCTCACGCCCGGTGATGTCGTCGAGGCAGATCGGACGCTGCTGCGCTGGCGGGAACGGGTTGCGCACTGGGCGTGTTCGCCGTCGAAACCGGTGCCGCGGGAAGTGAGCCGCGCGGCGGCCGACGCGCTGGCGGCCGACCTCGGCACACCGGCTGTACTGGACCTGCTGCTCCGTGCCGAGGTGGCCGATGGCGTGCCCGAGGGCCAGAAGTTCGAGACCTTCGCCTCCCTGGACCGGATCCTCGGCCTGGAACTCATCCGTGAGATCGGCCGCCCTCCACCGCGGGAAGCGGGCTGAGACCGTGCCCAGGCCTGCCCCGGCCCGACTGATCGTGCTGCGGCACGCCAAGTCGGCCTGGCCGCACGGCGTACCCGACCACCTGCGCCCGCTTGCGGGCCGGGGCCGCCGGGACGCTCCGGCAGCCGGACGTCGGCTGCGCGAAGGGAAGTACGTGCCCGACCTGGTCATCTGCTCGACGGCCCGGCGTACCCGGCAGACATGGGACCTGGTCGCGGCACAGCTGGGCGCGTCACCGGAGGTGGTGTTCGAGCCACGGGTGTACGACGCGAGCGCGTCCACCCTGGTAGCCGTTCTGCGTGATGTGCCGGATCGGAAACGGACCGTTCTGCTGATCGGCCACCAGCCCGGAGTGCAGGACCTGGTCCTGTCCCTCGCGGGAGGCGGAGAGGATGAGGCACTCGCGCGGGCACGCGTGAAGTACCCGACCTCCGCTGTCGCGGTCCTGTCGCTGACCGGCACGTCGTGGTCCCACCTCGCGCCGGGCACGGCGGCGCTCGACGAATTCACCGTCCCACGCGGCACCACCGTCACACATTGAGGATTCCGGCGCATCCGTCTTCCGCTGCTCTCCCCGTTTCCCTGCTCTGCCCGTTCCTCGTCGCACGCAGGGGCATGACGCCTCCTCAGCGGGACGGGACCGCTCGGGATGTCCGGGCCTTCCACCTCGTGCCCGCCCAGCCTGCGAACCGGCCGTCGGGGTCGCCGGTGTCCTGTCCGTGCCGGAGCGGGGCCGGGTCACCCGGATTGCCCGCAGTCGACCGCGGTTGTGTGGTGAGCCCCATCACCGGCACGCTCGGCGCGCACCTCCTGTATGCGCTCCACCCCGTTCGCCGGTTCTGGTGCAGGGCGCCCGTGCTGACCTGCTTCGACGGCTGAGGGGAGCACGCTGGCAAAGCTTCTCTCTCCCTGCGGCTCCGGCGCGGGAGGGAGCGTTGCACCACGTTGCCGGGCGTGCCGTGCCGGTCGGGTGAACGACCGGCGAGTGGAGCGCACGTCCACCGGCGGGAGGGTGACCATCGGGGGAATGGCTGTATCCGAGGGAAAGGGCACTCCCCATGCGTCGTGCACTGATCATCGTCGATGTGCAGAAGGACTTCTGCGAGGGCGGCAGCGTTCCGGTGAAGGGCGGCGCGGACCGGGCCGCCGCCATCGCCGAGCTGCTCCGGCGCCCGGACGAGCGGTACGCCTTCGTGGTGGCCACCCGTGACCACCACATCGACCCGGGCACCCACTTCTCCGAGAACCCCGACTTCCAGGACTCGTTCCCCGTACATTGCGTCGTCGGCAGCGAAGGAGGCGAGTTCCACCCGGACTTCGCGCCCGCTGTGGACTCCGGGCACGTCGACGAGGTCGTCTTCAAGGGAGCGCACTCCGCCTCGAAGAGCGGTTTCGAAGGCTTCACCCAGGACGGGACGACGCTGTCCGACTGGTTGAACGCCCGCGATGTCACCGATCTCGATGTCGTGGGCATCGCAACCGACCACTGCGTCAAAGCCACCGCGCTGGACGGAGTACGGGCGGGCTTCACTGTGCAGGTCCTGCTCGACTACACCGCCGGCGTCGCCCCCGACACCACGCGCACCGCACTCGACGAGCTGCGCCGGGCCGGTGTCGCGCTGAGCGGCGAACCTGTCGTCGTCGCCTGATCAGGTCGTCCCCATCACGGAATCCGTGCGCGGAGTGTGCCGGTCCTTCTCGCATGGGGCGTTCTTGCAGGTTCGGCAGGGGGCTGGTCATGTGGGCCCGCGATCCGCGACCAGGCTTCGATCAGCCCCTGCCGCCCAAGTACACCGAAGTCCGAGCCGGTGGCCCCGCCTTCGGTGGCGCGGTGGGCCCGCCGTAGCGTTCATCTTCGGCTCATTGCAATGAGTGGAAGATTGATGTTGCGTTAGTCTTATATCTATTGCAACGATTTCAATGCTGCCACCTGCATGAACATCAATTTCGTGCAATGAATCTGTTGTCGAACTTTGGAAAGCAACGTAGCGTTTCCTGTGTCAGAAACGGCAAGCAGCTACGGGAGACACCATGCTGAAGTTCGACACCCCCGCCCCGATCTCCGTCGTCCTGGACCTCCCCGCCGGACGTGTCCAGTTCATCGCCTCCAACCGCGCCGACACCACCGTCGAGGTCCTGCCCGCGAACCCCTCCAGGAGCCGGGACGCCAAGACGGCTGAGCAGACCACCGTCGCCTGCGCCGACGGCGTCCTGCGGATCGCGGCCTCGACCCCGGACAACCGGCTCTCCGGCCCCTCCGGATCCCTGGAGGTCACCGTCCAACTGCCCGCCGGCTCCGGCGTCGAGGCCAGGACCGCCGGCGCCGAGCTCCGAGGCGTCGGACGCCTCGGCGACATTGCCTTCGAAGGCGCGTACCGCCAGATCAAGATCGACGAGGCCGAGAGCGTCCGCCTCACCGCGATCGACGGCGACATCGAAGTCGGCCGGCTCAACGGCCCCGCGGAGATAAGCACCACAAGCGGCGACATACGGATCACCGAGGCGGTGCGCGGCACGGTCGCGCTCCGCACCCAGTCCGGCGACATCACGGTCGGCGCCGCCGCCGGCGTTCCGGCCGTCCTGGACGCCGGCACCGCCCACGGCCGTATCAGCAACGCCCTCAAGAACGACGGCACCGCCGGACTCGACATCCGCGCCACCACCGCCCACGGTGACATCACCGCCCGCAGCCTCTAGCGGGGCCGGGGCCAGAACCAGAAGTATCCGGCCGGGCCGGCTACGACCGAGCTCCTGCCGGTCGTTCCCGAAGGCCCGGCCGCCCGCGCCGCGAGGCCCACGATCCACATGCAGGTCCCGGACAAGCCGTACGGGACATCTGACCCGACCAGGGGAAAACATGACGACGAACAGCACCTCCTCGACCATCTCGCAGTGGACCGGAATGGTTCCGGTCGACGACACGGCCCTGGCCGTCACCGACACCGGCGGGCCCGGCATCCCGGTGGTCTACCTCAACGGCCAGTTCGCCACCCAGGGGTACTGGCGGCGGGTCATCGCCGAACTGGGGCCAGAATGGCGGCACATCACCTACGACGAGCGGGCCCGCGGCAGGAAATCGAAGCGCTCGGCGGACTACTCCTTCGAGGCGGCCGTCCGGGACGTCGATGCCGTCCTCGCGGCCAGGAGCGTGCACCGGGCGCTGCTCGTGGGCTGGTCCTACGGAGCGTTCGTCGCAGCACACTGGGCCGACCGCAACCCGGACCGTACCCTCGGCGCGGTCCTGGTCGACGGCGCGTTCCCGTACGACTGGCTCGACGAAGCCATGGAACAGCGGATCAGGAAGATGTTCCGGCGCATGGGCTGGTTCCTGCCGTTGCTGCGCCCGACCGGCCTGGCCCCGCGGATGACCGCCGAGCAGCAGGCGGACAGCAACATCGAGATCGGTGTGATCTCCCAAGAGCACGAACTGGGCCCTGTGCTGGACAACATCACTGTCCCGGTACGGTACGTGGTCGCTTCGGGTACGTCCCTCGGAAGCCGTGGTGACGAGCAGGAGCGGATACGGACCAGCCTCGACGCGGTGACCGCCCGCAACGCGAACATCGAGATCAGTGCGAAGGTCGCCAGCAACCACGGTGCGATCCTGAAGAAGGAGTCCCCTGTCATCGCCGAGGCCATACGGGAGATCGCCGCCCTCGACCACGAGCAACACTGAAGGCACGCCCACGGCACCCGATGACAACTGCACGCCCTCGCCACGCGAGGAGCAGGAAATCAGGCGCTCTGGTAGCGGTCCCGGACCTCGGGGCGCTGCCGGAAGCCGGCCGATGCGCAGGCGGCGACAGCGCCGGAATGGGAACTCAGGGTGCAGACGAGCGGACTTCACCGAAGTGACTGCTCAGCAGCCTGGTCCAGCAGCGAGGCAAGGCGCGTCTGCTCGGCGGTGTCCTCGGCTTGCGCTGCGTTCACCTCCGGCCGTCGCGGCGGCCGGCCATTGCGCCCAGGTCGTCTCCGCGGCCGGTTCGACGACCCTGGCTCCACGGGGGAGCGGGCCACAGATGCACACGAGGGCCGGTCAGCGGCACCAGGGCCCGCCTTGGTCCGCTGGCCTGTTCGGCCCGGTCGTTCAGCGGGCCGTCGCGATGAGGCGTCGTAGCGTGGCATGGGCGGGCGGGCCCCAGGTGGGCTTGCCGCCCGGGCGGCCGTGGACGCCGGCGTCTCCGATGAGGATGCAGGCCAGGGCGCGCAGCGCCGCCCAGCCGCGAGCGCGACGCAGGGTCGCGTCATCCGGGGCCGGCCGGTAGGCCCCGTGGAAGCGGTCGACGGCGCCGTCCGGCAGTAGTACCCAGGGGGCGGCGAGGTCGCAGGCCGGATCGCCCGCGAAGAGGTCACCGAAGTCGATCACACCGCAGAAGGTGCCATCCGTGGTGAGAACGTTGGCCGGATGAAGGTCGCCATGGAGCCACAGTGCCGGGCCCGCCCAGCCAGGTGCGTTGGCGGCGTCCTCCCAGACCGCGCGGACGGCATCCGGGTCGGCGATCAGCCCCAGCTCGGTGGCCGAGGCGAGCATCTTGGCGAACCCTTCGGTAGCGTCGGCCAGTGGCCCCCCGCGATCACGACCGGTGGGCGCCCCGGCGGGAGCGGGCCGGTGAAGAGCTGTCAGGAAGGCGGCCAAGGCGTCGGCCGCCTCCGCGGCGCGTGTGGCGGGGGCGCGGTCGGCGGGCTCGCCCGGCACCCAGGTGGTGACGATCCAGGGCCGTGGAAACCGCTCCGAGGGCTCACCGAGGCGCTGCGGGACGGGGATCCGCAGAGGAAGGTCCGGGGCGAGGGCGGGCAGCCAGGTGTACTCCTTGCGCAGCAACTCGTCCGCAGTCCGTGTCGCCCACGGCAACCGGACGGCAAGGTCGTCCCCGAGCCGCCACAGCTGGTTGTCCCAACCGCGCGCGCCGAGCTCCACGCGGTGATGGGCCAGGTCGGGGTGCTGGTCGCGCAGCAGGTCCCGGACCAACTCCGCGGTGATCTCGATCTCGGTGTGGGTCATGCGGAGCAACGATAGCCTCGCCGACCGTGGCGGGCCCGGGGCAGGTCTACTCTCGCCACCGAAACATCCCAGAAGTTTGCATATCGCCATAATCATCACTGTTTCACCCGAGAGCTGGTAACAGCTGACTACGCGAACTCACCAGCGCCCACCGGCTCCGGTGTACTTGACGACAGTCGTCCGGTGCGGCCGTCCTCTGCGCCAGGACTCCACTCCGGAAAGGCTCAGCCCCTGAACGCCTCACTCGCGGAAGCACTCTCCGCCGCCCTCCTCCTTGCGGTGCTGGCCTGCGCGGTGATCCGGCCGTGGGGCTGGCCGGAGGCGGTCGTGGCCGTCCCCGCAGCCGGGGTGGTCATCGCCACCGGCGCGATCCCGCTGAACCACGCGGCGGCCGAGGCCGCCCGGCTGGGCCCGGTGATCGGCTTCCTCGCAGCCGTCCTGGTCCTGGCCCAGCTGTGCGACGACGAGGGCCTGTTCCACGCCTGCGGCGCCTGGATGGCCCGCCGAGCGGCCGGCCGGCCCCACCGGCTGCTGGTTCTCGTCTTCGTGACTGCCTCACTGATCACAGCGGTCCTCAGCCTGGACGCCACGGTGGTGCTGCTGACCCCGGTGGTGTTCGCCACCGCCGCCCGCCTCGGCGCCCGCGCCAAACCGCACGTATACGCCTGCACCCACCTGTCGAACACCGCCTCACTGCTGCTGCCGGTCTCCAACCTGACCAACCTTCTGGCGTTTGCCGCCAGTGGCCTGACCTTCACCCGTTTCGCCGCCCTGATGGCCCTGCCCTGGCTGGTGGCCATCGGCACCGAGTACGTGGTGATCCGGCGTTTCTTCGCCACCGACCTGGACGCCGGCGCCCAGGCCCCGCCGGCCGACCAGCCCCGCGAACTGCCTCTGTTCGCCCTGCTCACAGTGGCGGGCACCCTGGCGGGCTTCGTCCTGACCTCGGCCCTCGGCACCAATCCGGCCTGGGCGGCGGCCGCAGGCGCGGTCGTCCTGGCGGCCCGCGCCCTGGCCCGGCGACGCACCACCCCCACGGCGATCGTCCGGGCCGCGGCCCTGCCGTTCTGCGCCTTCGTCCTGGCCCTGGGCATCGTGGTCCGGGCGGTGGTCGACAACGGCCTCGCGGACGTACTGGGCCACCTGGTGCCCGGCGGCACCGGCCTCCCGGCCCTTCTCGCCCTCGCGGCACTGGCAGCCGTACTGGCGAACGTCATCAACAACCTGCCCGCCGTTCTGGTCCTGCTGCCGCTGACCGCCCCCACCGGCCCGGGCGCCGTCCTGGCAGTCCTTCTCGGGGTGAACATCGGACCCAACCTGACCTACGCCGGCTCGCTGGCCACCCTGTTGTGGCGGCGCATCGTGCGCGAACACGACACCGACGTGGATCTGCGCGAGTTCACCCGGCTCGGCCTGTTGGCCGTACCCGCCGCCCTGCTGCTCTCGGTGGTGGCACTGTGGGTCTCTCTCCAAGCGATCGGAGGCTGAACACCGTGACCGTCATTGTCTGGATCGTGGAGGGCACCTGGCCCGCCTGCGTCGACGCCGCCCGCACCCACACGCCCGCGGACGCCGAACTGGTGCTGCTTCACGTCACCGGCCACGAGGTGCCGGGCGCCGCCCACGGTGCCTATGCCGGACTGCTGGGCCGCGCACGCCCCGACCGTGACCCGGGCACTGCAGTGGAACACCTGGCCGCCGCGTCCGCCGAACAACTGCTGGCCAGTGCGGCCGAGCGGCTGGGACGCCCGTGTACCTGCCGAGAATGCCCGGGCCGCGCCGAAGGGGAAGTCGTGACCGCCGCAGAAGGCGCCGACCTTCTCATTCTTGCCCGCGACGGCGACCGTACCCATGTCGGACCGCGCAGCCTCGGTCCGGCCGGCCGCTTCATCGTCGACCACGCCTCCTGCCCCGTCCTGCTGGTCTGGCCGGACACCGCGCCCAGCACGACCACCAGCCCGCCACCGCCACCCCACCTGCCGCACCACTACTAGTCCTAGGAAAACGACCGTCCGGCGGCCGCAGACGGACCAGCCCGCAGCCAACAGGACCGCTTTCGAGTCGAGAGCTCGGGGCGGCGGTCTTCCGTGCCGCCTCCACGAGCTCGACGACGGTTCGACGCCACGGGATCAATCAGGAGACATGGCCCGGCGCGTCATGCCACGTCGAACCAGGGCTTGTTGGCGGCCCAGTGCTTGACCCATCCTGCGAATCCGGGTTCAGCCGTGGTGAACCCGAACCCGGATCCGAAGGGAGTCGCCCCTTCGCCAGTGATGAACCAGACGTGCCCGCGATGCGCGCCGGTGACGACGAGGTGCCAGTACATTCCGCAGCCGTCCGTCCCGAGCACGATTGTCCCGTGATTGAACATCTGGTCCAGGATCGGATCGATCTCCTCCGACGGCCTGGTGTCCTCATCCCACAGCCAACTCGAGGTGAGCGGGAAGGGCCGGCTCAGGTCTCGTTCCCCCCGGCCGTCACCCCAGTCGTCGGGCAGCTCCGCAAGCCCCACCAACCCGTAGTCCGGCGGTCCGGAGTGAGACCCGTCGGTGACCTCCGCAACGAAGGTCCGATAGGGCTCGGGCAGGACTGTGCCGTGCTCCGCTTCGAAGGCTTGCACCGCTTCCCAGCCCAGCGCGGACTCGCCGCCGGTGTCGATGCCGAAGGCTTCACGAATCGCAGCGAGGTCGTCAGGATCTGCGTGCTCGGTGTTCATGCGGCCCATTGATACCAGCCGGCTGTGACACGACCCCAGCCTGCCGCCCGGCCGTGCTCCTGCCGTTCCGGCCTCCAGCCCCAGGACCATCACACAACGTTGCTGTCGCTCACCCCAGTGCTTCGGGCGCGGCGCATGGGTCCGACTCCCTGGCTTGATCTACCAGGCGGGACGGCCTGCACGGTCGAACGTGGTGATGGGGAGCGTTGTGCCGATCACGGCGAGGCCGATGGTGCTGTCGATCCGTTATCAGGCGGTGGTGATGGAAGCCAGAGGCGGCGGGCGGGAGGAGGAGCCGCTCAGGGTGGCGAAGGCGCGTACGGCTGCACGGCCGTCGTCGACCGGCCGATCTGCAACGGCGCCGGCATCCTGACCGGACCGAGTGCCACTGCCTCGCGCACAGCGAAAAACACGCCGAATGCGCCGCCGCCCGACGCGGTCGCCACTCCGGTACGGGTTCAGTCCTTGCGCCCCGTCGCGGCGACGGTGACGCCGAGGCCGATCATTGTGAGCCCGCCGACTCCTCCGACCAGGGAGAGCCGCCGGGGTGAGCGGGCGAACCAGTCCCGCCCGGTTGCCGCGATCAGTCCCCACACGCTGTCGGAGGCCATTGCGATGACGTTGAAGACCAGCCCGAGCACCAGCATCTGAACCGCGATGTGTCCTTGGCCCCGGTCGACGAACTGCGGCAGCACGGCGGCGAAGAACACCATGGTCTTGGGGTTGGCCACGCCGACCGCGAACCCCTCCAGCAGTGTGCGCAGGCCGCCCTGCGTGGTCGTGTCAGCAGTGAAAGCGGCCTGCAGCGAGCCGCGTTGACGCCACGCCTTGACACCCAGATACACCAAGTAGGCGGCACCGGCCATTTTCAGCACCGTGAAGACGAGAACGGAGCGCTCCACGATCGTCCCGACCCCGAGAGCCACAGCCGCGATGAGCACATAGGCACCCAGCGTATTCCCCACGACCGTGGTCAGCGCGGCACGCCGCCCCTGCGCCAACGCCCGCCCGATCACGAACAGCACACTGGGCCCGGGAATCACAATCAGCAGGAATGACATGGCCGCGAAGGCGAGCAAGCGCTCGGAAGACACCATGGGGCCCATACAAGCACGGGTCGGGTTCGCCCTTCAGCCTCTTTTTGCTCAAGGTCCGGGTGCGGACCGAGGACGCTGCCTTTGCCGTGGCACCCGGTGTGCCGGTGTGGTGAGCCGTGGTCCTGTCACCAGCCCAGGCGGAGCACGGCAGTTGTCGCCATCGAACCTCGGGGAGCACCACGCCGATTTCTTGCAGACGGCGCCGGGGAGGCGGCTGGGCACCCATGTCAGCAATTCTCAAAGGCTGTTCTTCGATGACAGGATGTCCGTCAGGGAACCGATCGGCCGAGGTCAGCGGGGGCATGAGTGGCGGGCACCGTAGGCGCGGCGCTGGAAGAGGTGCCGTGGGAGCGGCTGGAGTCGGCGCTCGGGCACGACCCCGCCGTGGAGTTGCGGCGCGCCCTGCGGAGACTGGTGGACAAGGGCGCGACGGCGACCGCGTAAGACTGCAACCTGCTGTTCGAATACGTTGCGCCAGGCACCAGAGGCGCGAATCCCGTCGCGACCGCCGTGCTGCCGCTGGTCGTTGCTCTTGTCTGCGATCCGGTCATGGGCGCCCGGGCCACGCTCGTTCAACTGCTGACGAGCCTGTCCGAGGCCGCGGCCGAAGCCGGGGAGGGAAGCGAGGACGCGGCGTGGTGCGAGGTGTGGCAGCGCCACCGGCCCAGGCTCCTGACGTTGCTCGCGGACCCCCTGCCCGAGGTGCGAAGAGAGGCCCTGCCCATCGCGGAATGTGTCGACGTGCTGCTGGAGCGGTGGCAGGCCGAGACGGACCCGACGGTGCGGCTGCCCACGCTGCTCGTGCTCGGGACCGCCACGGCCGGCGCCGACGATGCGAGGGCCGTGGAACGGGTACGAGAGGCCGTGACCGGAGTACTGAGGACCGATACTCCCGTCATGCGGGTCGCGGCCGTCCACTCCTGGGCCGCGTTCGACCCTCTGGCGCCGGTGCGTGAGCTGGACCTGCTGGTCGAGGTCCTGTCCGACCCGGCTGTGCGCCCGCAGTTCGAGAAACTCTGGTTCGTGCCGGACATCGGCGGTCCCCTCAACCGCGAGGGCGTTCTCTCCTGGACGGCCCGCCCGCTCGAGGATGCTCCGCAGACGGCACTTTCCTTCGTCGTCCGACTCGTCGACGCGGCGCGCCGGACCGGGGACACCCTGCTGTGCCAGGCCGCGCTCGACGAGGCATGGCGGCTGCTGGTGGTGATGCCGTCCGCGGCGTCCGCGTTGCTGCCGCACGCGGGCGCACTGCTCTGCGACCCGGACGACGGCGTACGCTACCGGGCGGCCCACCTGCTCGCGGTGCTGGGTGCGCGGTCGGCCCCGTACGCTGACGAACTGGCAGCACTCCTCGACGACTTGGCCGAGGACGAATTCTTCGAGGGCACGGTGGGCGACCACGCCCGGTGGGCGCTGACCCGCATGGGTGACCGGCGTGCCCTGCCGGAGCTGGTCGAGCGGCTCTACGAGCCGTACCGAGACCAGTACACCCTCGGATACTGCCTGAGCGATCCCCATCTGCCGGAGGTCGAGGAGGTACTGGCCCCACTGCGGGCACACGCGGAGATTCTCTTGCCCGGGGTACGGAAACTGCTCCGCGACGACGGTAAGGGCGGCGCGCTGACCTGCTCCTTCCTGAACGTACTCCAGGCGTGGGGGCCGGCCGCGGCGCCCGCGCTGCCGGAGGTGGTGGCCCTGCTGGACGACGCCCGGTACTCGCTGTACGCAGTCGACGCGCTCGTGGCGATGGGACCGGCCGCAGCCTCCGCGGAGTCCGCCGTACGCCGGTGCACGGTCCTCGACCACTCCGGCAACCACCACAAGGTGGCATGGGCGGCCTGGCGCCTCGGCGGCGACCGCGACACGGCGCTGCGGCTGATCGGCGAGGCGGTGCTGACGCAGGAAGGACCGCTCTACGGCCCCGTCGACCTCCTCGGCGACTTCGGCCCGGCGGCGGCGCCCTATGCCGATCGGGTACAGCAGCTCATGCAGCACGGCGATACCTGGTTGCGGCCACGAGCGGCCGTCGCGCTCTGGTCGATCACGGGCGAACCCGAGCCGAGCGTGTCCGTCTTGGAGGAGTATCTCCCTCCCATCGCTCACGGCGGCGACAGCTACGGCAGCTTTTTCTACGCGCTGCAGGCCCTCGCCCGGATCGGAACCGTCTCCCCGGCGGCGCGGGCTGTCCTGAGCGGGGTGCAGGGATTCGACCGGCCGCTGTCGACGTACCGTGACCACCGGGCGGTCCTCCAGGACGAAATGATCCGGTCCGCGATCGACGACGTCCTTGCCCTGCCCTGCTCCTGAGAACCGGTCTGTCGGCGCAACGAGAACGAGCCGGCCGGCCACCGGGTATCCCACCAACGCAGGAGCATCAGCTTCGCACCGGACAGGGGCGACGGGGCGTTCCTGGTGGCGTGGGTTCGCACCGGCCGGCTGACCGCCGGGCCTTTGCCGCACACATCGGGGGAGTGTGTGCGCGGCCCCGCGAATGCAGGGCGTGCTGTCGGGCCAGACGGTTGGCGCGAGCGCGCGCCCGTATTGGGTCGTACTGTTAGCTATTGCCGTGAATATGTCGTGCGAGGTGCCCGCCTCGTCCCACGGCAGGACCCGACACGAGACGTGAGCAGAAAACAGACGAAGGGGCCGGCCCAAAGTGAAGGCTGCACGCTACTACGACCGAGGCGACATCCGTATCGAGGACGTCCCGGAACCCGCCGTACGGCCGGGCACGGTGGGCATCGATGTCGCGTACTGCGGGATCTGCGGCACAGACCTGCACGAGTACCTCGACGGACCGATCTTCGTTCCGCCGGCCGGTCACCCGCACCCCGTCTCGGGCGAGTCCGCCCCGGTGACGCTCGGTCACGAGATGTCCGGCGTCGTGTACGCGGTGGGCGAAGGTGTCGAGGGTCTGAAGCCGGGCGATCGCGTTGTCGTCGAACCCTACATCCTGCGCCCCGACGTCGACACGAGCAAGAACAACTCCGCCTATCACATCTCGCCCGACATGAACTTCATCGGGTTGGGCGGCCGCGGTGGCGGGCTCGCGGAGAAGATCGTCGTCGAACGCCGGTGGGTCCACCCGGTCGGAGATGTCCCGCTGGACCAGGCGGCGCTCATCGAGCCGCTGTCGGTGGCATACCACGCGTTCCAGCGCTCGGGCGCGAAGGCGGGCGACCTCGCACTCGTGGGCGGTGCAGGCCCCATCGGGATGCTCACCTGCGCGGTGCTCAAGGCGATGGGCGTCGAGGTCGCGGTCACCGAGCTCAGTTCGCTGCGCCGGCAGAAGGCGCTGGACTCCGGGGTCGCCGACCACGTCATCGACCCCGCCGTCACCGACGTTGCCAAGGAGGTCCGGCGCCTCACCGACGGCAAGGGCGCGGATGTCGCTTTCGAGGCCACGTCCGTCAACGCCGTCCTCGACACACTGCTGGACGCCATCAGGCCCGGCGGTGTCATCACCGTCATCTCGATCTGGGGCAAGCCGGCGTCGCTGGACATGCAGAAGCTCGTCCTCAAGGAGGTCGACCTGCGCGGCACGATCGCATACGTCAACTCCCACCCGCAGACCATCGAGCTCGTGCAGGAAGGCCGCATCGACCTGGCTCCGTTCATCACCAAGACCATCGGCCTCGACGACCTCGTGACCGAAGGCTTCGAGACCCTGATCCACCACAACGAGACGGCCGTCAAGATCTTGGTGGACCCGCACTCCTGACACGCCGGCAGACCCGGCCACGGGCTCCGGAACTCGTTCGGCCGCCTCACGCCCGGAGGCCGATGGCGGTGAGACCGTCCGACCGGACCGTGCCGTCGGGCTCTGGACCGGTCCCGGCCCGGACGTCCATCCGAGCTTCGACAACTACGCCCGCCCGCAAGGCCTCCGCCATCAAGAAACGGCTGCTGGTCCACGCCCGGTGGGCCGGCCCGCAGGATTGCCGCGGGGCTCGTGCCGATCAGGGCCACCGACCTCGTCGACCGGGTGGCCCGGGCGGCCGGGGAACGTGCGCGCGAGCGCGGGGCCGCCCGCGTAGAGGCAGGCCAGCTCCTTGCGGTGTTCTCACGCACCCGGGTTCAGGCCACGAGAAGGCGCAGGCCGAGCTCTGCCGTGTCGAGGGCGACGAGGTCGCGGTTGCGCTCGGCCCACCGGCCCGAGGAAAGGTCGTCGCGAAGCCCGTTCACCGCCCGGCGCTCGGCCTCCGGCCCGACTCCGGTCCATACCGATACCGCGCGGCGCACATCTTCGTCCAGGTATGCCTCGGGCCGACGCCAGTAGGCCTCGAAGAAGCCGTCAGCACAGTCCCAAGGGATGAGCACCGGCTCCGCGCGGCCCCCGATCGCGCGGGTCAGGTCGGCCAGTGAAGGCCAGCCGTCGAGAAGGCCGGCGAATTCAGGCAGGTAGTCGCGGGTGAGCCAGAAGCGCTCACGCCAGCCGGTGGCACTGGCGTCGTACGTGAACACCACCACACGGCGGGCCACGCGCCGCATCTCGCGGAGCCCGGCGATCGGGTCCTGCCAGTGATGAACGGTACTGAAGGCCATTGCGGCGTCGAAGGACAGGTCTTCGAACGGGAGGCTCTCCGCACTGGCGGCCACACACGGCGCCGCGCCCGCGGGACGCTGCGCCCGCATGACCGCTGACGGTTCCACCGCTGTGACATCCCGGTCCGGAGGTTCGTACGAGCCGGTGCCGGCACCGACGTTCAGTACGGTCCGCGCGTCGCCGAGCGCATCCCAGACCCTCGCGGCGATCCGCGGCTCGGTGCGCCGCGTCGCCGGGTAGGCGGACCCGATTGATTCGTACAACTGCGCGCCGAATAGCTTCAGTTGATCCTCCGGCGTCGTCCTGATCCCCATTGCGCGCGCCTCCAGTTCCTTGTCGATGGCCGTCACCGTGGCAACAGCGCGGTCGCGCTGTTCGAGCAGCAGGCCGCGCAACCGGTGCAGGTGCGCGACCGCGTCGGTGGCCGGATCGTCGACCAGATCTGCGATCTCGCGCAATCCGAAGCCCAGCCGCCGGTAGGCGAGAACCTCCCGCAGCCGCTCCACGTCGCCCGCCGAGTAGGCCCGGTACGCGGCCGAGGTCCGCGCGGACGGCTGCACGAGGCCGATGGCGTCGTAGTGATGCAGCGTACGGACGCTCACGCCGGCCAGCCCGGCCACACGTCCCACGCTCAGGTGCTCTTCCATGCCGGCGACAATGGGGCATGACGCCACGTGAGGGTCAAGCGCTTCTCTCCTGGCGGACTGTTTTCTCGTACAGCCATCAGTGTTCCTCCGCAGCGCGACAGGACTTCCGATGAGCGACGTGGGTGCTCTGGCCCCGGTGTGCCGATCCGCCGGGACCGGTGAGGTGTGAGTACCGGGTGGCATGCTCTGCCGCTATGAACAGACAGCAGCTCTGACAGCCGGTCGCCTTGATGTCCTTGGTCCGCAGTCGGACGGTCCCAGTGATCGTCGCTTCACCGCACGGGCGAACTCGGCTCAGAAGGCGAGCCCGTTGGAGGGAATCCGTACTCTGCGGGTATGGAATGGACGACGTTGGTCAGCACGATGCTGGGAGCGGTCATCGGTGTCGGCAGCACGCTCCTGGCGGATCGCTTGAGGTGGCGCCGGGACAAGGGCGAGCGTGACAGAGAGGCATTGCGGTCTTCGTACGTTGAGTTCCTGGAAGCGCTGACAAAGGCCAGGGACGTTATCAGCGAGGCAAGCCGTGCGTCGAACACCTTGCAGCAGGAACAGATACAGAGCGCTCTGCTGGAACATGGAGTGCATGTGAAGCAGTATCAGCTCGAACTGCTGGCACCGGCACATGTCGTCACGAAGGCCAGGGACGCCGGCTACAAGCTCGCGCTCTACCGGGATGCGGTGGTGGATGGTGCGCGGAGAGACGATCCTGACTGTGCTGATGCGCGCCGTGCCTTCCGTGCGGCCCGAGAGGAGCTGATGGAAGCCATGCGTTCGGCTGTGATGAGGGCTTGAGCCTCAGGAAGTGGTGGTCGTGTCGCCGGCGGTCTGCTTCGTGAGGCGATGGAACTCAGGGGCCGGGGCTTGGAACCGTGCCTCGGAGCCGGGCTCGGCGCCGGTTTCCGGGCGTGAGCCGGAAGTGTTCTAGATTGGCTCGCATGAGTGTGCGGGGGTGGAGCTACCGATATGTCGGACCGGTCGACCTGAAGACCGGCGTCCGGCCTGGCAGCGGTGGCCGTCGGATCGGCTCCGCGGATGACTTCGACAGCTGGGCCGCTGAGAGACCAGCAGTGGAGCTGGTGGAACCATTCACCTTTGTGGTCGGCACGGACGCAGTGCTTCGGCTGGCGCCGCGACGAAGCGAACACGTGGCCTGTGCCGGCGGAGAAAGAGTGCTGAGCGCCGGGGAGATCAGCTTCACCCGTGAGGCAGGCCGATGGGTCGTGGCCGACGTCAGCAACCATTCAACCGGGTACTGCCCGGACATCAGCTCCTGGCCGGCAGTCGCCCGCGCCCTGGACGATGTAGAGCTCGGCCACCCGTCGGGCTTCACGCATGAAGTGGTGTTCCGACGCTGCCCCGGCTGCCAGGAGCACAACATCGTGCGCGAGGACGACTTCGTCTGCGTCTTCTGCGGCAACGATCTGCCCCAGGCGTGGAACGTGGATCCCACTGCATGACGGCTGTGGGCCATCGACACTCGTTGATGACGGCGACGTGCTCGCACCCCTCCCGCGTCGGCCTGCGACTGGAGCCCGGCTGAAGACCGGGTGCCATCGGCGGAACAGGTCGTAGTTCCGGCGCCACGGCCTCTACTCGACGGGAATGCCCCGCCGGGCAGCCACGGCAGGAGCCGTGCAGGCCGGCGCGGACGAAGCGGACGAGGCCGCGGCGGGTGGAGCCAGGTCCGGGCGCCCGGACCGAGCCGTACGCTGCGGCGGGACGCGGGATGGCAGAAACAGGCGCTGATTGACGCAGGTGTGCACGCCGTCCGTCGTCCCAGGCCCGGTGTGTGCTTGGGGGTGAGTCGATGAGCCATCCGGTCGCCCTTTTGAGGTGCCCCGCAGCCGGCCCCCCCCAGGGATGTGTGGTGTCGCAGGCCGGGCAGTGCGTGGAGACCAGGAGATCGGGCTCGTCCCGGACGCCGCCAACGAACCGGCTCAGGTGTCCGGACGCAGTCGCTTCGCGTTGGACCTGGGCTTCCGTGCTGCGTGCGGCCTCGCCCTCAGCGACTACCAGCGGGATCTGCGGCTGCGCCGAGCCCGATCGCTGTCGGCCGAGGGCGCGGCACCGTCGACGGCGGAAGCTGAGGCCGGCTACGGGGACCAGGCTCATCTCACCCGACGGTTCACCCGCTCCTACGGCATCACTCCGGCTGTCTACGGGACCGTGCTCCGGCAAGGGGTCTGTCCGCGCGTCGAGTAGGTCACCGCCATGACGCCGGAGAGATCTGACCCTGCCCGGACAAAACAAGGCTCCCGGGGATCGGCCATGGCATCCCCGGGGCTGTTGGATGCCCCTCTGCCCCTACCGCTAGAGTGCGATGCTTGTTCGATTCGCCGCGAGGCGGAGAGGGAGAGATCATGAGCATGCAACTGAGAGAAACCGCCATTGAGTTGGCGGAGATCTTGTGGCGGGAACACACTGTTTACCGTGAGCGGTCCGGTGGTGTGGTCATCCGGGGCGAGCATGTACGGCGGTGGATCAGTCTTGCTCCGGCGGGCGGTCGGGACGAAGTCCTCGTACGCGCCGGGCGGATCCTGGACGGCGGCACCACCGCTCCCGCGCGTTCGGAAGCTGTGGTTCCGCTCTCTGCTGCCACAGACGTGCTTGCCGCGACCTGCCGTCGCCTGCTCGCCGAGGCGGCGGCCGATGCCGCGCCGGTCGTGCCGCGGGCGGCACCCGGGCGGTTCAATCGCTCCGGGAAAGCGGTGCGCCCCAAAGGCCGCGGGAAACACACCGGTTTCGGTTCATGGGTGATCCTCGCCTGCGTCACCGGTGTGGTCGCCCTGTACGTCTACAGCACTGCGACGTACGGCTAGGCACCGTTCGGCGGTTCCATTCAGGAATCGGCTCATGACGTCTTCCCTGTACGACGGTTGGCGGGCCGTCACATCCCACCGCCGCCAACGTGCCCGTGCCGCCCCGCGCGAAGCAATTGCCGCGGGCGAAGCGGGCGGCGTCCCCTGCATCGCCCGTCGGCTCGGCGCGGATCACGGTCTCTTCCCCGAGTACACCGACGATCGCAACAGCCGGCTCACCGTTTCCGGTCCGTCCTCCGCTGGACATCGTCGGGATACTGCCGTCATGGCCGTCACTCAGCAAATTGCTCGCATCTCGGCGGGGTATCTCGCCGACTGCCGCCGTTCAGCCCGCGAATCGCCGGCCGGGGATCCTCACTGGGATCCGTCGCCGTGGGACATCCTCGACCTGGACTGGGCGCCGGCGTTGCTGGGACGGGTCTGCGAACTGGCAGGTCTGGATGGCGCCCGCCTGGACGCCCTGCGGCAGGCCACCGACGGTGACACGGTGCTCGACCTTGGCTTTCTCAACACGCACCCGCATGCCATCGGCCCCTTCGGACCCGCTCCCACAGCCCTTTCCGCAGCTCAAGTGGCCCGAGTCTCAGAACTGCTCGGGCAGATGGACATGCCGGCGATGCTTGCCGCGCTGCCGGCCGACGACACACAAGCCGCTGCCCTGATTGGTTTCGGAGCCGACCTGATCGCTGGAGGCCCGAGGAAGTACCTGCTCGAGCATTTCGATGCCTTGAGGGAGTTCTACCTCGGAGCATCCCAACGGGACCTTCTCGTCGTGCTCTGGTGGGACTGATACCGGCATTCACCCCGGTCTGCTCCACGGGCGGCCGAGCGGCTACGTGATGGCCCACCAGTGCAGAACCGTCAGTGTTTTCTTCGGTCTGCTTGCCGGCGCATGCCGAGCGTGTCGAGGGCGGCGCGGTGTTGTGCGGTGAGTGCGTGGGCTCGCTTGCGGATGGTGTCGAGCCATGTTTCGCGTACAACGAGCACACGATCGAGTCCGCCCCCGGTCACAGCCGTGCCTGGAGCGGCTTGAAGGCCGACTGCCGGGTCACCGCAGGCCCAGGCGAGGCCGAGGCGCTGTCCCGGACGCACCACACCTGCGGCTCCTGACCCCACCCGGCGGCTTACCGTACGGGAACGCTGCCCGGTGGGCCGCTGGAGTGCTGGACGAATTCTTCTGCTCCCGACTTTGAACCGCCTCCTCCAACTCGACCACCAACACCGTGCCCGCATGCTGGATCCTGATCGGTATGGCTTGATGCCACAACTGCTGTTCCAACATGTGGACTTCGCGGAATCTGAGTCAGAATCCGAGTCGGAACCCGTTGGCGATCCCGCGTCGTGGATTCAGGCCGGCCCGGCGGACGTGGGGCTGAATCGAGGCTGTTGCCGTTCCGCGAGGACGGTGCCCGGCGGTCAGTGGACGCAGATGTGAGGAGCCGCGTTGCCCGTGACCGGAGGCTCGCTCGCGGCAGCGGCGCGCGCCACGTCGGCCAGCAGGCGCAGGCGCTCCGCGCGATCCAGATATCGGCCGTCGATCAGGACGGAGTGGATCCGCTGCGTATGGCGGATGTCGGTACGCGGGTCCGCGTCCAGGACCAGCAGATCGGCGCGGTCGGCCGGCAGGCCGAGCATCCGGCCGGGCGCAGTGGTTGCGGAGTGCAGGACGTCCCGCGTGGGCAGTCCCGCCTCGACGAGCAGTTCCAACTCGTGGTGGAGGGAGAAGCCGGGGACCGCGTATCCGGTGCCGGTGTCGGTGCCCGCGAGCAACTGCACACCGGCCCGGTGGAGTTCCGCGACGAGGCGCAGCCGGTGCTCGTAGATCCGGTGGATGCGGGAGGTGTCCCGCGCGGTGCGACCCGCGGTGAGGGAGGACCAGATGGCCGGCCAGTAGTCGGTCATCCAGCCGGGCAGGTATGCGAACTCCGGTGAGTCGGAGGGCAACTGGTCGGTGCGTTCCAGCGAATGATGGACGGTGAGGGTCGGAACGACGTGGGTGCCGTTGACGGCGAGCCGGTCGAAGAGGGCGCGGGCACGGCCGGCATCGTACGTCTGCATCGCCTGCCACTCCACCGCGTGCACCTGCCGGAACCAGCTCGCGTAGCGCTCGAAACTGGTGCCGAGGCCGGGGTCGATCCGGACCTTCGCCATGGCCCGCCGGATCTCGGCCTCCTGGGCCGAGGTGCTGAGGAGGAGGGCGTGGAGGTGCTCGATGGACTGCTGCCCGGCGTCACTCGCCCGGGCGATGGGCAGGGTGTCGGGGCAGTGGCCCGCGTGGCGCAGGCCCTGCCGGCGGGACTCGTCGGCGATCGCCTCGTACGCCTCTGGCGTGAGCCGCGAGTACACCTTGATGAAGTCGGCGCCGTTCGCCTTCGCCTCACGCACCGCGCGGCGCGCGGACGGGGCGTCGGTGACCTCGATGACGCGCTCGCCGGTGTCATTGGCCCACAGTGAGGGCTGCCCGTCGATGATCGAGCTGGCGATCACCCAGCGCGGGCCGAGGAGCTTGCCCGCGCGGACCTTGTTGCGCCACTCGTGGTGGAGAGGCCCGCCCCACATCTCGCGGACCGTGGTCACACCGTTGAGCGGGAAGAGGGGCGGCAGAACGGTCTCGGGCCCTTGGTTGTGGACATGGGACTCGATGAGGCCGCCCATGACGATGTACTTGCCGGTCAGGTCGTACGTTGTCGTCCCGTGGGGAATCGGGACCTCGGCCGAACGGCCCACCCGGCTGATGCGGCCGTCGAGTACGAGGACGGTGCGGTCCGTGCCCGCGCCGAGGACGGTGGCGTGGGTGAGAGCGATGGCGCGGCCGGGATGCTGACCGGAAGCAGCCGCCGTACGGTCCGGTGTCGTGTGGGCGGCCGCTGCCGCGGGCGCTGCGGCGGGTAGGACTACGCCGCCGGTGAGGGCGGCCGAGGAGGCGAGTGCTTCGCGTCGAGTGGGCATGTCACCACTCTGGTGCGGGCCGGATCATTGGTCACTGGCTCCAGGCAGTGGGTACGGGGTGTTGGTGGCAACACCATGGCGAGGGGCACCACCACGTGAGAGGCCCTGTCGACCGCTGAGGCGTGGACTCCGGGGCCGCGGCCCTCGTCGCCGAAATGCAACACCGAGCGGCTTCGATCAGGGCGGTTCGCAGCCGTGGCTCCCGGCAGGCACTGAGCTCCTCGGCAGGCAAGATCTCCTCCGCCGTGGGCGGGCCGGCCCGGTCGGATAACGCGACGAGCGTGAGCAGCTCCTCGTAGGGCTCTCCAGGATCCAGTGGCAGCGGCGTCCGGCTCTATCGGTGCGGCGCATGACGAGACCATTGCTTGTTCAGGTCGATCGCTTATCGTCTGCGCGGACCGCAACCCCGCAGGCGGCCGCAACCGACAAGGAGAGACGCAGTTGAGCAGCCCCACCTCGCCCCCGCCCAGAGTCCCGGACGAACTCCAGCGGCGCCTGGGGATGTCGGACGCGGTGCTGATCGGGCTGGGCTCGATGATCGGCGCCGGGATCTTCGCCTCCCTCGCCCCGGCCGCCCACGCGGCCGGCTCCGGGCTGCTCGTCGGACTCGCCCTGGCGGCGGTCGTCGCGTACTGCAACGCCACCTCCTCGGCCCGTCTCGCCGCCCTCTATCCGGCATCCGGCGGTACCTACGTCTACGGACGCGAGCGTCTGGGGGAGTTCTGGGGCTACCTGGCCGGATGGGCGTTCATCGTGGGCAAAACCGCCTCGTGCGCAGCCATGGCACTGACCGTCGGCTCCTACGTCTGGCCCGGCCAGGCCCACGCGGTCGCGGTGGCGTCGGTCGTGGCGCTGACCGCGGTGAACTACGCCGGAGTGCAGAAGTCAGCCGTGCTCACCCGGGTCACCGTGGCTGTGGTCCTGGTGGTCCTCGCCGCCGTCGTGGCCGTCTCGTCGACCTCCGCAGCCGTGGACGCGGCTCGGCTGGACATCGGCTCGGACGCCGCCCCCGGCGGTGTCCTGCAGGCGGCGGGCCTGCTGTTCTTCGCCTTCGCCGGGTACGCCCGCATCGCCACCCTGGGCGAGGAGGTCCGCGATCCGGCCCGCACCATTCCCCGTGCCATTCCGGTCGCGCTCGGCATCACCCTTGCCGTCTACGCCGCCGTCGCCGTCTCGGCGCTGCTCGTCCTCGGCCCGGGCGGGCTGGCGGCGGCCACAGCTCCGCTGACGGAGGCGGCCCGGGCGGCGGGGGCCGACTGGCTCGCCCCGGTCGTCCGCGCCGGTGCGGCGGTCGCGGCGCTCGGCTCGCTGCTCGCCCTTGTCCTCGGCGTCTCGCGCACCACCCTGGCCATGGCCCGAGACCACCATCTGCCCCACGCCCTGGCCACCGTGCACCCGAAGTTCAAGGTTCCGCACCGCGCCGAACTCCTCGTCGGCGCCGTCGTCGCCACCGTGGCCGCGACCGCGGACATCCGTGGGGCGATCGGCTTCTCCTCCTTCGGCGTTCTGGCCTACTACGCCGTCGCCAACGCCTCCGCCTTCACGCTCACCCCGGCCGAAGGCCGCCCCGCCCGGATAGTCCCGGTGGTCGGCCTGGCCGGCTGCCTCGTCCTCGCCTTCGCCCTGCCGCTTTCCTCCGTCGTCACCGGGGCTGCAGTCCTCGCTGTCGGCGCCGCGGCCTTCGTGATCCGTCGGGCAGCGGCCCGACGGACCTAGCCACCGCCCACGCCGTCGGGCGCGACCGTTACGGTCGACGGGAGGGGCCGAGATGCACTCACCGAACTGCGCCTTCGGGGTGCGCCCACGATCGAGCACATCGACGTCGAAGCCCTCGGTGCCCACCCCTTCGCGGACGGCGGAGGGTTTCCCACTTCGTATAGTGCGTTCGTTCTTTGTGTCGAGCGTTCGTTCGTCATGCTGGATGGGGACGGCCCTTCAGGCTGCGGTGGTCCATCCACCAGTCCTTTCGGCGTACGCGTTCTTGGAACTCAACAAAGTGGCAGGCTGATCACCCGGCTGACCCGAGCGAGGCCAGGAATCAGGTCCCGGTGATGGTTCGGCCCGGCATCGGCTCCGCGAGCGCGGCCCGCCAATCCGGCGCGCCGAAGGGGTCGGCGAAGTACTGCGTCTCGTGCACCACGTGCTGGTTGGCGAATTCCATGATGCTCACCGAATACGAAGGCACACCGTCGTAGGTGATGAGGCACTCGCTCACCCACAGATTCGCATGGCCGGTGATCCGCTGGACGGTGAAGTGCCGGTCGGCCGGGTGCCCGCCGCGTTGCGCCGAGATCGTTGCTCGGCCCCGGAACCGCTCGCCCGACTGCGGGTAGTCCAGGATCGCGTCCGTGGCATAGATGGCGTGTTCGGCTTCGGTGTTCCCGCGTTCCGAGGCCCGCCAATGCTCCTCGATCGCTGCCCTGGTTCGGGAGTCAGTATCCATGGCACCGTCCTTTCATAGCGGTGACAGCCTAGGCACCCCGGGCCACAGTCGGCCCGGGACCAGGCGGACCCGGGCTGCCGAGTCCTCCCTTTGGCCGGAGCGGAGGGGGCGGCCCTCGCCACGACAGCGAAGCAGGGGCGAGTCAGGAAGGCCCCACACCACGGTCCGCGCTCTTCCGGCACCGGACCGCCACGATGGCTCTCCGGTCGGGTGATCTCGTCGTCCGGTGCGAGCCAGGGGGAGCAACCGGTACCCGGGAAGCGGAGACCCTCGCGCAGTTGTACGTGTACGAGTTGCGACTGAGTGCATCAGCCAGGGAGTGAGCGGTCCGGTGGGCGAGCTGAGCCGAAGCGGTCAGCCGCACCTGCCGGCAGAGTCACGAGACCACTTGTTAGATATTTAGCCAAGCTGCTAAATATTGGGTATGACAGAAGCTCAGGACGAGGCGGGAGCCTTCCGCGCTCTCGCCGATCCGACGAGGCGCCAGATCCTCGAGGACCTCAGGGGCGGTGAGCTCGCGGCCGGGGAGATCGCAGCCAGGTTCGCGATCAGCGCGCCCTCCATCTCACGACATCTCGGCGTGCTCAAGGGAGCCGGTCTGGTCACCGAGCGACGGGAGGGCAACAGGATTCTCTATATGCTGGCCGAGGATCGCCTGGCCACCTGCATCGGTCGGTTCCTCAGCGTCGTCTGCCCCGAGCAGATCGTGCTTCGCCACACCAAATGGCGCCCTGGGGCGCAGAGCGAGGGATCATGATGCAGCCGCGCCTGTCCAGCGTCATCGAGCGACGACTGCTGGTGAACTATCGAGTCTCCCCGGATGCCGCCGCACGCCTGCTCCCTGGGCCACTGCGTCCGCAACTTGTGCACGGTTATGCGGTCGCGGGCATCTGCCTGCTGCGCCTGGGAAGGGCCCGGCCGGCCTGGATGCCCAAGGCCTTCGGGCTGCGGAGCGAGAACGCGGCACATCGGATCGCCGTCGAGTGGGACGGGCCGGACGGTGTCGAGACCGGCGTCTACATCCCACGGCGCGACACTTCCTCGCGGCTCAACGCCTGGGCCGGAGGCCGCCTCTTCCCCGGCGAACACGGCCGCGCCGACTTCGAGGTACACGAGAGGCCCGGTCAGGTGCGCGTCGCACTGGCGACACGGGATGGCGATACCCGAGTGGATACCACCGTCGATCTGTCCGACGAGCTACGAGGCAGCGAACTCTTCGCCGACCTTGCCGAGGCTTCCCGTTTCTTCAGGAGCGGGGCAAAGGGCTTCTCGGCGACCAGCTCCGGCCGCCACCTGGACGGTATGGAGCTACGGACCAAGGTGTGGCACATGGAAGCCGGCCGGGTTCGCTCCATCGGGTCGTCCTTCTTCGACGACCCGGACCGCTTCCCGCCGGGGAGTGCGACCCTGGACTGCGTTCTCATCATGCGTGACGTCCCTGCCAGCTGGCGGCCACTCCCGGCCATGGCTTGCGGGAGAGATGCTCAACTCGCCAACTGAAGTGCTCGGTCACACGCATTTGTGACTGATTCCCAAATGGCCTGCGTTCAGGCCGACTGCCCAGGTCGCCGGGTCGTCCTCAAGCAGTGCCGAGACGTCGCCTGTCAGCTTCAGCACTTCAGCTTCGTTGTTTGGTACGCGGCGCGAGAACAGCTTCGTCCCGTCCGTGTCGATCACGGTGCAGTGGTGCGCGGCCTCGCCGGCGTCCGTCCCCGCCCGGAGTGCGGGCACCCGAGCGTTCCTGGTCGATCGGTTGACCGGTGGTCCCTGCGGACGATCACCCCGACATGTCCTTACGAAGCGATCTCGTTCGCTCATCCCAAGGAGCGGGCCGTGCCGTCGCGCGGCACTGAGCGCCTGTCGGTCAAAGCCACACGTACGGCGTGATCGCTTTCAGCCACACCCAGGCCCCTGGGTCTCCCGATCGTACGAAGGACCGGAATCAACCGGCCAACAAGGTAAGGAGCACCTTCAGACGGCCACTGTGCATTCCAGTTGGCCACCGTGGTTCTCTGTCAGTGCTCCGGTGAGCGGGGCAGAGAATCGGACGGCTGCTGTCCCAGCCACGTCCCGTCCCGCATGATGACTCTGCCGCGTAGTTCCGGCTCGCCGCGCCAAGCGCGCACGGTCTTCGGAACCACACGCACATACACAAAGGGGGCCTCCTCCGTCCGCGGGTCCCACCCGAACTTGTCGGTGAACGCCTGCGCCGCGCCGTCGGGCACCTCCTGGCTGGGGAAGCACTCCGCCTGCCCCTGGAGAAGCACCACATCGAAGGTGTCCGGCAGTGCCAACCGCACACGCGGCTCAGTGCGGACGTTCCGCGCCGTCGCTGAAGTCGCGCTGGTACACATCCATACCGCCTGCCCATCCCACAGGAACCACAGCGGCACCTGGTGCGGCCCGTGATCAGGGTGAGCTGTCGACACCCAAACATCCCGCTCCGCAACGAGCCGCTCCAGCGTGTCGCGCCTACGCTCCGACATCTGACGATGAGCCATCTCCGTGGTCTGCATGAGTGCAGACCCTAGCCGGGAGGCCTGAAGCACGGATGAGGCGCGGGACCTACTCCCAGCGGCCGATGGAGCTCTCATCCTGCACCTTGGGTGGTGTCGGCGTACGCGCGATCGCCCCATCTGCATACGGATGAAGATGAGCAGCACCACCCTGCTGCCCGACCTCGCAGGCGAACCCGAACCCCACCGCGCCGTTCATCCGGTCGGCGCGGCCCTCGACCCCCTGCGCACCGCGTGGCCGATTTCGAGATCGCCCGAGCCTACTTCGTGCCGGAACCGACCATGGCGGTCCGGATCAGCCGGGCCAAGCAGCGGATCAAGGCCGCCGGCAGCGAGTTCACCATGCCGGTCGGGCAGGACAGGGCGGAGCATCTGCGGGTCGTGCTGCACGTGCTGTACGTGATTTTCAACGAGGGTTGCACCGCCAGTTCCGGCGACCGGCTGCGCCGTGACGACCTGGCCGCCGAGGCGATCCGTCTGGCCCGCCTGTTGCACCGGCTGCTGCCGGACGACGGCGCAGTGGCCGGCCTGCTGGCCCTGATGCTGCTCAACGACGCCCGCCGGGCCGCCCGCACCGGCCTGCACGGCGAGCTGATCCCGCTCGACGAGCAGGACCGCTCGCGCTGGGACCGCGGCCGCATCGCCGAAGGTGTCGCACTGGTCACCGATGCGATGACCCGCTCGACGCTCGGCCCCTACCAGTTGCAGGCCGCCATTGCCGCACTGCACGACGAGGCGCCCAGCACCGGCGAGACCGACTGACGTCAGATCAATACGCTGTACTAGATCCTGGAGCGGCTCTCAGCGAACCCGATGGCCAGCCTGAACCGGGCGGTGGCGGTCGCCATGATCGAGGGACCACAGGCCGGCCTGGCCCTGCTGGACAAGCTGGCCGCGGACGACCGGATCGCGGACCATCATTGGCTGCACGCGGTCCGCGCGCACCTCCTGGAGATGGCCGACGACCTGCCGGCAGCCCGGGAGTACTACCATCGCGCCGCCCGCGGCACCACCAGCCTGACCGAGCGCCGCTACCTGGAAACCCGTGCCGCCCGACTGACGCCACGCACCGCTTGCTGACCCGGCCGGCGAGGCCGACGGCGTGGGCGCGCTGAAGGATCCTGTGACCGGCGGCGGCGTACGTGGCGAACACTGTCACCCGGTCCAAGTCCCGTACCGGGCACATAGTGCCGCACCCGGCGACGTCCGCCCTGCTCACGCCCTCGCGGAGGTGTTCGTCGGCGGCGTCCGTGTAACGCCGGACGATGTGGCGGCGGAACATGCTGCTCCGTTCTTTACGGCACCTGTTGGTGAGCGCGAGGTCCTGCTCCTGCGAGACGGCCAGGACGTGGTCCAGGACGATCAGCGCCGCCCATGCGGAGAAACCCGCCACCCGACCTTCGCGCGGGTTCCGCTCAGGCGTTGTTGCGCCTGCATTGCGGCAAGTCCACGGGCATCGGTCCGCCCGCCCGTGAGCACATGGCGATACCGGTGGGGGAACGACGAAGTGCGCCAACTGGGGCCGATGGTGCAGGACTGGCGGGCCCACCTGGGCCTGGGAGCCGACGACAAGACGATCTGCTGCACCGATGCGAACGGCGCTGCGGTCGTGGCGATTCAGGCACTTCACC
The DNA here is from genome assembly GCF_040652135.1 of Streptomyces sp. NPDC048295. NCBI lineage: Bacteria > Bacillati > Actinomycetota > Actinomycetes > Kitasatosporales > Streptomycetaceae > Streptomyces > Streptomyces sp. NPDC048295. The sequence goes on from NZ_JBEZLL010000014.1 coordinate 168,630, forward strand.
GGCAACTCGCAGACCTTCAGGCCGAGGTCGGCGAACTCCGGGCGCAGAAGGCTGAACCGGCAGCGTACGCACCCGGTGCGGAGACCCCCGCGGAGCTGACCACCTCAACCGCTGGGCCAGGCCGCGGCTGGGTGCAGCGGCTACGGATGGCGGACGCTGAACGGTACAGGCGGGGCAGCTGCACAAGATGAGCACCGCCGTACTGCCGCCGCTGACGGTCCCAGCTGCCGTGCCGTGCCGGACCGTGCGCGACAGATGGTCCCACTGATGACGCGGTTGCGCCGGAACAGCTCGAAGACTGCGTGGTCCACCCGCATGTGTACGGCGCCGTGCTCGAAAACCATCGGTTCCGCGTCAGAACACCGACCGGTCGGCGAGTCGCGCCACCTCGGTGAAGTAGGTGCGGAACAACGGCTCGTCGCCGGGCGGCACCTGGAACGCGGGCGAGGTCGAGTGCCGGAGGGCGAGCCGATCGGTGTTGTAAAGGGCGGCCTGCGGATCACGGACCACGCCGAAGTACAGAGTGCCGGGCCGGTCCGGCTTCTTGTAGTGCAGCGACACTCCGAGCCAGCGCAACGGGACACGGAACGTGTGCGCCGAACTGTCCAGGTTGAACAGCTCGAACACCCCCCGGTCCACACGCGCATGCAGGTTCTCGTAGTCGAATGTGAACGGTTCCATGGGGGAGAAGGTACACACCTGGTCCACTGCCCGTCATGGGCCTCAGAGGAACACCATTCCCACCACGGCCGTCGCCACGAGCACGACGAACACCAGGACGCCGAACGTCACCCCCCGTTCCTCCGAGCGCTGCTCGGCCGCACGGTCCAGCGTGAATTCAGCCGGGTCGGCGGGCGTGTAATGGACCGTCACATCACGGCCGCACGCGCCGACGGGGTCCGGAAGGTTCGACATGCAGTAGGCCGTAACGGCCGTGCCCTCCCGGGTGGTGAACGACACGACCGGGGTGATCGTGGTCGAGGTGTGACCGTCGTCCTGGTCGACGCTGACGTCCTTCAGTACCGCGACGACCCGTCCCGGGACGGTCTCCATCGCAGCCAGCCTCTCGATGCGACGGTTCTTGGCGCGTACCGTCCCGGGCAGGTGAACGGCACCAGAGATCGCCCAAGTCCCGCCGAAGCCGATCAGCGCCCACGGCCACCCCCACTCGAGCGCGGCGAGGACCACCAGCCCGACGTAGACCAGAAGGACCGCGAATCCCGGCCAGCCGAGCCCACGATCGGGCTCCTTCGGTGTGTTGGAGAACTGGTAGGCGTGCGGTCTGCCCCGGGGGTGGCTGATCCCGATCTCCCGGCCCTCCCACGCGGGGGTGATCATCTCGCCGCGCTCACCGTCGTTCGTGACCGTGATCTCCTGACCGGAGGCCGGGTCACGGTAGGAGACGACCACCGATATCCCGCCCTTCCGGGATCCGCCGTGCCGCGGCTCCCGCACCCGCGTGATCGACCCCGTGAGCCGGACCGTACGTTGCGCCTTCGTCACCCCGGCCAGCGACCGGACGAACCCGACCACCGCCACCGCGCCCCACACCGCACACCACAGCACCAGAAACGTGTCCCACCCCATGCGCCCTCCCGCTCCCGTACCGATCAACTTCCGATGCGCCGAAGCACTTTGCCCTGTGCGTCCGCCTCCAGAATTGCCGTGCCTCCGCCGCCGGTCACCACGATTCTGAGTGTGAGCGATCCGGTGACGCCGTCGGCGGTGAGCTGCCAGCTCTGCGGGGAGTCGACGCCGAGAGTGGTCCTGGCCTCCTCGACCAGGCCGGCGACGCGATCGTAGGGCAGGGACCTCGGATCGAAACCGGCGGCCGTCGCGCCGGTGGGGGAGAAGACGACCGTCAGCAGCTGGTCCTGCATGACGACGGTGAGTGCTTGGCGCTCGTCCCGGACTTCGGCCAACGACTCGACGGCCTTGCGTAGTTCACCCTTGTCCAGCATCGACCGGCCCGGCCCCAGCGTGACCGTGCCCGTCGCCGACGTCACGACGCCGGTGGACGACGAGTAGGAGACGGACGGCTCGGGGGCGCCGCTCCCGCCCTCAGCGGAGTCGAACAGGTCGGTACGGAAGAACACGAGCACGGCGGCCACGCCGAGCAGCAGCCCGAGGAGAGTGAGGAGCCCACCGAAACAGCCCGCCGGGGTGTCGATCTTCATGGCAGGACCTGGCACCGAGTCCACCCGGGCCTTGGCCGCCCGCTCCTCCCATTCCGGCGTCGGCCGCCTCATGATCCGCGTCTTCCACGGCCGGTCCGGCGGATACTCCACCACCACGACCCCGCGCACCCGGTAGTCGGGCAACTCGACGAGGTTGATGTCCTGCCGTATCTCGACGCGGAATGCGGGCGCGTCGGCCGGCGCGACGGACAGCTCGAACCGCACCGGCACGTCGCTGGTCTCACCCTTGACGGCCTCCAGATCCTCGATCATCGCGAGCGCCGTACGCGGTACGACGGCCGCCTCCCGGGCCCGGCGCGGCAGAGTGGCGAGGAAGAAGACCAGCCCGTAGACCGCAGGCAGGACCAGCCCCGTGACGATCAGTGGCGTCCTCTCGACGATGCAACCGCCGATGAAGGCGGTCAGCGACGCCCCGATCACCCCGCCCGTCAGGAACCCCAGGGCGAGCTCGGCAGGCGTGTTGTGCGTGGGTGGCGCGCCCGCCGGGACTGTCATGTGACTGATTGTGCATGTCATGGATGACGACCGACAGACTTGTGGATGACCTTCGCGTCACGACGGGACAGCCTCGACCGTCATTCTCAAACGGCACGGCCCACCGCGAGCGGTTCAGGGAAAGCGGCGATCGCCGAGTGCCACAGTGCCTGTAGGCCGGCCGGCTTGGGATATCGCACCGTGCACAGTCGGCCACGAACGCCACCGGCCCCAGCCTCACCCGCCCGACCCTTTGCAGCCGGGCTGACTTGAAGACGTCCGGCTGCGAGCCGCGCTTGAAGAGGATCGAGTCACCCGGCTGGAACGTATGGGTGTTCACCGGCACCAGCGAGTTCCACATGGTGCTCACGCTTCCGTCGCCGTTAGCTGCGGCGCCGCAGTCGACGTGAAAGTCCTGTGAGGTCCGTGCGACGGCCTGCGGTCGCCCCGGGGACTGTGCCACCGCGGATGTCGCGGCGAGGATGGACATCAGCGCCAGCGACAGGGGCGCGAGAAGACGGGGTTGGTCTGCCGGTCATGGAACGACTCCATTGGTTCTCGGCGGGCGGCCTTCCCGACAGGTTCGGTCAGAGCCGCCGAGCCGTCGAGGAACACCTTGAACCGGCTGCCACGGAGGCGTTCACGGGGAAGCGCGGTAGCGGACGGGGGAGTTCGGGGTCGTCCGTGCACAGCTGCGGAGAGACAAGACTGCGATTCTCCTGGTCGAAGCCCACCATCAGCCGATTGTCCGGTGCCACTGTCAACACACACCGCTGAGGGACATCGGCTCCGAGTCTGCCTGCTGATCACTGTTCAGATCTCACGCCTGCACCGATGTGTCTTCCGTACCGGCGCCGTCCGCCCGATGCCCGTCCAAAACCCCCGCCCGTTACCAATGCCACCGGGCAGTCGTCGAGTCGCTGCCCGCCTCGCAGGTGAACCAGAGTTCGTCCAGTGCTCATTGACGGTGGTCGTCCGCCGCTGCTGTAATCCCTTCGCCCCTGAAAAGCGACGTTTCTCATTGCAGAACAACGGGAGGGTGGAATCAGATGAAGCTGGGCAGGGTTTCGGCGGTCGCGATAATCGCAGCCGCCACATTCGTCGGGAGTGCGACATCTCCCGCAATGGCCGCGACCTGGACGCGGACGGCGGACTACCAGCGGTGGACAGGGTTCAATGCGCTGGAGCGCGGGCAGGGTGTGGCGACAGACGGGACGTATTTCTACTATGCCGGGCCCGGCGGGATGGTGAAGGCCACCGCCGCCAACGACTCGGAGGTCGCGTCATCGGGGGCCCCGATTACCCGGGAGATGAGCGGGACGTACGGCAGCGATCACATAGGGGACGTGGAGTACTACGGCGGCTATGTCATCGCGCCGATCGAGGATGGTGGCAGTGGCTACCAGCATCCGCTGCTGGCGCTGTACAACGCGAGTGACCTGAGCTACACGGGTCGCTATGTACAACTGCCCCTTGCACACATGCCGGGCGGGGTGCCGTGGGTCGCGGTGGATGCTGCCGCAGGTCTGGTCTATACCTCGCCCTGGGATCAGGATGCCGCGCAGGGCACGAACAAACTGGTCGCCTACAGCTTGAATGACCTGTTGAATCTTCCGGCCGGTTCGACGCTGCCCGTGGTGAAGACCGTGACGCTGTCACAGCCCTTGAGCAGGATCCAGGGCGCCGCGATGTGGCAGGGCAGGCTTTATGCCTCCGTGGACGACTCGGCGAAGTCGGTCTACTCGATCGACATCGGCTCCGGACAGGTTTCCTACGAGTTCCATCAGGACGTCGAGTCCGGGGACGAGGTTCAGGGGATCGCAGCCTCGGACTTCGGCCCATCGGGCGGTCAGCTGCACATTGTCAACGTCGGATCGGGCTGGAAATCGATCTTCCTCTATCTGCAGCACTACACCCAGACCGGCTGAACCTGTACGGTCGGTCGCCGGTATACCCGAACGGATGAGCGAGGCAATCACACTCAGGTGAAGCCGAGGTGGCGCCAGCCGGTGTGACGGCACAGGACAGCGACAACAGGGCCTCCTGGTGCTCAAGGTCTCAACAAGCCTGAGCTGCACCAGAGGCCCTGTCTTCATGCACGGACAGACCCGAAGATCGCCCGACCGAGCCGCCGCATTCGAGCCCATGCTCACCAAGACCAGTACGACAACGGCTTCTGAGGCACGACTCCTCGGGGGCGGTATGTCGGGATCGGTGGTCGGGCTGTGGCTTTTCGGACCGCGCAGGTTCGGGGACATTGCGGCCGATGTAGGCCCGTGGCTGGAAAGCTTCTGTGAGCCGGCCGGGACCAAGGCCGATTGCGACCTGAACTTCTGGGGTGCGAGCCGGTTCGGCGCCGCGTTCGACGGGGATTCCGGCTGAGGAGTGGGCGCAGCGGGCGGCCTCGTGGTGTGCCATGAGCCACTGCAGATGCTTGAGGTCTTTGCCGCGGTGTTTGCGTGGTGGGGTGGCGACCTGGCCGTGGGTTTGCGCCGCGAGGCCGATCTGTCGCCAATGCCTGGCGGTGGCTTCGGTGCGTCCGCGGACGAACGCAGCGAGATCGGCCGCGAGTTGCGCCTTCTTCGTCGAAGACCGGGTAACACGCATCAGGCTGATCAAGCGCTGGTCGTACGGCCGCCCCCACACGCGCATTCTTGCGCACCCTCGTCCTCTCGAAGCCACCGCGATGTCCCGCCTCAGCTGGACCAGTTGGTCTGTCGCTGCGAGCTGACTGCCTGGGTTGTCGGGACCTGCGCCGAGCTGCGAGACGGCGACGCACGGGCCCAGAACCGGGTCAACAGAGCCAACCGCGTGTCTTCCGCGGTTTCGACTGGTTGCATCTCAGAAATCAGCATCAACGCCGAAGGTATGTACGGCGAGCATACGGTCGAGGGGTTTCACAAGCTCCTGGTGAGCGATGGCCAGGAGCTGCGTCGGCACCTCACCTGCGAGCAGCCCGGTCATGCAGGCGAAGGCATGCGTCGGGGAGAGCCCGGCCACCTTCCGACTTCCGACGAAGGGTATGGACAGCAGCCATGCGTCCGCCCGTTGCTTCAGCTGCCGTCCGTAGCTCGTCGTGGAGATGGTCCACAGCAGTGCGGACCGGCAGCCCTTGGATACGACTGCGGTAGTCGTCCTCCCAAGCCCCCTCGATCGCGGAGAGCACTCCAATCGAGTGGAGCCCGCCATCGGCGCGGACGACCAGACACGGACCGTGTCCCACCAGCATCGCGGCTGCATTGTGTGTTCGCGCATACTCCTCGGATTGGACATAAACCTTCCAGACGAGCTCGTGCTCGACTACGCGTACGACCACGCTGCGCGGGAATTGCTTGACGCCAGCAGTAACCCACGCCTGATGACCGCGCGCCGGCTCTTCCTCAACGATGCGTACCGCGTCATCCTGTTGGATCACGACCGCAGCATCACCTGGAACGTCACCTAGCCACCACGGGTTTCTCTCACCAGGCTCACTCACATACAGGATCCGCGAATCCGTCTGTGCCGACCGTCACGGAGTGTCCGCCACAGCCGAATTCAGAGATCGTCATCAACGTGAAGGAACTCGGCCGGACCCTCGACGGTGGCGGCCATGGCGAGTCTTGGGCCGTGATGCCGGCCGTCCCCTCCGCGGCAAGTGCACACTGCTCGATGAATGGGCCTGCCTGCGGCCCTACACCACCAGCGCAGCGCGCACCGTGGCCTGACAGACATCCTTCACACCTACGACCACCACCGCTGCCACGCCGGGCTCGGAGGCCACTCCCGGACGGCGGCGGCCGCAACGTTCGCGACTACGAACGTCTGCCCCAGTGCCCCGGGACTCGGAAGCGCACCGGGGTAATTCACTCCCCTCATGGCCCGGTGTCTTATGTGCGCGGGAACACCGCCCAACTGGTCGAAGAGATCCATCACCGGCAACTGATTGTCGCAAGGAGCGGTTCCGAGAACGCTCGTCAGCTTTGATGCCAGACCAGTGTGTATCGCCAGAACAGACGTCGGCGCAGCCGAACACCGGGCAGGATGCGGCGGGCGTCATGAACAATTTCGGCGAAGCTCATGGTCGCTGGTCGGGTGGGGGCGGTCATGGAGTCCGGCCGGGGTGCTCTGCGCCCCTTGTTTTTGATCCAAGCCATGGCGACATTCAACGGAATGGCTACAGCGCCGAGAAGATGATCACCGGGAGACTGCGCACGGGCCACGCCTACGACCACCAGGGTCCCACCTGGTGCCAGGTGCTGGCGAAGGCGGGAGAGAGCGTCGGAGAACGGCAGGTGGTGGATGGTGGCGACACACGTGATGACGTCGTAGGAACCAGGTGGAATCTCCGTCAGCGCGTCTCCTGCGGTGAACTTCACCGGGGCAGCCGGCGCAGTGAGTTCCCGGGCCCGAGCAACGATCGCGTGGTCAGCGTCCAGGCCCTGCACTGTTCTGGCACGTGAGGCCAGGAGTCGGGCCAGATCTCCGCTACCCGATCCGACGTCCAAGGCCCTGTCGAAGCGCCTGGGGATCTGCCGCATGATCCATCGGTGATAGTGGGCGTTGTGGTCCCACGGGTGGACACTGTGGAATCGATCAATCGCTCGAAACAGGCGGGCCGTCAATGTCGTCATGGCACGAAGTCCAGCACCCTTGGTCCTCCCGCAACAGCGCCGCAGGATCACAAACAGTCAACTCGTCGCCGACGACACCGAACGGTTCGGTCTCCTCGCGCACATCCACGGGTCGCGGTTCATCACGACCGAGCCGTTCGCTGTCACCGTGCTCATCTCGCGCAGGGACAGCCGCGTCTCAGCGGGTCCGTACGCACCGCGCTCAGGCCGGTGATCGGCGACTGCCGAAACCGCCCGTACCCGAGCGCCGCGCCTTCCTCCTGGAGCACCTCGCCGATGCCGAACCGTCGATCCAGACAGTCCGGCAACCGACGACCGGGATGTCGCCGCCGTACGCCGGGCGAGGCGCCGTGGTGGGCCCCGGTTCACTCCAGGTGGTCGTATGCGCCCGGCTCCCAGTCGGCGAACAGTGTCAGTGCGTCCGCTGTCTCGGTACGTTCCGGCGCCGTGGAGGTGGCCGGCCACCAGTTCTCCACTTGATGCGCGTCCACAAGTACGAATTCCCGGTATCCGTCGAAGTCGCCGGGGTCGCCTGCCACGCCGATGTGGATGGGCGCGTCATCGGGCAGGTCCTTGAGCGCGTCGCGAAGCTGCGCGGCATTCCAGATCTGCGGGGTGTGCTCGAAGATGTCGGTCATGGGCACAGAGTGCCGGATCGGGCCACATTGCCGGTGGAGACACGGCTACGCGCCGGACTGACTCTGAACACGTCGAGAAGCAGTGCTTCTACAGCGATTCGCCCGGGTGGCCGACGACAGAAGCGCCGGCTTCGGGGCCGGACGGTCGGTGGCCCCGCATCGATGCTGCACGCAGGCCGCCCGGTACGGTAGGGCGGGCCCGCAGAGCAGCCGTCGATTCGGAGGAAGGCCGCTTTCGAGCTCCGGGGTCTGCGGCTCCCCGCCATCGCCGCGTAGCCGATCTGCTGCCTTCCGCACATGAATGTCGAACCGACGCATCGCCACATGCTCCGGGCTACGTTCGGCGGCCTCGTCGCGTCATGCGCCGCAGGTCTCGGACAACCTGCGGCTGCGGCGCTCAGCCACAAGTAGAGCCGCCGTGACGCGTCCGTCCATCACGTACCCGACCGCGCCGCCGTGGCGCGCACGCACGTCGCTTCCGTACGCCGGCAGCACGCTCGCCGGACCGGCGCCAGCCCCTGATGGCCCACGAGAGCAGTGGGGCTGACGTCGAGAAGACGCTTGAGTACGGCACAGTGTTGTCCGACGCGGTGAAGGCGAACACGGTAACGGCCGCCGCCGATGCCGCGACAGCCGGAGCCGGCGCGGCGCGGGAAGCACTGGATGCCTTCGGTCAGGGCGGAAATGAGTGTCACGCCTGGGCCGTGTATCGGGAGTCGATCTCGAACGGTGCGGAGAAGGTTCAAATCACGGTGGGAGATCCAAAGCAGTGCAGTCATTGAGGGCGACCAGGACCGGATCGACGCAGCCAAGCCGCAGCAGCACAGCAGAAACAGCAGTGGGCCCGTGATGTCGGTCGGCACCGTGGGCCTACGCGTGTACGCCGATCACCAGTCCCAGATGAGCCTGCCCTCCTGAACACGTCCAGTTGCGCCCTGCGCCCCCGCAGAAATCTGCTCCATGAGGACGACCGTCTCGCTGAACAGAGCGGTCAGTGACTCGTGAACTCCGAAGGATGGCGCATCCCCATCCCCGAATGAACCGATCTGACCGCTACGCACATCCAGGAACTTTCCGTAGCAAGCATCATCGTCCGAGATGATCGGAATCCACTGCTCATGCCAGAAGGGGAACTCCGGATCGTCGGACGGGTCGTCGCGCTCGATCTCCATCTTGAAGTGGTACGTCCGCTCCATGGCCGCGAGTCCCAGCAAATCGCGGTTGCCGGGCACGACACCCTCCGTGACACCCTCAGGGCGGTTGTCGGCCCCGGATGCCTGGAGCCACGTCCGAAGCTCGACCGGGAAAACGACGCACATGCGCTCCTCAGCCGCAGTGATCGCTGCCGGCGGAGCGGGAGCAAGGATCGACGACGCAGTCGTCGGTGCGTTCGTCTCCAGCCAGTCCACCAATCGCTGCCACGCCAACTGCACGTCCCCCATGGTCATGCCTTTCTCCGAACGTCTACCTCACGGCCGTACCCTACGGCCCGGAAGCGAAGCGCCCCAGGAGCGCAACGTCGTGCGCGAGGACGACTTCGGCTGTGTGTTCTGCGGCATGAAACCTGGATCCCGTCGCGTGACAGCCGAGGGTCGCAGCCACTCGTCGACGGCCGCGATGAGGACGGTCGCCTCGTAGCGGACCGCGAGCTTGTCGTACCTCGTGGCCACAGCTCGGTGTCTCTTGAGGCGGTTGATTCCGCACTCGACAGCGTGGCGCTCACGGTAGTCGACGGGTCGAAACGTGGTGGCCGACCGCCACGGGAGCCGCGCTTTCTCCGATTGCGCGCCTGGCCTGCCTTGTCAGGGATGGTGCAGCGGATGCCGCGGCGGCGTAGGTAGGCGCGGTTCGCGCGAGAGGCGTACGCCTTGTCAGCGCGCACGCGATCGGGGCGGACACCTGACCGCCCCAGTCCTGCGCGAGGCACACGGACTCTCTTCAGCACAGGTTCGAACTGCGGAGAGTCTCCACGCTGCCCAGCTGTGACCACGATCGACATCAGTTTCTGGCCCTGCTCGACGGCCAAGTGCAGCTTGGTGGTGAATCCGCCGCGCGAACGTCCGTGATCACGAGGCTCAGTGAAGACATCGCACGGCGGCTCCTTCTGCAGATCGCCCACTTCCGGGCCCCGGCCGCATGCTGATGGGCGCGGCATACCGTGGAGTCAACGCTCAGGTCCCACGTAGTCGCACCCTTCAGGTCGGCCTGGGACTGAAGTTGAGTAGAGATCCGACGCCAATTGCCATCCCGCTGCCACCGGCGGAACAGGTCGTAGACCTGACCCCACGGCCCGTACTCGGAGGGTACGTCCCGTTACGGAACACCCGTCCGAACCCGGGACCTTATGCCGTCGATCAACTGCCGTCGAGACCAAACAGATGGCCGCCCCGCTCTCGTTCCCTTCGGCAACAACGGCTCCAGCACCGTCCACTGCTCGTCCGGGAGATTTCCCCGCCCCATGAACCGGGATCACCATTACTCGAGATCCATCTTCGATACACGGCCCAGGACGTCGGGCGCGGGAAGGACCGGATCGGCCAGTCGCGCCCCTGGCCGGTGCCGCACGGAGGATGCCCCCGGCCGGCCTTCGGTGAGTTCGCTGATGAGCGCGCTCAGCCCGGCGCATACGAGAGTGCGGTGGGCGCAGTCGCTCGCGGTGAGCAGCAGGTCTGGCAGGCAACCAGGTTGGCGCCGACCAGCGGACGACACCATCACAGGTTCACTCGGACGGGTGATGTGCCCCGCGTCTCGGCCCGCCCGGCTATGTGAGGGGGCAGGTGAGCGGGAGGACCCGCTCGGTCAGCCGGCCGGTGAGACGGGTGCTGGTGAGGGCGGGTTCGGTGAGCCAGTCCGCTGCGGCCAACTGGTCCGTTAGAAAGGCCAGTTCGCCGGGATCGACGGCGCACCAGGAGGCGAGATGGTCCAGGTCGACGCCCTGGCCTCCAAGGCCCAGCTGTCCGTCAGGGGAACTGTGGGTGGCCAGCACCAGGGCGAGCAACCGGGGGGCGGCGCCTGCTTTGGTCTTGCGGAGTTTCTTGTCCGAGACGATTTTCTGGGCCCACCCGGAGAGCTTGGGCCGCAGCTTCTTGCCGAACGTGAACGGTCCCGGCTTGTCCTCGTCGGGAACCAGGGAGGGGACGGTGACAGGGGTGGGGCTCTCGGGCCGGGAGGCGAGCAGGTCACGAGGGGTACTGGGAAGGCACAGCCAGCCGCTGTCGGCCAATTGCGTGACCAGGTCCTCCGGCTCGCTCAGGCCCAGCCCGGTGAGGTCCTGACCGACGAGGTTGCCCGTGCCGCTGTGCGCGGTGCGCAGGGTCAGCATCACCACCAGCAGGCGCGCCTCCGGGCCGGGCAACGGTGCGGTGTCGGTGACGTGGGCGAGGACGGACCGGGCGTGGCCCCACTGGACGGGGCCCATCAGCAGGCGGGGCACAGCGGCAGTGTCGCTGTCCGGGTCGGTGCTGCTCGTGGCCAGGCCGGTGCGCTGCTGGTGCTGGAAGCGGGCGGCGGTGGCGGCCTGCTCGGCACGTTGGGCGTCCAGCCTCAGGCGGGTGTCGCCGGTGGCCTCGGCCCAGGCGGAGAAGGCGCTCGCCTTGCGGGTGTGGAGGTCTGCCAGAAATGCCAGGTCGGGTTGGTCGCGCTGCTGGTAGGCGCGGAAGAGGTCACCGAGTTCGATGAGTTCGTCCCGCAGGGCGATGGGGCGCAGATCGTGCGGGATGACGCGCTGGGCGATCTTCACCTGCGGTGGGCGGCGCCGCACGGGGGCGGAGCGAGGAGTCGGCACCCACGTCCCGGCTGCGACCTGGTGGTCGGAGAACTGCGGTGTGCCCGCGTCCAGGACTGCGGGGGCCGGGCGGTCGGTGCGCTGGGGCCCGGGGGCCTGGGAGGTGGCCGCGGTCTTCGCTCCGGGTGTGGCGGCCGCGCACCGCGAGCAGCACTCCATGGCCTGCCACCAGCGGCCCGCCCGGTCGGCGATCACGGCCAGGACGACCGGCCCGCCGCACCGCCAGGGCTCGGCACGGGCATGCCGACCGGTGTCGGGCAGATGAGTCTGGCAGCCCTCGGCCCTGCACGCGCAGTACGACTCTGCCCTGGGGGCGGGGGCGGCGCGCAGGTGGGCCTTGAGGTGGGCGACCGCTGCCGCGCGGCCGGCGGTCGCGGACGGCAGACGTTGCTCGGCACATGCGGGGCGGCTGCACGAGATGCGCACTGCCGCACTGCCCCGGCCGGCAGCATCCAGCCGTACTGTCCACCGGCGCCCCGGCACCCGCTCGTCCAGCTCGCTCCCCGCAGCCTGTGTCATCCCGCTCTTCCTCCCTGTTTCGTGTCCCCGACTGCCACCCGCCGCCGGCCATGGCCGATGGCGGGCGGCAGGCACAGCGTATGCGGCTCACCGAGCCGGTAGGGGCGGTCGCGAAGTGCACGTCGACGACTGATCCGCCGTGTGGTATTCGGCCAGGTCCGATGGCTTTGTGTCATTCGTCGGCAATCCGCCTCCAACATCACTGAGCCCCGGCTACACAAGAAGGCAGGGCGGCACGTAGCGGCCTCATCTGTGTGTGGGCCGGTCGTGCGGGAGGTCTGGGCGGTTGCTGACTATCAACGTGGCTGTGCTGCTTGCAGTCGTCGTCTTCTTCCGGCTGCGTCGGCGTACGGAGTCCCGCAGTCGCTTCGACGAGAAGATGACCGTCGTCATCGTCCTGGCGCTCGGGATGCTTCTGGCTCCCACCCCGGTGGGCCAGGGCGTTCTGACCTTCCTGGGGCAGCTCACGAGTGGCGTGACACAGGCCAGCCGGTGACCCCCCGCAGGCGCCGGACCGCAGTCACCAGGCGCACGGTGACGCGGCGGCGTACCCGTGGGCGCGGCCGACGACAGCGTGCGAATGACCGGCTGGTCGGGTTCCTCGCGGCCGCGGTTCTGGCCGTTGCACTGGTGGTGGCCGTGGTCAACTGGCTGTTGGTCCACTGGTGGATCCTGATTGCCGTCGGTGTCCTCGCCGTGCTGGCCGGTGGCGTCCTGTTCCACCGGAAGCAGCAGCGAGCACGGTGGGAAGCGGTCCGCACGCAGGGCCTGCGCTACGGGCTGACGCAGCTGGACAACCTGCACCACACCCGGTTCGAGGACGTGGTGCGGGAGCTGATGCACCGTGACGGCTGTCAGGACGCGTCCCGCGTCGGAGGCGCCGGAGACCTCGGCGCCGACGTGAAGGCCACCGACCCCTACGGTCGACGCTGGGTCATCCAGTGCAAACACCGCCGCAACGGCCTCGCCGGCTCCGCCGTGGGCACCCCGGACCTTCAGGTCCTCAACGGCACTGCCCGCCAGGTCCACGGCGCCGACATCGCGGTGATCGTCACCAACGGCCGCGTCACGGCCCCGGCCGTCACCTTCGCCAAGCAGCAGCGCCTCCATGTCGTCGACCGCCACACCCTCGGTGTGTGGGCGGCCGGCTCACGCCCCTTGTGGGAACTGCTCCGGGCCGTCCCACCATCCCGCAAACCGACCTCGCTCTCCTGAAGCCGTGCGCCGGCGCCCCCGTACGCCCTGCCCTTCCTGACCGTCCGGGAGCGGCGCGGACGGAACAACCGACAGAGACCTTCAATCACGCCGAGTAGGCCGCCTGCACGCCAGGTGACGCGGCGAGACCGGCAACTTCCACGCGGGGCTGCATTGCCTGCGCCGCTGCGGCGGTCGCCGCCACCGGAGCTCACGCCCGTGAGGGGCACCTGCAAGCCTTACGGAGGCACGCCGAGCACCTGGGGAGTCGGGAGATCTGCGGTGCCGCGACACGATGCGGCCGGTGCCCGGTTCGGCGCTGCCTCGTCGTTCCCGAGCACGCGGCGGGGGACGATGGCCGGTGACAGTGTTGCGGTACGGGACAGGCGGGCGACATGAAGCACGGTGAGGGGCAGAATGCCGGGATGCCTGGCCGACTGGACCGCAGGCTCTTCCTCGCTGCGGCAGCGAGCGGGGCGATGGCCGGCGGCGTGGCGGTGACCGGTTGCCACTCCTCCGGGATCAGCGGATCCACCCCGCCCGGCGCCGGCGGCCGCACCGAGAGAGCGGAGAACGCCCTGGCGGGGGACTCCGACTGGCGGGTCCGTTCGCCGGGATCGTCCGGGGCCATCGAGGGCTATGCCGACAAGGTCAGTGTGCTGCCGGGCGAGGAGTTCGGCCTGTACGTCTCCACCACCGCCCCAACGTTCCGGGTCTCGGCCTACCGCGTCGGCTGGTACGACGGGGCGCAGGCGCGACTGGTCTGGCGTTCGAACCGTGTTGCCGGGTCGGTTCAGAGGCGCCCCCGGCTGGTCCAGGCCACCCGTACCGTACGGGCGGACTGGCAACGCACACTCCCCGTCCGCACCAGCGGCTGGCCGGCGGGAGCGTATCTGCTCCGGCTCGACTCGGAAGACGTCCACCAGCATTATGTGCCACTGGTCGTCCGCTCGGCGAGCGCCGTGGGCAGAATCGTATTGATGCACGCCCCGGCAACATGGCAGGCGTACAACCGGTGGGGCGGCTACAGCCTTTACCAGGGTGAGAACGGCGCGTACGGCACGCGGTCGCTCGCCGTCAGCTTCGACCGGCCCTACGACGGCGACGGAGCCGAGAAGTTCATGGTTTACGAACGGGCGGTGGTGGTCCTGGCGGAGAAGCTGGGCATCCCGCTCGCCTACACCACGGGCCCGGACATCCATCGTGACCCCGGAATCCTCCACGACGCGACCGGAGTTGTCTCGCTGGGACATGACGAGTACTGGACGCCGCAGCAACGGGCGTACGTCACCCGGGCACGCGACACAGGTACGAACGTGGCCTTCCTCGGGGCCAACGCCTGCTTCCGCAGGGTCAGGCTGGAGCCGGGCGCCACCGGCGCCGACCGCACCGTCGTCTGCTACAAGACCGACTACCTGAACGACCCGTACCTCGCCGACCACCCGGACATGCCGACCAACGACTTCCGTCAGCCACCCGGCGCCTCCCCCGAGTCCTCACTGACCGGTGTCCTCTACGAGGGCTATCCCGTGGACGCCCCGTATGTCGTCCGCCGGAGCGACCACTGGCTCTTCGAGGGGACGGGCGTGAAGCGAGGAGCCTCCTTCGACCATCTGGTCGGGGTGGAGTACGACCGGGTCACTCCCGGCATGCCCACCCCGGCGCCGCTCGAGATCATCGCCCATTCCCCTCTCGTCTGTAAGGGCAGGCCCAGTTACTCCGACTCCGCCTACTACACCGTGCCGAGCGGGGCGGGCGTATTCGCCTCGGGGACGATGCGGTGGGTCGAGGCTCTGATGGCGGGAACCCGCGAGAACGGACGCAACCACGGCATGGACGCCCGGACGGGAGCTTTCGTCACGCGCACCACGGAGAATCTGCTCCGCGCCTTCGCTGCGGGCCCGTGCGGCCGGAACAGGCCGAAGCCCAGGGACGATGTGAGCGGTGTGTACGCGTCCGCGGCACGCTGACACCAGCGGTGCCGACCCGTCGGAGAACACCGCTCGCATTGGGCGAAGCCGAGCACAGCCGGATCGGGCGGCGCCAGGCGCCCGGCGCTGGACCCGAGCCGGCCGTTCCCGGGTGGGACAACGCCCCGCAACGCACCGTGTCCACCAGACCGGCCCCACCGCATCGTGGAGGGCCACGAGGACAGCGTCACGCTGGACCGGGTCGCGTACCGACCGGTCTCCGGTGATCACGGCTTGGCAGGCCGGCCGGTTCCGGCTGCCGATCCGGCCGCGCTCCGCCGATGAAGACAAGCGGCTTGGCGAGGAGGGTATCGGGCCGGTGCGAGTTCAGGGCCGCGGCGTTGAGCCGTGGTGAATTCTCTGAAGGCTTCGTGCGTTCCGTGCCGGGCGGACAGCGGCCCGCACTCGACGAGTCACCCCCGACCTCGCCGCCCGACCCGACACCGTCGGCGGCCATGCCGGAGTCCGGCAACGGGCCGGCGTTAATCGCTGGTGCGCGGCCCGGGGGCCTTGTAGCTTGGCAACGCGACCGCGCCTCCGATGCGCTCGGCTGCGGCTACTTCCTTCTGACAACCAAGTGATGCCGCCGCCCCCTTTGATCTCGGCAGGCGCGGGCGTCTTCGCCCCGTCGGGCCTTTTGGCCGGGGGCGTCCAATCCTTTGAATCCGGGAGGATTCGCTGCCTCGTCACACCCCACGCGTCTCCAAGATCTGGTCCGAGATGCTCGTGGCCCCGCCCGTCTCGTCGGCCGCCCGTACACTGCCCCGGCCACGGCCCCACCACAGGCCCGCCGGGCCGGACTTCCACACCTACGAGGGCGGCCCGGCCTTCGCCCGAGAGCCCCGCGAGGAGCTCTTCCTCCTCGCGGTCGGCAACTTCGTGTCCCAGAGGACCTTTTACGAGAGCGGTGAGGAGCGGGACGACCGCTACGTCCGTCTCGTCGGTGAACTCGCCGTCCAGGACCCCGTGTGGACGGCCGGCCTGCTGCGCTGGCTTCGCGGCGAGGGCAACATGCGCACGGCGTCTCTCGTGGGTGCCGCCGCTTACGTGCGCGCCCGGCTCGAGACCGGATCGTCCGAAGGGCCGTCCAACCGGTCCGTGATCGATTCGGTGCTCCAGCGCGCCGACGAGCCCGGTGAGCTGCTCGCCCACTGGATCTCGGTGTACGGGCGGAAGGTGCCGCAGCCCGTGAAGCGGGGCATCGCCGACGGCGTACGTCGGCTGTACACGTCCCGATCCCTGCTCAAGTACGACACCGGGTCCAAGGGCTTCCGCTTCGGTGACGTGCTCAACCTGGTGCATGCCTCACCCGACCCGGACAAACCCTGGCAGGGTGAGCTCTTCCGGTACGTCCTGGACCGCCGGCACCACCCGGAGCAGGCTGTTCCGCCGGCTTCCGACCATCTGCTGACCGCCCACCGGGCGTTGATGGAGACGGCTGTGGACCAACGGCGGGCGGTGGTGACCGGGCCCGGCGGCACCGAGCGGCTGGCCGCGGCGGGCATGACGTGGGAGGCCCTGGCGGGCTGGCTCCACGGACCGATGGACGCCGCAGTCTGGGAAGCGGTGATCCCCACGATGGCGCCGATGGCGCTGCTGCGGAATCTGCGGAACTTCGACGGGGCGGGGGTCTCGGACGAAGTCGCGGCCGGGATCGCCGCACGGCTCTCGGACGCCTCCGAGGTTGCCCGGTCCCGGCAGTTCCCCTTCCGTTATCTGGCCGCATATCAGCACGCGCCGTCGCAGCGTTGGGCAGCCTCGCTGGAACGGGCACTGGGCCACTCCCTGGCCAACATACCGCCCCTGCCCGGCCGGACTCTGATCCTGGTGGACCGGTCGGACTCCATGTTCTGGGACACCGTCTCCGAGCGGTCCGTGCTGACGCGAGCGGACGCGGCCGCCGTGTTCGGCACCGGGCTGGCCATGCGTGCCGAGCAGGCGGATCTGGTGGAGTTCGGCTGGCGCAGCGCAGAGGTGCCGTTCGAGCCGGGCGAACCGGTGCTCGAGGTGCTGAAACGGTTCCACAGCCACGGAGGCACCCACACCTCGAAGGCGGTGCGGACCCATTACCGGGAACACGACAGGGTAGTGATCGTCACCGATGAGCAGGCGGCCCCCTACGGCCCCGGCGGGCCGGCCGAACCGGTCCCGGCCGACATTCCCGTCTACACGTGGAACCTGGCGGGGTACCGGCCCGGCCACGGCCCCACGGGCCCCCACCGGCACACGTTCGGCGGCCTCACGGACGCCGCGTTCCGGATGATCGGCCTCATCGAGGCCGGCCGCGAGGCCTCTTGGCCGTGGACCGCTGAGCCGGCCTGACCCGAAGTCATGGCGGGGCCGCCCTGCCCGAGGACCGAACCTGGAGCAGGGCGAAGTGCGAGGTCATCGTGCCCCTTCTGCCCCATTGCCGGGCCACCTTGTCGAAGGCGGTTCCGGCGTCGACGCGCCGTCGGCAGGGGCGGGCGGTCTCGCGGTGACGGGTGTCAGCGGGGCGCTGGCCGCGTCGTGTTCTGCTGCGGCGGCCCAGCGACGGATGTGCTGGTCGGGGTGGGCCCGTGCGGATGCGAGTGTGCTTTCAAGGAGCTCGTGCAGCCGTGGCGGGTAGGCCGCGTGAGAGGTAGGCAGACCCAACAGGACCCGGTGGCGCATCCGTAGATCGGTGGCCTCGGCGAACACCTGCATCGAGGCCTCCGACCAGGCGTCCATGACGTCCTGCGACTCGTCCAGAGCGGGGTCACGTACCCCGCCGGGCCCGTACGCCGGGGACCGATCTGCGCGCAGAGGCACATGCGCGCAGTACCAGGCACGCACGGCACCCGCTCGCTCGGCATCCGTGCCGACCCGTAGATGGTCGACCAAGGCTGCCATCACACGGCGGCGTCCGAAGACATAGACCGCCGGCTCGACGAACCAGCGGCAGAAGCTGGGATCCGGGTCGTACACGGCTGCCGCCATCAACGGGGCGAACAACTCCGCGGGCAGACTCGCTCGTTCGAGCAGCGGCCTACGCACCGTATGGGCGAGGCGGCGGGCCTGTCGGGCGTCCGGCTTCATGGCGACGTCTTCGACATTCAGCAGCCGAGCCACCTCCGTCGTGTACATCAGGAACGAACACGGTTCCATGCTGATCTGTTCGCTTCCGGTCATGACAGCATTCCGGGCCGGCCACGACGGCAGACACAGCACCGAGGTCTGCCGACCCCTTGTACAAAGCGAACTCGCTCAACACTCCTTACCTGAAGGCTCCTTGATCTGTTCGATGCGAGCCCGACGTACGGTGACCACTCGTGGATCACTGCGGCATCCACTGGGCGGAAAGGACGCACGACATCGCGAGTCAGGCCCAGGATTCGACGGATTCGCGGTAGCCGTCGCTCATGGCGACGGCTCCGGCGGCCGTCGTGGGTTCACTGCGGGGTGACCGCCCCGCGACCGAGGAGATTCCGTGCCGTGAACCCGAGCAGCCCGTGCGCGGCCGAGGTGTCGACCGGCGCCGTGCGCCCCGGCAGCGGGCTCCGCAGCACGGTGGAGGGGTGATAGCGGCGCAGCAGTTCCTCCGTCGGGTACGGAACGATGATCTCGGGAGCGCAGAGATGCACCGCGTGCGCCGCACGGCCGGGTACGTCCAAGGCCAGCAGTGCTGCCCTCGCCGCGTCGTGGACCTCGAGATACGTCCACAGGTCCCTTGCCCCCGCAGCCGGGTCGGCCGTCAGCCGGGCGGCGTGCGCGTACAGCCGTTCCTCGAAGCCGCCCACGTACGGATAGCGCAGGCACACCACGCTCATCCCGTGCCGCCGCGCCATCATCTGCGCTGTCAGCTCGTCGACCTGTTTGGACAGGCCGTAGGGGTCGGCGACCTGGGAGGCCATGGCCTCATCGACCGGTGCGTACGGTGGATGCGGATCCTCGACGTCCGTCCAGGGCAGGCCTGTGACACCCCAGGAGCTCGCCACCGCCGCATGCCGGATCCCGGCCCGGCCGGCCTCCTCCAGGACGGTGAAGGTGGAGAGGCTGTTGCCCGCGAAGACCTCGAATGCGGTGTTGCGCGCGGGAGTCGGGATCGCCGCCAGGTGGATGACCGCGTCAGCACCGTCCAGAGCCGCCCGCACGGTCTTCGCGTCGGCCGCGTCACCGGTCACGACCAGGCGCGCCGCGAGATCACCGGGATCATCGAGGACCAAGGCGTTGGCCTCGATCCCGCGCTCGGCGAGCAGCGCGAGGACCGCTCGCCCGATCCGCCCGGCGGCCCCGGTGACCATCGCTCTTCCGACCATCCAGTCACTCTCCTGCGTCAGTGCTTCTACTCGTAGGCGCGCACGGCGACGACGTGCGCCGACGCCGCCCCGTTGGTGGCTTCGACGACGACCCGGATCGCCGATGTGGTGACCGGCTCGGCCGGCCTGTGCGTTTCGCGTCGCCGCCGATTCTGCGTGGCACGGGCGATGACGCGCCAGGTGCCGTCAGTATCCAGGGCCTCGACGCGGTAGTCGCGAAGGAGGGTGGGCAGGGTGTCGAAGGGCGTGCGGTGGTGGTGCAGGTTGATCAGGTCCTCGTTGACGTCGTCGTCGGCGATGACCTCGATCCGGCCGAGGACGACCGGTTCGGGCCAGGCCAGCTCGAGCCAGGGGGAGGGGACGTCCGCCAGCGGCGCGGAGACCCACATGTGGGGTCCCGCGTACGGGCGGGCATAGCCGTCGGTGGCCTTGGCGGGGGAGTAGGCCGCGGTCTCTCCCGTACGGAGGCAGAAGGTGCGGCGTAGCAGACCCGCGTCCGTCCACTCGCGCAGCGGCTGCGGCGATTCGTCCGACGGACGCAGCGGGATGCGCGTGAAGCACAGGACGCCGGGGGTCGGGCGGTCGGAGCGGTGCAGGGCGAGGGCGTCGTTGGCGCGGACCACGAGGAAGGCGTTGCGCGGGGTTTCGGGAGACCAGTCCAGGCCCGTCTTGAGCCACTGCCGGGCACCGGCGGCGACGGGCAGGGTGATGGAGGTGACGAGGCGGCGCGGGACGTAGTTCTGGCCGAGCTCGGGGTCGTACAGATCGATCACGATCTCGGTGTCGCGGTCGGCGTCGACGAGCAGTTCCACTCCGCAGAGGTCCGGGTCCGCCGGGAGGACGAGTCCGGCGTCCGCCGCGAGCGGCCACAGCTCGTCGGAGCCATCGACTGTCAGGCTGCTCAAGGTGGACGATGCGGTGGCCGTCGCCCGAAGGGCCAGGTCCTCCGGGTCCGTCGAGGCGAGGCCGATGAGCGAGGCATCCTGGCGCAGCAGCGCCCGGTGCAGCTCGGGTACGGGGAGTTCGCGCGGGGGGACATCTCCGGTGGCGCAGAGTGCCGCCGCCGTGCCGGCCGCCTGCCCGATCGTGGCACAGGTCGCCATGACGCGGGTCGAGCCGAAGGCGACATGGCTGGCGGAGATGTTGCGCCCGGCGAAGAGCAGGTTCTCGGTGTTCACCGAGTAGAGGCTGCGGTATGGAATGTGGTAGATGCCGTCCGCGTAGCGCTGTTTGGCGCCTGCCTCGGTGGCGTACATGCCCTGCGGCGGATGCAGGTCGATCGACCATCCGCCGAAAGCGACCCGGTCGGCGAAATCGGTCTGGCCGAGGATGTCGCCCTGGTGCAGGACGTAGTCGCCGAGGAAGCGCCGGTACTCCCGTTTGCCGGGGACCGATCCCACCCACTCCAGGGTCATGTTCGCCGCGTCGAACTCGCCGGAGTTCTTGATGTGGTCCCAGATGCCGTGGATCACGGACCACAGCTCGTCGCGGATGCGTTCGTTGTCGTGGACGGTGTCGAGCTCGCCGCCGAACTCGATCCACCAGTACGCGCAGCCGTTGTCGCCCGCCTTGATGATGCGACGCTGCGGGATGGAGGTCAGGGTGATGTCCTTGGCGAAGTTCGGCGGCACGAACTTGACCGGGTGACCGGCATCCTTCGTATAGAAGAGGAGAGTCGATCCCAGAGTGATGTCGTCGGCCGTCTCCGGAGCCCATGCCTCGTCGTACTCGGCGCGCGATTCCCGGCCGATGCGGTGGTGGGCGCCCGCCAGGTGGCCGATCAGGCCGTCTCCCGTGCAGTCGAGGAAGAGCTGGCTCTCGAACCGTATCCGCCGCTCCGAGCCCATCATCCAGCCGGTGACCGAGGTGATCCGCCGGGCCTCGTCCGGACCTTCGGAGTCGACCTCGCGCACATCGGTGTTGAGGTAGAGCGTGATGCCGGGCTCGGCGCGCACGGCGTCCAGGACCACGGCGTCCCAGTAGTAGGGGTTCCCGTCCGGGTTGCGGTACTGGTTCTCCACGAGCAACTCGCCCATGATGCCGCCCTCACGGGCATGGTGGTTCTTGCCGTGGCCGGTCGCGCCGCACACCCAGACCCGGACCTCGCTGCTCGCGTTGCCGCCGAGCACCGGCCTGTTGTTGATCAGTGCGACGCTCCGGCCGAGCCGGGCCGCGGCGATCGCCGCGCAGACCCCGGCCAGGCCGCCGCCGACGACGGTGATGTCGTGCCGTGCGGTTTCGTTTCTCATGTCGTACGTCACTTACTTCCAGTCGGGATTGGCGGCGAGCCCGTAATAGATGCGCGGGGCACCGTCGAGGGTGAGGGTGACCTTGCCGTTGGAGGCCTTCAGGGTGCGCTCCTGACCGATGCAGTTCAGCTCCCGCACCGTGCCGTCGACCGTTCCCGCGTGGGCCACGACCGGGGTCCTGGTCGTCCAGGTGTCGATCCATGGCTCGGGCGATGCGTACCAGGGATCCTCGCCGTGCTCGGAGTTGAGGACGTACCCGTCCTTGCGGCTCCAGACGATCGACACCGGTCCGCCGGGAGTGGTGAAGAGGAGCCCCTTGATGTCCTGGTCCGCGAAGGCGAGATGCCGGACGAACTCGGCTTCGTCCAGGACCCGGGCGGCGGTCGCGAAGGCGAGGAGCGAGGGCTTGGCGCTGGTGTCGCGGTTCATCAGGCCGTAGTGGTACTCGGGGTTGGCCGGGTCGGCCTCCTGGGGGTGGTGGATCACCGAGTCGTGCAGCTGGTACCAGTTGACGGCGCGTACCTTCTCGGACTTGGCGAGAGCGAGCGTGAGCAGTGTGTTCTCGGCGGCGTGCCGGTAGGTGTCGCTCCACCACGCGTTGGGCCGGGTCGGTGCGTACGCCTCGGTGAGCCACAGTTCCTTGTCGCCGCCGTACTCCTCAAGGACCTGGTTCGCCTTGCGCAGTGCGCCGAGGAAGTTCCAGTACGAGCCGGAGGACCCTTGTGTCCACTCCTCGGGCGGCGGCGCGAAGTCGGGCGTGAAGTTGCCGCGACCGGGGTGGAAGGCGAAGGCGTCGATGAGGTCCCAGCCGCCCGCGTCATGGAAGTTCTTGGTCCATATGTAGTCCATGCCGCCGAGGCCGGCGTTCATGACCTTCATCCGCGAGCCCGCCGCGTCGAGGCGCGTGGTGACCTGGCGCAGACCGTCCCGGACGTAGGCGTCGGCGCCGCGGCCCGACATCCAGGGCTGGTTGACCTCGTTGCTCACCTCGAAGTACGCGGCCTCGGCGTCCAGGGCCTTGGCGACATTCGTGTCGGCCCAGGCCGCGATCTGCTCCGGGCTGCCGCCCACAGGGATGCCGCTCAGCTCCACGTTGTGCCCGATGCCGTTCGCGTCCAGAGTCGCGGTGTCAATGCCCGGCGCGCCTGCGTAGGCGATACGGATCCACTTGATGCCGAGCGTCCTGACCAGCCCGAGTACCGCGTCCTTGCCGGGCTTGAGCAGCCAGGGGTAGTTGGCCAGGCCGAACATCGACTCCTTGCCCGCCTTGTACGTGAACTCCGGGAGCACGCTGAGATTCGTGCGGGCCAGCGCCTTGTCATTGCCGCTGACCGCCTCCACCCCGGTGAACACGATGTTCTGCGAGGGCGAGGTCAGGGAGAAGGACGCGTTCCAGGCGGCGCCCGCGGCGAGGCTCCTGCAGAGCGTTCCACCGGCGATCTTCCTGCCGCCGAAGTCCCGTGCCCACCACGTCAGGGTCACCTTCCTGGCCGCGGCGGAGCCGTTGACGACCTGCGCCTTGAGCGTCATCGTCTGCCCGGCCGCCTTGTAGAGGTTGAACGGCTGGTCGGTCCACACCTCCACGCCGAGGGGCCTCCTGGCGGCGAGCGCCCCCGCCCCGCGCGGACGCAGATCGCCGAGGACCAGATCGGCCTCGGTGACCGCGGTGTCCGCGCCGGTCGAGGTGCCGGGGGAATGGACCCAGGTGGCGTTCGTACTTGCCGGGTTGGTGGACGAGAGGCAGAAGAAGCCCTTCGACCCCGCCCATGTCTCCACGTACGCGCCGCCCGCGTTCACCTCGTACGGAATGCCGCCCCGGGCGTCCCGTTCCCAGACGGTCAGCGCTTCGTACGACTCCGCCGCGCTCGCTTCGTACACGGTGCGGGAGAACATGAAGCCGGCCGGTGTGAGCGTGCTGGAGCCGCCGACCTCCCACTTCATGTGTGCCTTGTGAGGGGTGACGTCGAAGGTGCCGCGCACCGTGACTCCGGACACGCCGCTCGCCATCGTGTACGTGACCTGAATCGCGGGGCGCCCGTCGGGGAGCGTGATCCGGGCGGGCGTACCGCCGAAGGTGCGCTGCTGGCCGAACGCGGTGTCCTTGATCATGAAATGGCTGAGCAGGATGCGGTCGGCGCCCGCACCGTCCTGCACGAGGACGCTGCCGTCGCTACGGCCGACCAGGGTGATGCCGTCGGCCTCGATGGTGACCGGGTCCGCTGCGTACGCGGGAACGGTCGGCAGCAGTGCGGCGCCGGTGGCGACGGCCGTGCCCTGGATGAATCTGCGGCGGGCGACTGACATGGAGGTGCCCTTCTCTTGGTCGGGGTGTTCCGGGTGCTCCGGATGCTCCGAAGCGGAATGTGTGTGGGGGAGTCGAGGGATCGGCCGCCGGCTCCGGCGGAACTCAGCCCTTGACCCCGGTGAAGCCGAGCCCGGCGACGATGTACTTCTGGCAGACGACGAAGACGAGCACCGGCGGGGCGACGGCGAGCACCATCGCGGCGATCAGCTGGTCCTGCGGAGCCTGAGTGGCGAGCTGGGCGAGCGCGACGCTGATCGGCTGCCTCTCGGGGTCGGTGATGGCCACCAGCGGCCAGATGAAGTCCTTCCAGGAGTGCATCACCGCGAGCAGGCTGATCACGGCGAGCACCGGCTTGCTCATGGGCAGCACGATCCTGGTGAGCAGTTGCCAGGTACTCGCCCCGTCGACCCGCGCCGCGTCGAACAGCTCCTTCGGCAGGGCGTCGAAGAACTGCTTGGCGAGTAGCACGGTGAAGGCGTTCGTGCCGGCCGGCAGCCAGATCGCCCAGTAGGTGTCGCCCACGTTGAGGTGGAGGAACGGCACATCGATCACGGTCATGAAGAGGCTGACCATGTTCACCGTGTACGGCACGAACATCGTGGCGAGGATCGCCCCGTAGACGGCCTTGCCGAACCTCGGCCTGAGCACCGAGAGGGCGAAGCCCGCCGTGGCCGAGACGAAGAGCTGCACGAACCACGATCCGCCGACCACCAGGAAGGTGTTCATCAGATAGCGGCCGACACTCAGATCGGTGTACGCCGCCGAGAAGTTGCCCAGGGCCGGCCGGTCCGGCCAGAGGGCGAGGGGCTGGGTGGTGAGCTCGGTGGGTGTCGAGACCGCGCCCTTGACCATCCAGTACAGCGGTCCGATGCCGATGAGCAGCAGCAGGATCAGGGTGAACACCTGGATGGAGCGCACTGCGGCGCGCACACCGGGGCGTTGGCGGTCGTTGGCGGAGACGAAGGTGGTGAGCGTGGTCATGACGTGCTCCAGCTGCGGGTGGCCCGCAGATACACCGCGGAGAGCAGGGCGAGGGCGAGCACCATCAGGAAGGAGAGCGCGGCGGCCTGGCCGTATTCGCCGTCCTGGAAGGCGTACCGGAAGATCAGCAGCAGGACCGTGAGGGTGGAGTTCTCGGGTCCGCCGCCGGTGAAGACGTACGGCTCGGTGAAGACCTGCACTGTGTTGATCAGCTGGACGAGCAGCAACAGGCCGATGACGGAACGGAGCTGGGGCAGCATCACATGCCAGATCCGTCGCCAGATCCCGGCACCGTCCATCTCTGCGGCCTCATAGAGTTCGCCGGGGATACCGACCATCGCCGCGAGGTAGATCAGTACGGCGCCGCCCATGCCCGCCCAGGTGGCCTCCAGGACCAGCGAGAGCATGGCACTGTCGGAGGACTCCAGCCACGAGTACGGGCCGAGCCCGACCTTGCCGAGGACGTTGTTGAAGAGCCCGCTGCCGGGATCGTAGAACCACTTCCAGAGCAGGATCGCCACCACCGGCGGAATGACCACCGGCAGATACACCAGGAAGCGGTAGACGCCCGCACCGCGCCGCACCGTCGACATGATCGCGGCCAGGGCCAGTGGCGCCGGGAAGCCGATCAGCAGGCCGAGGACCACGAAGAACAGCGTGTTCCCGACGGCGGTGCCGAGCAGTGGATCGTCGAACAAGGTACGGAAGTTGTCCAGGCCGACCCAGACCGCGGGCTCGACGAGGTTGGTTCTCTGGAAGCTGAGCAGCAGGCTGCGGACGATCGGCCACCAGGCGAAGAGCCCGAAGACCAGCAGCGCGGGGACGAGGAACAGCCAGGCCGTGAACTGTCTGCGGGAGCCGGTACCACGCCGCCGCTGCGGGAGGGTTCGCGGCACGGTCTCCTTGGCCACAGCAGCCGGACGGCGGGACGGAGTGAGCAGGGCCATGGGCCGGCTACTTCTGGTCCGCGGCGAGCTTGGCATTGACGTCCTTCTCGGCCGAGGCCAGCAGGGAGTCGATGTCGGCGTCGCGCTTGGTGAGCACAGCCTGGACCACCGGGTCGAGCACGGTGTACAGCTTCTGCGCCTGGTACGGCGGCTCCGGCTTCAGCTCCAGTGTGGAGAGACCGTTGATGTACGGCCCGAAGTTCCGCAGCTTCACATTGACGTACGGCTTGATCGCTGCGTCGATCTCGGTCTGCCGTTGTTTGTCGAAGACCGGCAGCGTCGGCACGCCCACCGCGGACTTCGGGTCGGCGGAGAGTGCCTTGGCCTGCTCGGCGGCGATGTCGGTGCTGTACTGCGGCTTGGCGTAGGCGAAGGTCAGCCACTCGACGGCCGCTGCCGCGTGCTTCTTGTCGGCGGACTTCGGGACCATGTAGATGTCGCCGCCGGTGAGTGTCGCATCACCGCCGGACTGCGGCATCGGGGCCACCCCGAAGGCGTCGGTGTTCTCCATGCCGAACTGCATCTTCGCCAGCCGGTACGTCCCCGGGCTGCCCATGAACATGCCGACCTGACCGGCCGCGAACTGCTTGATCACGTCGTTCTGGTTGTTGAGCAGGGTCTTGCCGAGCGAATCGTCCTTCCAGCGCATGTCCTTGAGGAGCCGCAACCCCTTCTTCGTCGGCTCTCCGGTGAGCGTGGCGGTGTACTTGCCACCCTGCTCCTTCTCCAGCTCGCCGCCGAAGGCGTACGACAGCATCGTCAGCTGCCAGCCGCCCTGGTTGTCCTTGGACTCGTGGACGAAGCCGGCCTTGCCGGTACTGTCGCTGATCCTCTTGGCGGCTGTGCGGACTTCCGCCCAGGTGGCCGGCGGTCTGTCCGGGTCGAGACCGGCCTTCTCGAAGAGCTCTCGGTTGTAGACCAGGCCCTGGGCGTAAGGATTCTGCGGCACGCCGTACACGTCGCCGGCGCCGTCGGTGAGCGGCTGGAGGACCTGGGGGTTGAACTCCTTGAAGTGCTTCCACTCCTTGAGCTGCCCGGTGATCGGCTGCACCTGCTTCTGCAGGATGAGCCGCTGCGGCTCGGTCAGCGGCACCTTGATGACGTCCTCGACATTGCCGCCGGACAGCTTCGCGGAGAACGTCAGCGGGTCGAAGACCGTGGTGGAGCCCTTGACCTTGATGCCCGGATTGGCCTTCTCGAAGTCGGCCACCTGCTTCTTGAAGAGGGCGACCCCCGGCTTGTCGGTGGCCGGCGGCATGCCCTGCACCCGCAGCACGAGATCGCCGTCCCCGCCGGCACTGCTCGGGGTGAGTGAGGAACAGCCCGCGAGGGTCGCGGTCAGCGTTATGCAGCCAAGTATGGCCGCACAACGGGAGTTTCTGGGCATAACGGCTCCAAGAAGGGCAGGAGTGGGTGCGATGCGGTGCGGTGTAGTGCGGTGTAGTGCGGTGCTTTGCTCGTTGTGGTGGTGTGCGCCGTGGATCAGTGGGAGGGGGCGGGGCCCGTCGAGGCGCGGGGGATCAGGCGTGAGCCGATCTCGACGAAGCGAGAAGTGGTCGCAAGTCCTGTTCCAGTGCGCTCTGTTGCGCTCGCGATCGTCTCGACCAGGAGGTCCCCCGCGCGCGTGGCGATCTCTTCGGGGTCGATTCTGATCGTGGTGAGGCTGGGGGTGGAGACGGAGGCGAGCAGCGTGTCGTCGATGCCGATGACGCTGACGTCGCGCGGCACGCTCACGCCGAGGTGGGCCAGCTGGTGCAGCACGCCGAGGGCGACCAGGTCGTTGTGGGCGATCACGGCCGTCGCTTCGTGGGCGGCGATGAGCGTGGCGGCGTGCACGCCCGTCTCGAACCGCGGCTCGTACGGGCCGAGCTCGGACAGGGAGAGGTCGAGCGCTTCGAAGGACTCCTGGATGGACTTGCCGCGGCTGAGCTCGGCGCGGGACGCGTTGATGAAGACGCAGCGCCGATGGCCGTACGCCTTCAACTGCTCGGCGGCCTGTGCGATGCCGGCGGACAGCGAGATCCTGACTTCGGGGATGCCTGGCACATGACGGTTCACCACCACCAGCGGCATCCGGCCCGCGAGTTCATGGAGCCGGCCCTCGGTGAGGGTGGAGGCCCACAGGATCAGGCCGTCGACCCGCTTCGATACGGCCGCGATGGCGGCCAGCTCGTCGGCCTCGCGCTCGTCGCTGTCGGCGACCAGGACCGTGTAGCCCAGGTGCCGGGCGCGGGCCTGCATCGCCTTGATGATCGGCGGGAAGAACGGGTTGGCGATGTCCGGGACGATCAGGCCGAGTGTTCCGGTGCCGCCGCCGCGCAGTGAACGGGCCGCCGGGTTGGGGGAGTAGCCGAGCTCCGCCGCGGCGTCGAGGATGCGCTGCCGCGTCGTCGGCTGCACCTGGTCGGGTGCGGTGAACGCACGGGACACCGTCGAAACCGAGACGCCCGCGGCGCTCGCCACCTCCCGGATCGTGACTGCCACGGACGGCCTCCTCGTCGTCTTGAGCCGGGGGACCCCGGTCGTCTCGCATCTGGATCCTGCGAATGCGGTTGATGTTTACGAACGTTCCCAGGGCGTGTCAAGTCGTGCGTCAGGACTATTTCATCGAGGAAAACCCGCTGGGTGCACGGGTCTTGCGCATGGGCCCGACTGCTGCCGATGATGTGCTCTCAAGAACGATGCTGAAATTGCGGGAACGTTTTCATTGAGGAGTGGCATGAAGATCACCGGCCTGGAAGTGCTGACTCTCCCCGACCATGGCGACAGCATGATGCTGGTCGTGGTCGACACCGACGAGGGCATCCATGGCTTGGGCGAGGTCGGCATCAGGTCGCGCCAACGGGCAGTCGCGGGCGGTCTCGAGCATCTTGCGGAGCTGATCGTCGGCGAGGACCCGCGACGGATCGAGCATCTCTGGCAGGTGATGTTCCGGCGCGGGTTCTTTCCCGCCGACCGCATACTCGGCGCCGCCATCGCAGCAGTGGACGTGGCGCTCTGGGACATCCGCGGCAAGGCACTCGGTGTACCGGTGCATGAACTCCTCGGTGGCAGGGTGCGCGATCACGTACCCGCCTATGTGCATGTCGGTGACGGCTACCACGACCGCGCGTGGTTCCTGGACCGCTGCCGCGAACTGGTCGCCGAGGGCTGGCGTCATCTGCGGTTCGCCTCGCCGCACGACGCCGACGGCACGCTCGACGCCCGCCGTTGTCTGCGCGACTCGGTCGACCTCTTCCACCAGGTGCGGGACGCGGTCGGCGACGAGGTGGAGCTGATCCTCGACGTCCATACGCGCTTGGATCCGCCGGAGGCGCTGACCCTGTGCCGGGAGATCGAGGCGGCCCGCCCGTACTTCGTCGAGGACCCACTGCGCTGTGAGAACCCGGAAAGCTACCGCATGCTGCGGGCCCGCACCGGCGTACCACTGGCCGCAGGCGAGCAGTACGGCTCCAAATGGGAGTTCAGAACACTCATCGAGGACGACCTCATCGACTACGCGCGCGTGGACGTCGGGGTGGCCGCGGGCCTGACCGAGGCGAAGAAGATCGCGGCGATGGCGGAGACCCACCACATCAAGCTGGCCACCCACAACCCGCTCGGCCCGGTCACCGCCGCTTCCTCGCTCCAACTCAACCTGGCCTGCCCCAATGTGGCGATCCAGGAGCACCAGACCGTCCCCGATCCGGCCATCGCCGACCTCTTCACCGCGCAGCCGACGATCCTGCCGGGGCGGGTGGAGCTGAGCGAACTGCCGGGCATCGGCGTCGACATCGACCGGGAGGCGGCGCGCCGGTACCAGGCCGCGGCGGCCGAGCGCCCGCACTTGCGCACGGCGGACGGGGCGTTCACCAACTGGTAGCCGCGCACGGCCGGTACGTGCAGGCCTTCGACACGGCCACGCGCCCTGACTCCTTCACCTCGCCGCGTCAGCCGCCGGTCTGCGAGGTAGTTGGTCCGGCCGTCCTGTCCGGCACCGCCGGACGGGGGCGACAAGCAACCGGTCCCGGCCTGCCTGAAGCCCTTCGGCGTCTTCACCGGGCGGGCACGGCCCGTGCACCGGGCCAGGCATTACATGTGCAGGTCGTTGACTGAAGTTGCACACCACGACAACGGGACAATCGCATCACCGTCCCGGCGGGCCCACGGTCCGCATCCGCACACTGAGCACGATCTCCCACTCCAGAAAGTGAGGCGAGTTCCGTCGTGTCGTTCAGAGGAACCGCGAGACCGGTCCAACTGGGTCTTGTCGGCATAGCGTTCATGGGCGTGCTGGTAGGTGCGTCCGCGACGCCGGCCGGCAGCCAGGAACGCGAGAAGCTGCACGTGACGGCCGTGTCGTCGCGGCCCGGCACGGTGACGGGAGACGACGCCCTGATACGTGTCGAGGTGCCCGACTCCATTGCGGCCGACACGGTCCGGGTCGAGGTGGCAGGCCGGGACGTGACGTCGAGTTTCCGGCCCTTCGGCAACAACGCGCTGATGGGCGTGGTGAAGGAGCTGTCCAAGGGCGACAACAGGCTCACGGCCAGGGCTCAAGGCGCGGACGCGGGACAGCTGACCCTGAAGAACCACCTCATCACGGGGCCGATGTTCTCCGGGCCGCACGAGCAGCCGTTCGTCTGTGACACCGCCGCGTTCAAGACGGTCACCGGCGCCACCCTCGGGCAGCCGACCGACGAGGACTGCTCGGTCGAGACCCGCGTCGACTACATGTACCGCACCACGGCCGGCACGTTCGTTCCGTTGCCCGACGAGAACGCCCGGCCCGCCGACCTGGCGACCGCGACGACGAGCACGGGCCAGAAAGTGCCGTACATCGTCCGCGTGGAGACCGGCACCATCAACCGCGGTATCTACGAGACGGCCGTGCTGTACGACCCGAACGCCGGTACCCCCGACCCGCTTGAGCGTGGGCCGGGTTGGAACGGGCGCCTCGTGTACGGCTTCGGCGGGGGCTGTGACGGCGGCTGGTACGTCCAGGGCCGCAACACCGTCGGCATCATGAACGACACGTATCTGAGCAAGGGCTACGGTGTCGCATCGTCCACGCTGAACGTCTTCGGCAACAACTGCAACGACGTGCTGGCCGCCGAGACCATGAGCATGGTCAAGGAACACTTCGTGGAAACGTACGGGGTCCCGGCCTTCACCATCGGCAACGGCTGCTCCGGCGGCTCGTACCAGACCCACCAGATCGCCGACAACTACCCGGGGCTGCTGGACGGCATCCTCTCCGGATGCAGCTTCCCCGACGTCGCCTTCGGGACGATCCAGACGCTCAGCGACGCCCGGCTCCTGAACCACTACTTCAAGGACGTCGCGCCGGACGCATTCACCAAGGAGCAGCAGAGGGCGGTCTCCGGGTTCGGGAAGTGGGAGAGCATCGGCAGCCTGGCCAGGGCCGGCGGCCGTATCGACCCCACGGTGTTCTGCCCGGCCCAGCTGCCCGCGGGACAGCGCTACAACCCCGACACCAACCCGGACGGCGCCCGCTGTGACGTCTACAGCCACACCGTGAACGTCTACGGCAAGGTACCGGAGACCGGAAAGGCGCGCAGGCCGCTCGACAACACCGGTATCCAGTACGGACTCGACGCCCTGAACAAGGGGACCATCGACATGGACCAGTTCATCGACCTGAACCGGCGCATCGGCGGCCTCGATGACGACGCCAAGCCCGCCGCGGAACGCACCGTCGCCGATCTCAAGGCGGTACGGCTCGCCTACCGCACGGGCCGCATGCTGAACGGCGGCGGCGGCCTCGCCGACATTCCGATCATCGACTACCGCGACTACACGGACGACGCGGCGGCCGGCGACATGCACATGCGCTTCCAGTCCTTCTCCACCCGGGCGCGCCTGGACAAGGCCAATGGCACCCATGCCAACCAGGTCATGCTCACCCGCTCCAGCGGGCACGGATTCACTCTCGCCGGGATGCTGGCCGACATGGACCAGTGGCTCACCGGCATCAAGGGAGACGCCGGCGACGACGCCCCCATCGAGAAGATCGTCCGCCACCGGCCGCAGGGCCTCACGGACGCCTGCTGGACCCGTGGCATCGGCGCGAAGAAGATCGCGGAGCCCCAGGTCGAGGGCATCGACAACACCGAGTGCAACACCCTCTACCCGGTGTGGACATCGCCGCGGATGGTCGCCGGAGCCGACGTGGCCAACGACATCGTCAAGTGCCGCAAGCGTCCAGTGATCCGCACCGACTACAGCGTGCCGGTGACCGATGGCCAGCTCGAAGATCTGAAGGCGGTCTTCCGGGACGGTGTCTGCGACTGGTCCAAGCCCGGGGCGGGGCAGCAGGGCCTCGCAGGTACATGGCTCTCCTTCGATCAGAAGTGACACGAACCCGGTAGGCGACCCGAACCGGGAACAGGTCCGACCTCTCGCCTCGATGCCAGGCGTGCTGAATTCCGTGTCCGTCCAGGTCGGCACCTGTTCCCGGTCCGCTGAAGCATCGTCACACCCGGTTGCTGCCTCCCTGTTGTCCGTGGGGACGAGAGCGCCGGAGCCGGGGTGGTCACGCGCAACTGGTTGCGACCCCGGACCGTCCCAGCCCGACGCCGTGGAACAGGCAGCCCGCCGGTGGTTTGCAGGCCTTCGCGTAAGCCGTCTTCTGGGCCGGCGGGGGATGGCCGCACCGCCGGTGCCCTCACCGACCTGGAGCGGGACAACCGTGCGGCACCCCGAAACGGACCAGCCGCAGGTGCCGGAACCCGCCGCGGCAGGAACAGTGGAGGGCAGGACCCATACGGGCCGCGCGTCCTGATTCATCCGCGTGTCGGGCGTGAGCTGCCCCGGCCGGCCGAAAGGTGTATCGCCATGCCCGCGGAGCGCGCATACCTCGACCCGCACCCCCTCACTGCCCTGGTCACCGGGGCCACGTCGGGCATCGGCCGGGCGATCGCCAAGCGGCTGGCCGCCGACGGCATGTCCGTCGTCGTGGTCGGTCGCAACGCTCAGCGTGGGGCAGAGACCGTCGCTGAGATCACCACCGCCGGTGGGCACGCCCGATTTGTTGCGGCGGATCTGGAGGATCCGGCCGACGTCGACCGGCTCGTCGCGGAGGTCGGCGAGGTCGATGTCCTGGTCAACAACGCCGGACATGCCGTCTGGGCGCCGACCGAGGAGATGACGGTCTCCGACTACGACGCGATGTTCGCCGGCAACGTACGCGCGGCGTTCTTCCTCGTGGCCGCGTTCGCGCCGGCGATGGCGGCGAAGGGATCGGGAAGCGTGATCAACATCGGCAGCATGGCCGGCAGTGTCGGCTTGGCCAACGCCGCCGCGTACGGTGCGACCAAGGCCGCGCTGGCATCACTGACGCAGAGCTGGACGGCTGAGTACAGCGGCCGTGGCGTCCGCTTCAACACCGTTGCCCCCGGCCCGGTCCACACCCGGGGCGCGGCCCGCGAACTGTTCGACGCGATCGCCGAAACCACAGCGATGAAGCGCGCGGCCGAGCCTGCTGAGATCGCCGAGGTCGTCGCTTTCCTCGCCTCGCCGAAGGCCGGCTACGTCACCGGCGCGACCGTCGCCGTCGACGGCGGCCGCACCGCCATCTGAACCCGGACCGAGCGGGACTCCGACAGACACACCACCGCTGCGCATCACTGCCGCCAGCATCGGCAAGCACACCAGCGACCACAACCGTTCCTGATCGTGCCCCCGCCGTGCCCGGCCGCGACCCGGCCGTCAACGAGGACCCTTTCGCCCACGGGGCGCCGGCCGAGGGACAGGCTCACGGTGGACGGCGGTCGGCTCGGGATTCCGGCTCGACTTCTCTGGTGATCGGCAGTCTGTCCGGCCTGCCGCGTCGTGGGGCGCTACCGGGCGCGACGACAAGCGGTGGGCGGTCATGCTCGGTTGTCGCCCCGGGACGCCGTTTTGCCGTACCGGCAACAGGAGTGGCGTGATTCGAGCGCGATAGGCAACGGTGGGCCCGTGACTGACAACATCACGGCAGGATCGCCCATGTCCGACACTTCCTCGCCTGTCGACGGATACGTCGGAGACCCCGCAGTGCGAGCGGAGTGGGACAGCCGGTACGCCGACCGGCAACAGTTGTGGAGTGGCCGGCCCAACGGTGCACTCGTGGCCGAGAGCACCGGGCTCACCCCCGGGCGGGTGCTCGATGTCGGCTGTGGTGAGGGGGCGGACGCCGTCTGGCTCGCGCGCAACGGGTGGAAGGTGACCGCGCTCGAGGTCTCGGGCGTGGCGTTGGAACGGGCGGCCGGGCACGCGCGGGACGCCGGCGTCGCCGTTCGTTGGGTACACGCCGCACTGACGGAGGCGACGCTCCCGCCGGCCTCCTTCGATCTGGTCTCTGCACAGTACCCGGCCCTGCTGCGCACCCCCGACGCCGCGGCCGAGCGAGCACTGCTCGCGGCCGTCGCGCCAGGCGGCGTACTGCTGCTCGTACACCACGCGGGGATGGACACCCCGCAGACTCACGACAGCGGCTTCGACCCGGCCGACTACGTCTGGCCCTCGATGGTCGCCGCTCTGCTCAACGATGACTGGGAGGTTGAGGTGGACGAGCAGCGGCCACGGGTGGCACCCGACGGCGGTGCCGGCGCGCACCATACCGACGACCTGGTGCTGCGCGTGCGCCGACTGAGCTGAGGTCCGTCGCCCGCAGCAGGACGGCAATGAGCGCGAAGACGTGGAAGAGCTTGCCGGCGGGGCCGCCCTCATGGACGCGCCCCGCCGTTGGCGCAGGCCGGACGGGTTACCAGCGGTCGTGGCGCTCGCAGCGCGCGTCGTGCTCTTGGCGCTTGATCTTGGTGAGGTCGGAGGCGGTGCGGGTGGTGGTGTCACCGCCACCGACAGCAGTGGCAGTGTTCGTCACCTGGGTGTGGCCTTGAAGGAGACGTCGACCTTCAGGGTGATGGGGAGGGTAACTGTTCCCGGAGGGGAGGACGTCGCTACGGGTGCAGGCGAGGGTGCTCGGGGTGCAGTTCCATACCGTGCCACGGATGCTGTCGGCGCTGAGCCCGGTGGGCAGGGTGTTGTGCACGGTGACCGTGGTCCCGCGCACCGCCCGGCACGGCCGTGCCCCGTTCCTTCGGCGCGGTGACTTCGACGCGAGTGGGGCGGTGGCCCGGCCGGTCCGCCCGATCCGGGGCGGGCCGAGCGGACCGGAACGGAACGTCAGCGCACGTCGACGTAGTCGCCTGTGGCGTTGACGGCCGACGTGGTGGAGGTACCCGCGAAGGACCAGCGCCAGTAGCCGTCGGCCGCAGTCGTGACCGTCGTCGACAGGTTGCCCGTCGAGTTGGTCTGACCGTCTTGACGGTCTTGTATGTGCTGGTGCCCGCTTTACGGAACTGCAGCTTCACGGACTGGTTGGTGTCCCCCGCGTAGGTGAGCCTGTCCCCGTTGGCGCGGGTCAGCTTGCGCGTGACCTTGAGCCACTTGCCTTTGGTCACCGGCTCGGGCCCGGCATCGACGCTGAGCTTGCCTCGGCGCAGGACCGGATGGGTGATGTCGCCGCCGTTGTTGTAGAGATCGCCGTCCTTGGACTGGAGCTGGACGACCACCTTCCACGGACCCGCGAGGGCGCTGCGGGGCACGCCCCAGCCCGAGTCGAGCTTGACGGTGAGTTTGCAGGTGGAGGTGGTGGCACTGCTCGCGGTGCACTTCGGGCTGCCGTGGTACGACCAGTAGCTGTCCCCGACCTCGCGTTTGATCTGCAAGAACGCGAGCTTGGTGCTGATCCCCGAGTCGTCCGAAGCCGTTGCCGAGATGGTGAACGACTCGGTCTGGGAGGTGCCGAGGGCGATGGGCTTGCCGCCGTTCACGGACACCTTCTGGATCACCACACCCGTCTCCGCGGCGTACGCGGCCGGAGCGGTGACAGCGGAGGCGGAGAGGACCGGGGCGCCGGTGAGCACGGCGCCTATGGATGTTGCGCGCAATGAATCCCCAATGTGTCGAGCCGGCCCCGGCCGTGTGAATCCCCCCGGCCGCAGGCTTGGCAGGTGACGCGAGGCTACGCCACCACTGCGGCTCGGTCTCAGCGGTGAACGGGCGCCCCTGGAGGACGAGATGAGCGGAGAACGCACGTACTCGCCGCCGTCGATTACAACAAAGAAGTTCCTGCCCGGACCCTCGCATGACGCGTTCATCGCCGTGGTCCGCACCGCGCTCACCGACAAGTGCGCCGCCACGGCGGGCTGGCCCAAGAGCGTCCCGACCTCGCCGATGGACCGGTGGCCGGGTGGGAGTCTCCGGAAGCCGCCGGCCGGGCCGTTCCGGTCACGGGGAGGGCGACCTGGTCGTCGGCAAGGGCAGGGGCCCGCCATTAACTCCCTGGTCGGCCGCACCACCCGATACGAAAGGCTCGTCCAACTGCCCGATGGGCGCGGCGCCGAACACGTCCGAGACGCGTTCGTCCGCACCCTCATAGGCCTTCCCGTCTCGTTCGCTGACATGGGGCCAGGGCAGCCAAATGGGCCGCCGCGACGAGTTCACCCGCCGCGACGGACGTCCCGGTGCTCTCGCCTCCGGGGTCCGGCGTCGCGGCGGGATCTGGAACTCGCCCCGTTACCGCGGGGCCAAGAAGACCGTCCTGGACACCCCCATGCCCGACCCTCACGGGGGCTTGCGTATGGAGGGCGCTCCCGCGGGACACTCGGTGGACACCGGATGGGGAGGTGTCCGGCTGCTGTCGCGTCGGCCCGGGCGCGCGGGCCGGCCCAGGACGACCCCGGCCGCGACCAGGACCAGTCCGCAGAGCTGCTGAACGGTCACCACCTCTCCGGCAACCGCTGTGCCGAGCAGCACGCCCGTAACGGGGTTGAGGAGTCCGAGCAGTCCGACTGTCCCCGCAGGCAGGTGCCGCAGCCCGGTGAACCAGGCGGTGAAGGCCAGCGCGGTGGCGACCAGGGCGACGTAGCCGAACGCGAGGAGCGTTGATGGGGGCAGCGCGGGTGGAGGGCCCTCCACGGCCGCGGCGACCGGGAACAGGAACACGCCCCCGGCGGTGAGTTGCCAGGCGGTCGAGGCAAGAACATCGGCGCCGCCGCTCCACCGTTTGGCCAGGATGTGACCGAAGGACGACACCAGCATGGCGGCGGCCGAGGCGAGGACTCCCGGCACGCTCGCCCCCTCCGCCCCCGTGAGGAGCATGAGACAGACCCCGCCGAATCCGACCGCGGCGCCGGTCAGATGCGCGGTACGGGGCCGCTCGGACAACAGGGGCCAGGCGATGAGCATCATCGTCAACGGGGACATCGCCATGACGGTCGAGGCCACGCTCGTCGGAAGCAGTTGGGAGGCGGCGTATACGAGGACGAAGAACACGCTCACGTTGAGCAGCCCGAGCACCGCGGACCGCCCCCACCACGCGCCGTGCGGCCGCTGCCTGCACAGGGCCAGCAGGACCAGGCCGGCGGGCAGCGCTCGCAGCGCGGCCCCGTACAGAGGGCGGTCGGTAGGCAGGAACTCGTGTGTGACGAAGTAGTTGGTTCCCCAGGCCACCGGCGCGACCGCGGTCAGTGCGACCCAACGCATATTAGCTTCCATGGAAGACAATATAGCTTCCTGGGAAGCTATTATGGAGTCCATGGAACACCACCAACCACTGGACCGAGTGGCCCGCATCCAGGCCGACTGGCGCCTGGAACGACCCGACGTCGATGTCAGCCCGCAAGGTGTGATCGGCCGACTGCACCGCCTGGCCAACCTGCTCACCGAGGAGCTCTGTCTCGTCTACGGCCGCTACGGACTCAGCGAGGGAGAGTTCGACGTCCTGTGCGCACTGCGCCGCGCAGGTGAGCCCTACGAACGGGCACCCGGCGAACTCGCAGCGCACACCATGGTCACCACCGGCGCGATGACGAAGAGAATCAACCGTCTGGAGCGGGCGGGACTCGTCACCCGCCGCCGTTCGGACGACGATCAACGTGGCCGGATCGTCGCCCTCACCGCGCCCGGACGAGAACTCATCGACCGGGCGTTCACCGACCACATGCACAACGAACGCCACCTGCTGGATCTGCTGACGCCGGGTGACGCCGAGACACTTGAATCTCTGCTCACCACGTGGCTCTCCCGCATGGAACATCCGCGTCCTGCCGACAGCGAGTGACCCATCACGGCCTCTCCACGCTGCGGCCGGCGCCTTGGAGGCTCACACGGAAGTCCGCAGGAGCGGAGCAGACCCGCTCCGCCCACCAGGTGCGGACGGGACGGACGGTCCCGGTGGGCATCCAGCGGGCATCGCCGCACCGCCTTGTCTTCCGTGCGGACGGCCAGGACCGCGACGCCGGGAACCAAGAGGAACAGACGCCGGGAACCAAGAGGAACAGACGCCGGGAACCAAGAGGAACAACAGCTCCCGCAGGCGGGACACCACCTCGCGCAGAGCCACCGAATATCAGCCGAACCAGATTCTGGCGCGCCCTTCCGTGATGCCACACCGCGGCTACTCGTGCTCGGTCCGGGTCACCCCGCTGACCTGCTGCCTTCGCGTACATACCGCGACGACGCGGCTATCGGCGGGCCGCCGTCACAGAAGTTGCTCCAGAGCCCAGGGTTCTGACCGCACGTCACTTCAGTGATCTCGGCCCGTGGGCTGTGCGGAGCAATCGTGTCCGTCGCCGGGCAGGCCCATGACGTTCAGCACGGGTTCTTCGCCCGCGGGGATCTCGAAGGTGAAGTGCGCTCCTGTCGGGATGGCTACGAGCGAGCACTGGTTGCCGAAGGTGAGCGGAGGATACGGCGCCCAGGAACAGCCGGCCTCGTCCAGGGCGGACACGACGTCCGTGTGCTTGAGCCCTGCCGGGAAGGTATCTGTTCCCCCGACGAGCGACGAGGGGAGTCGGACGATGTCACGCCAGGTCTGGACACAGATGAGGGAAACCTTGCGGCAACGGCAGACACTCAGCTCAAGGTCTCCGTACGCGAAGAGCCGGGGCCACCTTCGATTCCGGCTCATCGCTCCGATGTCCCACGGCTCGCCGAGTGCTGCGGTCACATCACTCCAGCCGGCTCCGCTGAACACCGGGCCCAGTCTGCCTGTCCTCGCCATGTTGGTCAGGGCATCGAGAATCTGCACGAGGCGGAGCCTAGCGTGGCCGGATCCGTCAGCGGCTTGTTTGCCTGGCCCGCCCTGTGCGGGAGGCTGTGGCGACCGCGGACGGCGGCCCGGCAGAACGGAGTATGTGATGGCCGAGGTACGGGAAGACGACGCGGGGGAGCCCGCGCAGCGCACGATGACTCCGTTCGACGACATCTACGACCAGGCCGATCCCCGCGCCTTCTTCCGCGAACTCGGCGCGTTCGGCTACCGGACACCGCATCACGCGCAGCGCCTCTTCCGCCGTCTGGCAGCACTCCGGCTGCGGGCCCCGGGGGAAGTGGTGCTGGACCTGTGCTGTTCGTACGGCATCAACGCGGCCCTGCTCAATCACGAGCTGACCCTGGACGACTTGTACGCCCACTACACGTCACCGCGGGCGGTGGCCATGACCGCGGAGGAACTGGCCGAGCACGACAGGTCCTTCTTCCGCGCCCGCCGCAGACGGGACGCCGTCCCGGTGATCGGCCTCGACATCGCGCCCAACGCCATCGCCTACGCACGAGCGGTCGGCCTGCTGGACGCCGGGTTCGCCGAGAACCTGGAGACCACCCCGCCGACCCGGGACCTGCTGGAGGCGGCCCGGAGCATCCGACTCATCACCATCACGGGAGGTGCGAGCTTCCTGTCCCGGTCCACATTCCAGCCACTCCTGGACAACGCCCGCACACTGCCGTGGGTCGCCGCCTTCGTTCTGCGCACCGGCTCCTACGCGCCCATCGCCGAGCACCTGGCCGGACACGGCCTGACCACCGAGATGTACGCGGAGCGCACCTTCGTCCAACGCCGCTTCACCGGCGCCGCCGAGCAGCAGTACGCCATCGACGCAGTGACCGCCCATGGACAGGACCCGGAAGGCAAGGAATCTGCGGGCCATTTCCACACCGCACTGCATCTCGCGCGCCCTGCGGCCGATGGCGGCACGCCTCCGCTCGGGGAACTGGTCACCCGGTGAATGATCCCCGTACATGTGCCGCCCGCCCTGCGTCCAGCGCATGCCGAGGTGGTCGAGGTTCGCGCGGCGCCGCTCGGTGGACTCGGCGGCGCGTTCGCGGGTGTTGTCGAGCCACATGCCGAGCCTGACCACCACAGGTTCCGCCGCGCCGCCCTGACGGCGGCCGCGGCTGTTCTCCCTCTTGCCCAGGTGCTGCTGTGAGGCGGGAGGCCGAGGGCCCTGTGCCGTCCTGCGAGGAGGACGAGGCTGAGCAGGTGCCTGCCGCCAACGGTTCTGTGGGCCGGGACGGCGGGTCACGGTACGGACGAAGCCGTGCCCGCTGCGCCTGAGTCCGGGGAATGGCCGGAGCCCTGGCCGTGGCGGACGGACCGGGCCGACTTCCGGGAGGAGCCGGCCCGGCCCGCGGTCAGTCCTGCTTGCCAGGGGTGACGATGGGGAACTCAGGGTCCGGGAGGATCGGCGTGCCGAAGACCGCATCTGCCGCCGCCCGGACCTTGTCGCCGCCCGGGGCGATCTTCTTGTCCTGCACCGCGTTGTTGACGTTCTCCTTGAAGCCGGGGCACTCGGCCCGTTCGTCGAGCACCTGGCGGCTCGGCCTGATGGTCGCTGCCGGCGCCCCGACTCACCCGTTGTTCACGCCTGCTCGGCGGGCGCGCCCGGTGACGGGGCGCGAAGATGGAATCGTCCCGGCGCACTGGTCGGCGGGAGGAGCGGACATGGAGATCAGGCCTCAGGCGGTCGTCCTTCCCAAGGAGACGGATCATCTCGAACAGGGGAAGTACGGGCCCGTCTTCCCCAGGACTCCGGCGTGCTACGGGTTCACCATCGTCGCGCCGGTCAAGCCCGGCCACGCCGATGCCATGCGGGAGTACGGATACGCGCTGGCCAAGGCGCTCGAACAGGACCCGTACCTTCTCGCGCCACTGAAGCTGCACTACCTGCGTTGGGTTCTCTTCGACGACGACACGCGCTTCATGTACCAGGGGATCTTCGACACCGACTTCGACAAGTACACCGAGGACGCCATCGCGCTGTTCTCGAAGGCGGGCGTGAGCACGGCGTTCGAGCATCTGGAGGGATTCCCCGACGACTGGCGGACCAATCCGGAGGCGTTCGTCGGATTCGTCCGCGAGCACCACTGCCCGAGCTTCATCGAGTACGGAGAGTACCCGTATGTGACGGCGGACGAGATCAAGAAGGCTTTGCGGATCAAGAGCGCTCTGTCGGAGATGCTCGACCAGATGCAGTGAGGCGGGGAGCCGGGCGATGAGCGAGGCCAGAACAGCGCGGACCTACAACCAGCGGCACATTCCCCGGAAGTACACCCCTGCCGGACGGCGTGTGAGCGTGTACGTCTCGTGGAGCTATCCCGCCGAGGCGGGCCGGAACGCGGCCGAACTGGACAACCGGTTCTCCACCATGACCGAGGTCCGGCGGGTGGCGTGGCCGGCCTACGAGGACCCGAAGTGGTCCGACCCGGATCAGTTCCAGCAGGGCATCGCCGGATCGCTGGAGCTGTTCTTCCGGGCCTGGGTGCCCTTCCAGGAATTCGTCGCGGAGCTCACCGGGCATCCCGTACCGGTCTACCAGCGCATCGACCAGGCCGGTTTCCACACCCCCCTCGACGAGCGGGTGCTCGACGACACGGATGTCCTGTTCGTTTTCGGACTGGACCACATGATCACCGGACAGGAAGCCGAGCCCGGCGAGATCGACGCCCTGCGGTCCTTCCTCTCGCGGGAGGACGCCCGGCTGGTCCTGGGACCCCATCACGACGTCGGCGCGTCGGACGACCTGTCCGTGCGCGAGGTGGAGTACCGCCACCACGGCGATCCCCTGGTGCCTCGCCAGCAACGGTTCGCCACCTACGTCAGGGACGTGATGAACGGTCTGGACGTGCCCGTCGTCAACCGGTACGGGCTGCGCCCCGCCACCGGTCGGGACAACCGGATCGCCCCCCTGTCGACCATCAGGGATCTGGACGGGAAGGGGTGGCTGAACGGGGTGACGAATTTCAACTTCCACATGCACCTGCCGCACTACGAGGTGACGACCGACGAGCCGCAGGCCATCCATGTGCTGGCCCGGCAGCCGATCGACACGTCCCGGCCCCATCCGTTCACCGAGGACGGGAACACCGAGTTCAACATGTTCCTGTGGATGCCCCCTGGCGATGACCGTGCGGCAGACGTGCTGCTGGCCGATTCGACGATCTTCAGCACCCTTTTCGGTGCCGACGACAGCCTGCGGAACTTCTGGCGCAACCTCGTCTCGTAGTGCTGCCGCAGGGAGGCCGACATGAGCGCACCCACGGACGTCACGCTGGAACTCGACGACATCCAGCGCGGGGTCCTCAGCCCGCGTCCCACCCCGTACGCGGCGACGTACCTGGTCTTCCGTATCGACGACCGCTCCCAGGGCCGGGAACTGATGCGGCGGGCAAGCGCGGTGGCGACCTCCGCCGCGGACACCTCCAGCCCCCTCGGGGACACCTGGGTCAGTGTCGCCATCACTTACTGGGGCCTGGAGGCATTGGGGTTGCCACGTTCATCGCTGGACACGTTCGGCTGGGAGTTCCGGCAGGGCATGGCCGCCCGCGCGCGGGCGCTGCGGGACGGGGGAGCGAGCAGCCCGCAGCACTGGGAAGCACCCCTCGGCACGCGCGACGTCCACGTGGTGATCACGGCGGTCGCACCCGGCACACTGGGCCTGGAGGCGGCCATCGACCGCGCCCGCCCCGCTTATGAACGCCTTCCCGGCGTGACTGCGATCTGGCGACAGGACTGCTACGCACTGCCCACCGAGAAGGAACACTTCGGGTACCTCGACGGCGTCAGCCATCCGGCCGTCGAAGGGAGCGGCATCCCAGGGTCCAATAGGCTGGAAACGCCATTGAAGAGCGGGGAGTTCGTCCTCGGTTACCCGGATGAGATCGGCGGCGTCCAGACGCCTCGGCCGACCGTGCTGGGGCGCAACGGCAGCTACGTGGTCTTCCGCAAACTCCACCAGAACGTCGCCGCCTTCAGGCGCTACCTGAAGGACAACTCCACCAGCGCCCACGACGAGGAACTGATCGCCGCGAAGATCATGGGCCGCTGGCGCAGCGGGGCCCCACTGGCCCTCGCGCCGGAGCACGACGACCAAGCCCTCGGCGTCGACCCCCACCGCCGTAACACCTTCCTGTACGAACAGGACGATCCGGTGGGATTCACCACCCCCGGTGGCTGCCACATCCGCCGCGCCAACCCACGCGACGCCTCGGTGGCCGGAGAGGTGCGGCTGCACCGCATGATCCGGCGCGGCGCCGTGTACGGCCCGCCACTGCCGGAAGGAGCGCTGGAGGACGACGGAGCCGACCGCGGTCTGATGTTCGCGTTCATCGGCGCCCACCTGGGCCGGCAGTTCGAGTTCGTCCAGTCGGAGTGGATGAACGACGGCGTCTTCTTCGGGGGCGGTGACACGAAGGACCCCGTCGTCGGCGCCGAGGACGGCCGGACCCGCTACACCATCCCCCGAAGGCCGGTGAGGCGCTGCCTGGCCCCGCTGCCCCGGTTCGTCGTCACCCGAGGAGGCGAGTACTGCTTCCTGCCGAGCCTGAGCGCCCTGCGCTGGCTCGGGGACCTCCATGACTGACAGGGCCGGCAAGCGCCACGGACACCCTGCAACTCGTCGTCAACACCGTCACCGTCACTCACCGGGCGGCGGCCGAACGACGCCCACATACCACGGACTGCCTTCGTGTGCCTCTCCTGCGTGACCGGCCCCGTGGGTGTAGACCGGGCTTATGGGCTTGCGGCAGCGGCTTCTGCGCCGGCAGCGTTCTCGGCAAGCGTCCGAGGCCCTGCTGGCGGTCCCGCTCGGGCTGATCGTGACCATCGTGCTGGCCGATGCGCTGAGCCCGCGCGGTGTGCCGCTGGGGCCGCTGCTGATCGTGGCGCCCGCGATCACGGCGTCGTTCGCCGGACCCGTCCTGACCGGGGTGATGGGTGGTACTGCGGTGGCGGGCCTGCTGGGCATCGGCCTGATACACGGGAACCTTCTGGGGACGCTGTACTTCGATTCACAGATCATCGCCCTGCTCGTGGTCTCGGTGATCGTGACCGTGTTCCGGTACCTGCAGGTGCGCCACACCCGTGAGCTGATGCAAGTACGGACGGTGTCGGAGGTCACGCAGAACGTGGTCATGCGGCCGCTGCCACGCCGGATCGGTCCACTGCGGGTGGCGTCGATGTACCTGGCGGCGGAGGAGCACGCCCTGATCGGCGGCGACCTCTACGCCGCCGTCCGCACCCCCACCGGCACCCGGCTGATCATCGGCGACGCACGGGGCAAGGGCCTGACCGCGATCAGCGACGCCGCCCTGCTGCTGGGGGCCTTCCGCGAGGCGGCGCACCGGGAGGCCACGCTGCCCGCCCTCATGGCCTACCTGGAGCACAGCGTGTGCTGGAACCTGGCCGAGCCCGCCGAAGCGGAGACAGCCGGGGAATGCTTCATCACCGCCGCCGTCCTCGACATCCCCGACAATTCCTCCCGGGCACAGATGGTCACGTGCGGGCACCCGCCACCCCTGCTGTT
Source organism: Streptomyces sp. NPDC048295 (assembly GCF_040652135.1). Classification (NCBI taxonomy): domain Bacteria; kingdom Bacillati; phylum Actinomycetota; class Actinomycetes; order Kitasatosporales; family Streptomycetaceae; genus Streptomyces; species Streptomyces sp. NPDC048295. Next base: position 213,408 of record NZ_JBEZLL010000014.1, read on the forward strand.
GCACGACGGGCAGGCCACCGCGCTGCCTGTTCTGCGGCCCGCGCCACCGCTGGGCCTGGGCGAGCTGAGCCGCCCCGAGTACCACGTCGACACCTTCACCCTGGAGCCGAACGATGTGCTGCTGCTGCACACCGACGGCCTGACCGAGGCCCGCGGTGCCCAGGGCGACTTCTACCCGCTGGCCGAGCGCGCCGCCGCCTGGACGGACGAAAGCCCCCCGGCACTGATCCGCAGCCTGCGCACCGACCTGCTCGCCCACGTCGGCGGGCACCTGGCCGACGACGCCGCCGTCATCGCCCTCCAGCACACCCACAGCCAGTTCCCCGTCGAGCCGGTCCGGCAAGTGCACGAACCCCGCCCGATCGAGGAGACGGTGACGACGGCCCGCAACGGATGAGGCGCGGGAGCCGCTGTTCCCAGCCGTTGCGTCCGTCGCCGACGAGCGCGACGATCCCGTCCAGGACCGCGTGCCGGCCGAGCACGGACCCGGGCGCCGCGAGCTCCGGGGACGCGGTGGCGATGTCCGCCCCGGACCGGGACCGCAGGAGCACCGTCCGTGCCGTGCCGGACCTCTCGACGAGCCGACGGCCGTTTGTGACGTCCGGGTACCCGCATCGACGCTCCGGCCCAATCGTTGGCGAACCCGCCCGGTGCGACGACCAGGTACGTGATGCCGAACGGCGCAGTCACGGCCGCCGGCACGCGGGCCGAGCCGGCGACGGCCGGCTTCGAGGCCGGGGTGGGGCCGCGGCCGCCGGAGGAGGAGAATTGCACGATGGCGCCGCCCTGAAAACCACGACGAGGACATCGAGCAGCGGTGGGGGGGGGCGCGGCGGGGGGCCCCCCGGGTTGGGCGCGGCACGCGCCACCCCCCCCGCCCCCGACCCCCCCCCCCGGGGCGGGGGCCGCCCGCC
>NZ_JBEZLL010000015.1:0-76478 GCF_040652135.1 Streptomyces sp. NPDC048295
GGTCGAAGCGGGTTGCGCTTTCCAGTTCTTCGCTTTCGCGTTTCCCTTTCCGGCGGTTCCAACCTTACCAGACTCTTTTTCGTTCCGTTTCCGGTTCGAATTTCAGATTCCGGTGACCGTTGAAGTAGTCTTTGCCTTTCGACTGATTCGACTTTATCAGAAACATTCGGCCGGAAAATCGGCTTCGCGATTCGGAGTAAGGAATCAATGGCTCTGCGGAAATTCAATTTCCGGTGAGAGCGAGACAGATGCTAACTGCTGGGCCCGGACTTGTCCAGTCCGAGGCAACCGTTAAAATCTACCTCCCCACGTCGGCCATGTCAATGGCTTTTCGGGGCGAGGAGGAGACTAGCAGGTCAGCGGGGTCGTACGCACATCAGGCGGCGACCGGCAGCTCGGCGCTCCGTTCAGGTGCATCGATGTCGCCGCCCTCACGGGCTTTCGCCGCTCGGCCGCCCAGGATGTAGACGTAGGCGAGGAAGGCCAGCTCGGCTGCGATGCCGATGGTGATGCGCCCCCAGGTCGGGAGACCGGAGGGGGTGACAAAGCCTTCGATGACGCCGGACACGAACAGGACCAGCGCGAGGCCGATGGCCATGCCGATCGCGGCACGGCCCTGCTGCGCGAGGGCGGATCGCCGGCTCTGCGGACCCGGGTCGATGACCGTCCAGCCCAGGCGCAGGCCGGTACCCGCGGCGACGAAGACTGCGGTGAGTTCGAGCAGGCCGTGCGGGAGGATCAGCCCCAGGAAGGTGTCGAGGCGACCGGCCGAGGACATCAGGCCGATGCCGACCCCGAGGTTGAGCACGTTGATGAACAGGATCCAGATCACCGGGATGCCGAGGAACGCTCCCAGGACCAGGCACATGGCTGCGGCCTGGGCATTGTTCGTCCATACCTGTGCGGCGAACGAGGCAGCCGGGTGGCTGGAGTAGTACGTCTCGTACTCCCCGCCCGGGCTGGTCATGCGGCGGAGGTCGTCCGGAGCCGCGATGGCGGACTGGACTTCCGGATGCGTACCGATCCACCAGCCGATGACCGCCGCCAGCACGGTGGAGAGAACCGCCGTCGGTATCCACCAGTGCCTGGACCGGTAGACAGCGGCGGGGAAGCCCGCGGTGAGAAAGCGGGCGGCATCGCGCCAGGAAGCTCTGCGGGTGCCGGTGACCGTGGCCCGGGCGCGGGCCACGAGCTGGGTGAGGCGCGCCGTGAGCATCGGGTCCGGGGTGCTGGACTGGAGGAGCGAGAGATGGGTGGCCGTGCGCTGGTAGAGCTCGACGAGTTCGTCTGCTTCCGTGCCGGTGAGCCGGCGCCCGCGGTGCAGGAGATGGTCCAGGCGGTCCCACTGGGTGCGGTGGGCGGTCACGAAGACATCGAGATCCATGATCGGCTGCTGCTCCAGGCATGGGTGCGTACGGGTTCGTACTACGGCGGCGCGCTGCGGGTCAGCTTGGCAGACTGAGGCCCCGAGGGGCAGGGATGGTCGGCGAAGGGTGGGGCGGCGATGAGTGAATTGGTGACCGGGGACGCGGTCGTGCTGGGACTGCGGCCGGCGAAACTTCCGAGTCGGGCGCTGGCGCTGGCCATCGATCTGGCCGTGGTGGGAACTGTGTTCGTCCTGGTGTCGATCGGTCTGGCCATCGCGACGGCGACGCTGGACGACGCGGCACTCGCGGCGGTGTCCGTCGCGGCCTTCCTGCTGGTGCTGGTGGGCGGGCCGATCGCGGTGGAGACGCTGAGCCACGGGCGTTCGCTGGGGAAGCTGGCATGCGGGCTGCGGGTGGTCCGGGACGACGGGGGGCCGATCCGGTTCCGGCATGCGCTGGTACGGGGGGCCATGGGCGTCGTCGAGATTCTGATGACGTTCGGGGTCGTCGCGTGCATCGCCTCGCTGGTGTCGGAGCGGGGGCGGCGTCTCGGGGATGTGTTCGCGGGAACGCTCGTCGTTCGGGAGCGGGTGCCCGCGGGGCGGGCGGCTGCCGTGCCGCCTCCGCCGCCATGGCTGGTCGGGCGGTTCGCGGGGCTGGATCTGTCGGCGGTGCCGGACTCGCTGTGGCTCGCCGTACGGCAGTACCTGACCCGTATGCATCAGCTCGATGCTCGGGTGGGCTGGTCGATGGCGGAGCGGCTGGCCGGGGAGCTGGCGGCGCGGACCGGGGTGCCGGTGCCGGAGGGGGTGCCGGCCGGGGCGTATCTGGCGGCGGTGGTGAACGAGCGGCAGGCGCGGGATGCCCGGAAGGTGTTCGCCGCCGCCCGGGACGGGGCTGCTCGCGGTGGTTTCGAGGGGCAGACCGGGCGGCCGGTGAGTGGGGCGGCTGCCGGCTGGGCGCCGGTCGGGGCCGTGCCTTCCACGGGGACTGCCAAGGCGGATGCGCCGGTGCCGGAACCGGGGGCGGAGGACGGGCGGGTGCCGCCTGCCGCCACGGGGTTCGCGCCGCCTGCCTAGAGCGGTGAGGGCGGGGACTCCAGGTCTTCGAGCTCGATGCCCGGGGCCGCGAGGACCACGTCGCCGGCGATGTGAACGGTGTGCTGTTCGCCGGTGTCCAGGGCGCTGACCTGGTATTCGTCCACAGTCAGGGGTCCGTTGTCAGTGGCGTGCGCTTCACTCTTCACCAGGGCCCAGGACTGGTCGACGGTGCGGGGCGCGAGGACCGGGTCGGTGAAGGCGACCAGGCGGACGCGCGTCGCGGGGGAATCGGGGGTGAGACGCAGCAGTCGTGCGGTCGCGACGAGGAACGCGGGGGATGTGCCGGTGAAGGCGTGGGCGCGCACATTGCCTTCGGTGGCATGAGTGCCGGTCGGATCGGTGCGGACCCAGGTGACGCCTTCGAGGGCGGCGCCGCGGACCTGCCAGCTCGCGGCATGGAGTTCGAGGCGGATGGGACGGCCCAGTTCGTCGAGGGTGAGGTCGACGGAGCCGAGGTGGTCGCCGGAGGGGGTGGTGGTCCGGGAGAGGTAGCGCCAGCCGGAGGGTCCGGGTGCGCACTGGAAGTGTTCTTCGCCGAGGGGGGTGTGATCGTGGAGATCGTGGAGCGAATATCGGCCGCGGGGCATGGGGTCCTTCGGGGTTCCTCGGGCTGAGCCGACGCGGTACGGGGCAGGCCCCCGGCACGGGGGTGCGGGGGCCTGCGCTCGTACTGCTGCTGAGACTGTTCCGTCTGTCAGCGGCCGGTCGTCACTGACCGGTGGTGACGAGCGCGGTCAGTGACGGGCGGGATCAGTAGCGGTAGTGGTCGGGCTTGTACGGGCCGTCGACCTCGACACCGATGTACGCGGCCTGCTCCGGGCGGAGCGTCGTGAGCTTCACGCCGAGCGCGTCGAGGTGGAGACGGGCGACCTTCTCGTCCAGGTGCTTGGGCAGCACGTAGACATCGGTCGGGTACTCCTCGGGCTTGGTGAACAGCTCGATCTGGGCCAGGGTCTGGTCCGCGAACGAGTTGGACATGACGAACGAGGGGTGGCCGGTGGCGTTGCCCAGGTTCAGCAGGCGGCCCTCGGACAGCACGATGAGGACCTTGCCGTCGGGGAACGTCCAGGTGTGGACCTGCGGCTTGACCTCGTCCTTGACGATGCCGTCGATCTGCGCCAGGCCGGCCATGTCGATCTCGTTGTCGAAGTGGCCGATGTTCCCGACGATGGCCTGGTGCTTCATCTTGGCCATGTCGGCGGCCATGATGATGTCCTTGTTGCCCGTCGTGGTGACGAAGATGTCGGCCTGGCCCACGACGTCGTCGAGGGTGGCTACCTGGTAGCCGTCCATCGCCGCCTGCAGGGCGCAGATCGGGTCGATCTCCGTGACGATCACGCGGGCACCCTGGCCGCGCAGGGACTCCGCGCAGCCCTTGCCCACGTCGCCGTAACCGCAGACGACGGCGGTCTTGCCGCCGATCAGGACATCGGTGGCGCGGTTGATGCCGTCGATCAGCGAGTGGCGGCAGCCGTACTTGTTGTCGAACTTGGACTTGGTGACGGCGTCGTTGACGTTGATCGCCGGGAAGAGGAGGGTGCCGTCGCGGTGCATCTCGTACAGCCGGTGCACACCGGTCGTGGTCTCTTCGGTGACGCCGCGGATCTCGGACGCCAGCTGGGTCCACTTCTGCGGGGCCTCGCCGAGGGTGCGGTTCAGCAGGGTGAGGATGTGGGCGTACTCCTCGCTGTCCGCGGTCGACGGGTCCGGTGCGGCGCCGGCCTTCTCGAACTCGACGCCCTTGTGGACGAGGAGGGTGGCGTCACCACCGTCGTCGAGGATCATGTTCGGGCCGCCGGTGGGGGTGTTCGGCCAGGTCAGGGCCTGCTCCGTGCACCACCAGTACTCCTCGAGCGTCTCGCCCTTCCACGCGAAGACCGGGACGCCCGCCGGGGCCTCCGGGGTGCCGTTCGGGCCGACGGCGATGGCCGCGGCGGCGTGGTCCTGGGTGGAGAAGATGTTGCAGGAGGCCCAGCGGACCTCGGCGCCCAGGGCGACCAGGGTCTCGATCAGCACGGCCGTCTGCACGGTCATGTGCAGCGAGCCGGTGATGCGGGCGCCGGCCAGCGGCTGCGTTGCGGCGTACTCCTTGCGGATCGACATCAGGCCGGGCATCTCGTGCTCGGCGAGGGTGATCTCCTTGCGGCCGAACACCGCGAGGGAGAGGTCGGCGACCTTGAAGTCCTGTCGATTGGCGACCGTCGTCATAACGGGCTGCTCCTCGTAATGGGTCGAGGTGGGGCACGGATGGCTCTGCGGCGGCGGGCACACGAATGCCCGGGCGCTCGCAGCGCAGTCCGTCGGAGGCCCTCTCTCCCTCGGCCGGTCCGCGCGTACGGACCGATCGACCGCCATCAGCAGCGACGTCTGACACTGCCGTCGAATCTACACCGATCGGCCCAGCCTCTCCCAGCCCGCCTCGGGACGGGACGCGGCCGGGAGGCTGTCGAGCGGTGGTCGAGCGGCGGCCTGGACGACGTACGGGGAGCGGGAGGGAGGACGGATGGAGAGGAGTGTCAGTGGCCGGATTCCGTCGGGGTGTCCGGAGTATCCGGGCTGTCGGCGGGGGTTCCGTCAGGGGCCTTGCCGGGGTTGGTGCCGGCTGCGGCGGCGGCCTCGCTGAAGATGTCCGGTTCCAGGTAGATGACCCGGGCGATCGGGACCGCGGCGCGGATCCGGCTCTCGGCGGCGTTGATGGCGTTGGCGACCTCGGTGGCCGTGTCGTCGTGCTGCACGGCGATCTTGGCGGCGACGAGGAGTTCCTCCGGGCCGAGGTGGAGCGTACGCATGTGGATGATGCCGGTGACCGTGTCGCCGTCGACGACCGCGGCCTTGATCTTCTCGACCTGGTCGGCGCCGGCCGCCTCGCCGAGCAGGAGGGACTTCGTCTCGGCGGCGAGCACCATCGCGATGACGATCAGCAGGACACCGATGCAGAGGGTGCCGATGCCGTCCCAGACGCCGTTGCCGGTCGCGAGGGCCAGGCCGACGCCCCCGAGGGCGAGCACCAGACCGATCAGCGCGCCGAAGTCCTCCAGGAGGACGACGGGGAGTTCGGGTGCCTTCGCGCGGCGGATGAACTCCTTCCAGGAGAGCGAACCGCGGGTCTCGTTGGACTCCTTGATGGCGGTACGGAAGGAGAAGCCCTCGGCGATGATCGCGAAGACCAGCACCCCGACCGGCCAGTACCAGGCCTCGATCTCGTGCGGGTGCTTGATCTTCTCGTAGCCCTCGTACACGGCGAACATGCCACCGACCGAGAAGAGCACGATGGAGACGAGGAAGGCGTAGATGTAGCGCTCACGGCCGTAGCCGAAGGGGTGCTGGGGGGTGGCCTCGCGCTGGGCCTTCTTGCCGCCGAGCAGCAGCAGGCCCTGGTTGCCCGAGTCGGCGACCGAGTGGACGCTCTCCGCGAGCATCGACGACGAGCCACTGAACAGGAACGCCACGAATTTGGCCACTGCGATCGCGAGGTTGGCGCCGAGTGCCGCCACGATCGCCTTGGTTCCGCCTGACGCACTCATGGGTGCCTGGTGTCCCTTCTTCGATGCCGCGGCCCTGGCGCCGCGGTACGGCCGGACATTGTTGCAGTCGCTGAGGCGGACGGTACGTCAGGCCACCACTGTGGCGCGGAACAGGGTTCCCGTACCGGACACTTCGACCTTTTCGCCGGAGGGTACGAACACGGAGATTCCGGGTGCGAGATCGATTTCGCCCGCCCTCGGGGCTCCCCCGGTGCAGAGCAGGATCTGCGGGGTGTCCCTGGTCAGGTCGACGGGGGCGGCTCCGGGCGAGAGGTCGAAGCGCGAGAGCCGGAATTCGTCCACGGGCGTCTCGTACAACTCCTCCCCGGACGGCGAGGCCTCGGGGCGCAGGATGCCGGGCTCGGTCGCCTCGAAGCGGACGATGCGCAGCAGATCTGGGACGTCGATGTGCTTGGGCGTGAGTCCGCAGCGCAGCACGTTGTCCGAGTTGGCCATGATCTCGACGCCGAGGCCGTCGAGGTACGCGTGCGGGACGCCCGCTCCGAGGAACAGTGCCTCGCCGGGCTGGAGTTCCACGTAGTTCAGCAGCATCGCCGCGATGACACCGGGGTCGCCGGGGAAGTGGTGGGCGATCCGGGCGTACGGGGCGTGGGCTCCGCCGAGGCGTTCGGCGGCGGCCGCGGCCAGGTGCACCGTTTCGGCCATCTCCGCGGGGTCGGCGCCGAGGATCGCGGTGAGGACCTCGCGCAGGGCGGCCTCTTCGGGGTGGGCGCCGAGCAGGTCGACGTACGGCTTGAGGGGGTCGACGCCGAGTGCCGCCATCGCCTCGGCCGCCTCGGTGGGCGGGCGGAAACCGCACAGTCCGGCGAAGGGGGTGAGCGCGCAGATCAGCTCGGGCTTGTGATTGGCGTCCTTGTACGTGCGGTGGGGTGCGTCGATGGGGACGGACCGGCGCTCCTCGTCCTCGTACCCCCTCTTGGCCTGGGCGAGGTCGGGGTGGACCTGAAGGGAGAGCGGGGCGCCCGCGGCGAGCAGTTTGAGGAGGAAGGGGAGGCGGGGGCCGAACTTCTCGACGGTGGCCCGGCCGAGTTCGCGCTCGGGATCGGCGGCGATGACCTCGGTGAGGGGCTGTTCGGGGCCGGCCTCTCCGGCGGCGGTTGTGCGGGTGAGGAGCGAGGGGGCGCCGGGGTGGGCGCCCATCCACATCTCGGCCTGGGGCTCGCCGGTGGGGGCGACGCCGAGCAGTTCGGGTATGGCGGTGGTGGAGCCCCAGGCGTAAGGGCGCACGGTGTTGGAGAGCCGGTCCATGGTGTTCGTCCTTGTGAGATGCGTGGATCGGGGGTGCTGTGCTCTGTGCTCTGTGCTTGGGAAGTAGGGGGGTTCTGTGCTCTGTGCTCGGGAAGTGGGGGCGCTCTTGGTTGGGTTTGCACCGGGTGGGAGCGCTTGTTGGGGTGCGATGGGTGCGGTCGGCCGGGGCTTGGGGGTCAGGCGCCGGATGCGGAGGCGAGGGCCAGGTAGACGGCGGCGAAGTCGGTGACCGCGAGCAGTTCGGCGAGGGCTTCGAGCTCGGTGCCCTCGCCGGGTTCGAGCTCGCTGATCGCGGTGTCATGGCCGAGGGCCAGTTCGCGGGCGGCTGGGGCCGCGCTCAGGCCTCCGGTGGGGCGGTCGCGGAGCAGTACGACGCGGGCGTGCAGCGGCTCCGGCTCGTCGACGCGGTCGCGGAAGAAGTCGTCGGGGTCGGCCCCGGCGGCGAAGGTGCCCGCCAGCAGCGTGCCGTGGGCGGGAAGTGCCTCGGGCAGTTCGGCGGCGAGGGCCGGGCGGCCGGACAGTTCGGCCAGGACGGCGGCGAACCTGCGGCCGACCGGGGCGGCCGAGTCGCCCTCGGTCCAGATGAGGGGCAGGCTCTCGGCGAGTTCGGCCGCCAGGGTCTTGGCGGGGTTGCTGTACGTGGCGATGGCCGGGCCGCAGCGTTCCGCGGTGCGGTCCAGGCGGTCGGCGACACTCTGCAGCGCCTCGGCGGACGCGGTGAGCAGGCCGACCCGGTCCAGCAGTGCGAGCAGCGGGGTGAACAGGGCCCAGAGCGTGCCGGGGCCCGCGGCCGAGGTCTCGGCGTCGTACTCGCCGTGCGGGGCGGAGGCCATCGGTACGACGAGGCCGTGCGCCCCGTCGATCGCCTCGCGCAGCGGTGACTGGCGTGGGGCGACGGCGACGACGCTGCAGCCTCGGCGGTACGCCTGTTCGGCGAGGAGGGAGAGACCCGGCTCGGAGCCGTCGGCCGTGACGATCAGCAGCAGGTCCACGGAGCCGGCCCAGCCGGGCAGCGTCCAGCGCATCGCGCCCGGGGCGGGGGCGACGCCGGTGGGGTGGATGCGGGTGACGGGCGCGGAGGCGCCTGCCAGGGCGGTGATCAGGTCGGCGACACCGGACGCGGCGGTACCGGAGCCGGCGACCAGTACGGCACGGGGGCGGCCCTCCGGGTTCAGCTCGTCGATCCCCGCCTCGGCGGCGTGCCGGGCGGCGGTGCGGACCCGGGCCCCGGCCTCGGCGGCACCGCGGAGCAGGCCGCGGCGGTCGGCCCGGGCCAGGGCCTCCGGGGCGTCGAGCAGCGACTCGTCGAGCATGGGGACGGTCCTCCGATCACATGCTGGTCACCGTGCGGGGTGCGGGGCGGGGCCCTCGCGGGACCCGGCGCCGTTACGCGGGGCGGCGGGCCTCGTCGACGAGGAGGACGGGGATGCCGTCCCGTACCGGGTAGGCCAGGCCGCAGTCCTGGCCGGTGCAGATCAGCTCGGGGCTGTCGGCCGCCGACCGGTCGTCGAGCGGGGAGTGGCAGGCCGGGCAGGCGAGGATCTCCAGGAGGCCGGCTTCGAGCGGCATGGGGTGGGTCCCTTCGGGCAGCGGATCAGGCGACGTCAGCCTACCGCTGGGTGCGGAGGGGTGCGGGGCGGGCCGGGGGCGACGGGTGGGGACGGTACGGGACGGTGCGGGGCCCGACAGGTGGGGACGGGTGGGGACCGGTACGGGACAGCGCGGGGCCCGACAGGTGGGGACGGCACGGGACCGGCCGCAGGCCCGACGGGTGGGGACCGGTACGGGGCCGTGCGTGGGCCCGGTGGGTGGGGACGGTGCCGGACGGTGCGGGGGCCAGCAAGTCGGGGCGGCGCGGGGCCGTGCGGGCCCGACGGGTGGGGACGGCACGGGGCAGGCAGTGCGGGGCGGTGGGGGTGGGGGTGCGGGCAGTGTGGTGCGGGACGGTACGGGGCCCGGCAGGTGGGAACGGCGCGGGACGGGCCGGGGGCCCGACAGGTGGGGACCGGTACGGGGCCGTGCGTGGGCCCGGTGGGTGAGGACGGCACGGGGCAGGCAGTGCGGTGCGGGGCCGTGGGGGTCCGGGCAGTGTGGTGCGGGACGGTACGGGGCCCGGCGGGTGGGGACGGCGCGGGACGGTACGGGGCCGCGCGGCGGCCCGGCGGGTGGGGGCGGCGCCGGGCGCGTACAGGGCAGGTAGTGCGGGGCGGCGGGAGGGCTGTGCGGGACGGTGGGTGGTGCGCTGCGGTGGGCTTGTCCCCTGCCCGCCCCTTCCCGTAACCGGAGGCACCGCCCCCGGACCCCCGCTCCCCAAGCGCCGGAGGGGCCGGAAGGCCCGGATCAGTCGCCAGAAGGGCCGGGGGCGCCCGGGGAATCCTGGGTTCGGACCAGGGCCAGGACCTCGTCCCGTACCGCCCTCATCGTCCGTTCGTCGCGGGCCTCCACGTTCAGGCGCAGCAGGGGCTCCGTGTTGGAGGCGCGGAGGTTGAACCACCAGTCCGGGGACGTGACCGTCAGGCCGTCCAGGTCGTCGGTCGTGACGCCGTCGCGGGGTGCGAAGGCGGCGCGTACCGCTGCCGTGCGGCCCGGCTGGTCGGCGACCGTGGAGTTGATCTCGCCGGAGCCGGCGTAGCGGTCGTAGCGGGCGACCAGTTCGGACAGGGGGCCCGGCTGGCCGCCCAGCGCGGCGAGGACATGGAGCGCGGCGAGCATGCCCGTGTCGGCGTTCCAGAAGTCGCGGAAGTAGTAGTGCGCGGAGTGTTCGCCGCCGAAGATCGCGCCGTGCTCGGCCATCTCGGCCTTGATGAAGGAGTGGCCCACGCGGGTACGGACCGGGGTGCCGCCGTTCTCGCGGACGACCTCGGGGACCGAGAGCGAGGTGATCAGGTTGTGGATGACGATGCCCTTGCCGCCGTTGCGGGCGAGCTCCCGGGCCGCGACCAGGGCGGTGATCGCCGACGGCGAGATGCCCTCGCCCCGCTCGTCGACGACGAAGCAGCGGTCCGCGTCGCCGTCGAAGGCGAGGCCGAGGTCGGCGCCCTCGGCCAGGACCCGGGCCTGGAGGTCGACGAGGTTCTTCGGGTCGAGGGGGTTGGCCTCGTGGTTGGGGAAGGTGCCATCGAGTTCGAAGTACATCGGTACGAGGTCGACGGGCAGGTCCGCGAAGACGGTGGGGACGGTGTGGCCGCCCATGCCGTTGCCCGCGTCGACGACGACCTTCAGCGGCCGGACGGACGTCAGGTCGACCAGGGACAGCAGGTGGGCCGCGTAGTCGGCGAGCGTGTCGCGCTCGGTGACGGTGCCGGGGGCGGCGACCGGCTGCGGGGCACCCGCCTCGGACCACTTCTCGACCAGGGCGCGGATCTCCAGCAGCCCGGTGTCCTGGCCCACGGGTGCGGCGCCCGCCCGGCAGAGCTTGATGCCGTTGTACTGCGCCGGGTTGTGCGAGGCGGTGAACATCGCGCCGGGGAGGCCCAGGCTGCCCGAGGCGAAGTACAGCTGGTCGGTCGAGCAGAGGCCGATGAGGGTGACGTCCGCCCCGCGCCCCGCGGCTCCCCGTGCGAAGGCTCCCGAGAGGCCGGGCGACGAGGGCCGCATGTCGTGGCCGATCACGATCGCGTCCGCGCCCGTCACCTCGACGAACGCCGCCCCGAACTGCTCGGCCAGGGCCTCGTCCCACTGATCGGGCACCACTCCGCGCACGTCGTACGCCTTCACGATCTGCGACAGATCAGCAGCCACGGGCCGGTCCTCCTGAGAATTCTGCGGACCGCCCAAACTACCCGGAGGGTTCGCGGGCCCGGCTCAGGAGTCCGGGGAGCGCAGCACTCGCAGATGGCCGCGGCGCGCGACCTCCATCGGATCGGCGGCGTGCGGGCCGCCGCCCCTCCCGTCGCCGCCACGGTCCTGCGGCCGCGCCGCTTCCCGTACGGCATTGGCGAGCGCTTCGAGGTCGTCGCCACTGGGGCGGGTGGGCACGGAGGGATCGGAGAGCCGGACGACTTCCCAGCCGCGTGGTGCCGTCAGCCGCTCACTGTGCTCGGCGCAGAGGTCGTAGCAGTGGGGCTCGGCGTAGGTGGCGAGCGGGCCGAGGACCGCAGTCGAGTCGGCATAGACGTACGTCAGTGTCGCGACGGCAGGGCGGCCGCACGCGGTGCGCGAACAGCGACGTACAGGGCTCACGATGTTGGACGGTACCGCACTCTTGAGCGGGCTGCGACGACTCTCCCTCAGGTCACCCCACCGTGTCGCCCTGTGAACTCCCGCACAAGCGCCTTCCGGACAGTCGTTCTGACCTGCGCGGGAACGGAGAAGTACCGGCACAGCCGACAATGATTCCGGTCACCGATCGGCACAAAATCTGTCATACGACAAGGGATCGGCGGTCAGGGGCAGGCCTGAAACGGGCCCCCGATTGGCCGGATTGTTCGGGATTGGACAGGCGGAGTGCTCTGTCCCTGGTATGCCGGTGCGCTGCCGCCGAAACGGCGATGACCTGTCAGGGAGCGGCGTTCCCCTTGTGCCTCGGAGAGTTACGCTGCGTCAGTGATGGACAGTCCCGTACCGCCGCAGCCGTCCGAGCCGCGCCCGCGCCGTCGTGACCGCCACGGCCGCGGCATGCGCGGGCCCGTCGCCCCGCCCCAGGTGCCGCTCTCGGTCAGCAGGGCGGAGAACTTCCGCGATCTCGTGCAGGACTCGGTGGAACGGCTGGAGCGGCGCTGGCCGCAGCTGACCGATGTCGACTTCATGGTGCTCGACGTGCCGGGCACGCAGGAGGAGACCGTGCCGCTGGGGCGTGCGGTCTCCGCGGAGAAGGGCCGGCCCGCGCAGATCGTGATCTACCGGCGGCCCGTCGAGATCCGTACCAAGAACCGCGACGAGCGCGCGCTGCTGGTGCACGAGGTCGTGGTGGAGCAGGTCGCGGAGCTGCTCGGGCTCGCGCCGGAGTCGGTGGATCCGCGGTACGGGCAGGAGTAGCGGGCCTCCCGCGGTCCCGCCCGTACCGGCTTCCTCAGTCGTCGAGGACCGACAGGTCCTGCTCGGCGGTGGGCACCTCGACCGTGCCGCGGTCGTCGGGCAGGGTCTGCACGGTGAACATCTGGATGCCGTTCTGCGTGAGGGTGAGCGTGCGCGCGGCGTGGACCGGGCCGCCCGACTCCGTCTCGACCGTCAGGGCGTAGCCGCCCTTGAGGCCGGACGGTACGGGCGGGGTGACCGCCAGCGTCGTACCGCCCTTGACCGTGTACTTCTTGACGGTCTGTTCGCCGCCCCCGCTGCCCGCCGACGCGGTGACCTTCACGGTGGCGGTGGCGCCCGGTGCGGTGAGCGAGAGGACCGAGCCCTTGTCCCGGTTGTCGGCCACGGTCGCCCGCGCGCCCACCGGGCCGGTCGCCGGGATGTAGCCGACCTCCCGCTTGTCGCCGGTGCCGCGGACCACGCGCAGTGCGGCGACCACCGGGGTGTTCTTCTTCCCCCCGGCCGGGGTCAGCAGCAGGGAGCCGGCCTCGCCCTTGGTGATGTCCTTCAGGTCGACGCCCGCGGTCATCCGGGACTTGACGTGGAGACTCTCGTTGCCGACCGGGGAGATGGCGCCGGTCTTGCCGATCAGTTTCACCGTCAGATCGGCGTCGCCGTCGCCCGTCGCGAAGGCCACGAGACGGACCGAGGTGGCGTCCGCGGGGATGCCGGGGAGCACCAGGGTGTCCGTCGGGCCGGTGGAGGCGGCCAGCCAGTCGCTGCCGGTCTCGTCGTCCGCGGTCCTGACGACCGCGCCGACGCGTCCGGTACGGGTGGTGACGTGGACGGTCACGTCCTCGGCGACCTCGCTCGTCAGCGTGGAGATCAGCACCGGCACGCTGGAGTGGGCGGGCACCGTGATGCCCTCGCCGACATCGGACTTGAGGGAGCCGTCCGGACCGTACAGCTCGATGTCGGCGACGGCCGCGGTGTCGTCCGGGTTGGTCAGGTGGACGTAGTCCTCGCGGGTCTTCGCGGTGCTCGCGGCCGGGAACCAGAAGTCCGTGTCGGGCCCGGTGCAGCTGAGGCCGAGCATGCCGCGGCCGCCGCCCGCCTCGACCGTGGTGGTCTGCTGGGCGGTCCAGCCGGAGGCCAGGCGGCCGGTGGCGGTGCCGACCAGCGCGGGGGCGTCGGCGCCCGATGCCTCGGCGGTGGCCGGTCTGCCGGGTTCCTTGAGTGCGACGACCGGCTTCCCGGGGCCTGCCTTCTTCTTGTCCTTCTCGTCCTTCTCGTCCTTCTCGTCCTTCTTCTCGTCCTTCTTGGTGCCGTCGGACGTGGTGGCGGTGGACATCAGCAGTTCGGCCGTGCCGGCCTCGCCGCCGCTGCCGCCCGCCGGGGTGAAGGAGGTGTACGTCGTCTCGGCCAGGTCCGAGAGACCGGGGGCCGGGCAGAGCAGGCTGGACCGTTCCACCGGCAGCCGCGCGGCGGTCTTCGCCGGTGCGGTGCCCCCGTCTCCGGGCGCGGTGAGCGCGGCGAATCCGGTGACGGCGGCGAGGGCGACGGTGCCCGCGATGAGGGACAGGCTGGTGGACTTCACTCGGACTCGCCTCGCGATGCGTTACCGGTCGGCCACGGGTTCTGGCCCGGGGCGGGGTTCTCGTCGGGGTTCTGCGGGTCGTACTGGCCCTGCGGGTCGTACTGGCCCTGCGGTGCGACCTGCCCGCCGTAGGGCGCCTGGGGGTCGTACGGGGCCTGGGCCTGCGGGTCGTACTGCTGCTGGGCGGCGTAGCCGTACGGGTCGTAGGTGTTCTGCTGGTACGGGTCGGCGGCCAGGTGGTTCTGCTGGGTGCCGTACTGGCCGTCCTGCTGCGGGGCGTACTGGCCGTCCCCGTACTGCTCGCCCTGGTACTGCTGGTAGCCGGCGTCCTGGTACTGCTGCGCGTCCCATTCGCCGTACTGCTGCTGGGGCACCGCCGCGTACTGGCCGGTGTCGGCCTGCTGGGCGAAGGCGTCCTCGTCGCCGGTCCGCTGGGCGAAGGCGTCCTCGTCGTCGCTTCCGTGCGGGTGCGGCCCGGCGGTCTGTTCGGCGGGGGTGTACTCCCCCGTCTGCTGGGCCGGGATGTACTGCCCCGTCTCCCCGGCCGGTTCGGCCTCCGCCTCCGCCTCCGCCTCCGCTTCCGCCTGGGCGGCGGCGCGCAGCCTGCGGGCCCGGCGTCCCTCGCCGGCGACCGGCTCCGCGGGGACCGTCCCGGCCTCCTCGGGCAGGTCGTCGTCGATCTCCCGGCGGCGGCCGGGCAGGGCGAGGACCAGCAGGACGACGGCCAGCGCGGACTGGGCCCAGATCCAGGCGGTGTGGGTGAACGGGGTGTCGTACGTGAGGTCCAGCGTGCCGCCCTCGGCGGGGAGCTCGAAGCCCTGGGCCCAGCCGTCGACGGTCTTCGGGGTCAGCGCGCGGCCGTCGAGCGTGGCCTGCCAGCCGGGGTCGGCGGCGTCCGCGATCCGCAGCACGCGGCCGGGGCCGCCCGCCGGGACCTTGGTGTGCGCCTCGACGGGCCGCGAGCCGACGGGCAGCGGTTCCCCGTCGGCGCCGGACGGAATGATCATGACCCGGGCGACCTGGCGGTCGACCCGCCACAGCGCGCTGCCGTCCAGCTGGCTCAGCCGGCTGAGCCCCGGGGTCGCGTCCAGGACCCGGCTCATCGCCTTCGGAGCGCCGTCGCGGACCAGTACGTAACGGATCGCGAAGCCGCTGAGCTGTCGGCCCTGGTCGGCTCCGGAGCCCGCGACCAGGTTGGCCACGACCTTGTCCAGGTGGCTGTTGCTGCCGCCCGCCTCGGCCAGTTCGGCGTCACCGAGCCGCGCGCCGGAGCCGCGTACCAGGGTGTACGAGACGGTGGCGGGCGAGGTGCCGCCGAGGACGAGGGTGCGCGGCTGGTCGCGGGTGGTGCTCTCCTCGGCGACGAACGCGGGCACCTGCACCGGGTCGCGCCGCTCCAGCGGACCCGCCGCGCCACCGATCATCCAGCCCACGGCGGCCAGCGCCGGGGCGAGCCCCGCGGCGAGGGCGATGAGTGCGGCGACGGGCTGCCGCCAGCCGAAGCTGAGCTCGGCGACGCGGATCCGGGCGCCGTCCGCGCCGACCAGCGCGGCGGCGATCAGCGCGATGCCGTAGACGAGAGTGGCCGGACCGGCCCAGCCCGAGCCGTTGGCCAGTGCGGCGAAGACCAGCGCCACGAGCGCGACCGCCCACGCGGTGCGCACCGCGAACTGCCGTTCCCCGCGCAGCAGCGCGGCCAGCGCGGCGAGCACGATGCCGAGCAGCAGCACGCTGCCCGCGGCCTTCGGGCCGCCGGGGCTGATGCCGAGCAGGTCGAGCGCGGAGGCCGTGCCCGTACCGATGTCGAGGCCCGCCTCCTTCAGGAAGGCGGACGGACCGGTGAGGAGCGAGAGCGACCAGGGCGCGAGCACGAGCAGCGGCGTGCCGATCGCGGCGAGGAAGCGGAGCCCGTACGCGGTGATGTCGTCGCGGCGCAGTACGAGCACGCCGATGCCGAGGGCCACCGCGAGCGGCCAGACGATCGGCGTGAACGCCATCACGAAGGTGAGGAGCAGGGCGTACGCCCAGGTGGCGGGCCAGCTGCCGCGGGCGTCACCGCCGGCCCGCATGCCGTGCGCGGAGACGGCCGCGCGGGCGATCAGCGGGAGCAGGACGGCCAGTACGGCGGTGCCGAGACGGCCGGTCGCCAGGGCGCCGGTCGCGGCGGGCAGGAAGGCGTACGCGACGCTCGCCCAGGCCCGCAGCAGCCTCGATTCGAGCAGCGGCCGGGAGGCGAAGTACGCGGTGAGTCCGGCGAGCGGCACGGAGCAGACCAGCAGCAGGGTGAGCGCGAAGCCGGTCGAGCCGAGGAACAGCGCCGACAGGGCGGAGAGCACGGCGAGGTAGGGCGGCGCGGTCTGCGTGCCGCCGGTGCCGACCGTGTGCCAGCCGTCCGCGTACTGGTCCCACAGGGCGGAGACGTCGCCGGGGGCGGGCAGCAGTGCGCCGCCGGTCAGCGCACCGCCGCCGAGGAGGCCGCGGCAGGCGACGAGCGAGACGAGGAGCAGGACGGCGAAGAGCACCGGGCCCGGCTTGCGCCCGATCCGCTTGAGCCGAGCGAACTGCTCGATCTCCAGGAAGTCGGCGTCGTCGCCGCCGGGGCCGGACTCCACGGCGCCGTGCCGGGAGCCGCCCGAGTCGGCGTCGGAGCCGCCGCCGAAGTTTCCGGCGACCTGGTCCACGGTGGCGCGGACGGTGGCACCGGGCGGCGGGAAGAGGCCGCGCAACTCGGTCTGGTCGACGGCGCCCTTGCCGCGGCTGCGCCGGGCCGCGAGGATCCGTCCGGGGCGCAGCAGGGTGCCGAAGAGCCCGGCGACCTCGTCGACAGCCTGGCCGGGCACCTTGCCGACGAGATAGGCGAGGGTACGCAGCAGGGTGCCGACGACGAGCCTGAGCAGCACCCAGGGCAGCACCTTGGCGCGGGCGTTGACCAGCATCGTGTAGACGGCGCCGGCCTTGTCGACGCGGTGCGGGGAGGCGACCGAGCGGCCCGCGCAGTCGATCGGGCGGCGCTCGCGGGCCGAGGCCTCGGCGTGCCTGAGGACGGCGTCGGGGGCGACGAGCACCCGGTGTCCCGCGACGTGCGCGCGCCAGCACAGGTCGACGTCGTCACGCATCAGGGGCAGCCTGCGGTCGAACCCGCCGAGCTCCTCCCAGACATCACGGCGGATCAGCATGCCCGCGGTGGAGACGGAGAGCACGGTACGGACCTGGTCGTGCTGGCCCTGGTCCTGCTCGCGGCGGTCGAGTCCGGTCCAGCGGCGTCCGCTGTTGGCGATGGAGACACCGACCTCCAGCAGCTGCTTGCGGTCGTACCAGCCACGGAGCTTGGGGCCGACGATCACGGCGTGCGGGTCGGTGTCGACGACGCGCAGCAGCTCGGCGAGCGCGTCGGGCTCGGGGGCGCAGTCGTCGTGGAGCAGCCAGAGCCACTGCACCGGTTCGCCGTGCGGCAGTTCGGGCAGGTCGTAGGCGTCGTCGCGCCAGGTCCTGCTGGCGGGGTCCCAGCTGCTGGGGCGCTTCAGGTACGGCAGGTCCTCGGGGGTGAGGACGCCGGCCGTGCGGGTCGCCTCGTCGACGGCGGTGCCGAAGCTCGTACGGCGCGCGAGGTGCAGGACCCGTTCGGCGCCGAGCGCCTCGGTGACCAGCTGCGCGGAGTCGTCGGCGCTGCCGGTGTCGGCGGCGACGACGTTCTGTACGGGGCGTTCCTGCCCGAGCAGTCCGGCGAGCGCGTCGGGCAGCCAGCGTGCGCCGTCGTGGGAGACGAGCACGGCGGTGACGACATGCCGGGGGAACTCGGGGGCGGTGGCGGCCGCGTACGGCGCCGCCGATTGGCTGTGCACGGACATCGAGGTACGGGCCCTCCGGCCGGGTCCGGGGGGCGTCACCCCGGGGGCTGCATCGGTGTACGCGCGCGCCCCGTCGGGGCGTTGGCGCGTCTCGGACGGGGCCCCACACTAACGGTACGGACAACCGCGACGGCGCCGAGCGCTCGAACGGGGCCGCGGCCGGGCGGTGGTGGAGTCGCGGCGGGTACGGCGATGGCCCGTCGTCTGCGGGCGGGGCGCAGGCGGCGGGCCATGGTCGGTCGCGGTCCGGGTCTTCGGCGGTGGCAATGCTCGGCGGCCGGGGTGTCCGGCGGTGAGGTGTTCTCGTCGCCGCGGTGTTCCGCGGGCGGTTGTCGCGGTGCTCCGCGGTCAGACGGCGGCCTTCTTCAAGCGGCGCCGTTCACGTTCCGACAGACCGCCCCAGATTCCGAAGCGTTCGTCATTGGAAAGGGCATATTCCAGGCACTCGGAACGGACTTCACAGGCGAGACAGACCTTCTTGGCCTCGCGGGTGGATCCGCCCTTCTCGGGAAAGAAGGACTCGGGATCGGTCTGGGCGCACAGTGCGCGCTCCTGCCAGCCGAGTTCCTCGTCCGCGTCCTCGACCAGCAGTTGCTGGAACAGCTCGGTCATGTGCGCCCCTCGTCTGTCTCTTGCGTCCCGTCATGCGGTCGTTACTGATCGCGACCGAACGACACGAGTGAAATTACAAGTGTGTAGCTCCGGGCCAGTCAAGCGAAGATCTGCTATTGGCCCAGGTATTCACTCTGCGGAACCAAGCCTATGCGGAAAGTGTGCAAATCACCAAAAACCTGACATATGCCATGCGTCTCGTCGCGCCCCGGCTTCTCACCGAGTGAGACGAGCGGAGCCACCCCGATGTTTCGATTCGGTCACCGAAGCGATCAAGATCACAGTCGGGTCACGGGGCGTCAATGACGTTTGGGGGGCCGGTCGATGCGCCACATCTCCGTCGCGATGGCCACGCAAACCCTTCCCCGGATCCGGTAACCGGATGAGGTGAAACATTACCCCCAAATCGGGCACCAGGTTGACAGCGGCGGATCGAGCCGGTCTCCTTTAATGCATGCCAGCGACTGCCGCGATGTACGCCACCCACGTCCGTGGGTTCCGCACCGCTGTCCAGGCCCGCTGTTGCTGTTCCAGCTGTCACAGCTGTTGATGCCCTCAGGGCACCGGCTCTGATCCAGCTCCTCTCGCAGAGGCCCTCCGCAGTACTTCCGCATCCGCGGGACGTCTTCCTTCTCCGGCGTTCCCTGTGACCGAGGTCCTCCGGTCTCCGCGACACCCCGCACACGCACCCCCCATGCCGAGGAATCACCTCACCCATGAACAGCGACAGCGACCTCCAGATCGCCGGCGACATCCTTGAGGTCCAGCACCTCCTCCAGCCGGCCCGCGAGCACCCCTCCACCGTCTCCGAGTTCGTCGGACTCGCCCGCTCCATCGCCGCCGACCGCGCGCAGTGGGCACCGCTCGTCCGCTACGACACCACCACCCGCTGGTACCACCGGCTGCGCTCCGTTCCGGGACCTCTCGGCTCCGCAGGGGCAGGGCAGGCCCCACTCGGCTACGAGGTCTGGCTGCTCAGCTGGGTGCCCGGCCAGGGCAGCGGACTCCACGGCCACGGCCTGTCCTCCGGCGTGCTGACCGTCCTGGACGGCCGGCTGACCGAGCGCACCGAGCGCGCCACCCGCGCGCTGGACTCAGGTGCGCAGCGGGTCTTCGCTCCCGGCTATGCGCACGAAGTGGTCAACGACTCCCTCGAACCGGCCGTCAGTCTGCACATCTACTACCCGGGTCTGACCGAGATGCCGATGCACGCGGCCCAATGCGCCCCGGCCGCCGCGGACGTCGTACCCGCCTGACAGCCCACCCGTCACCCACCACCACCCCGCAAGGACCAGCCTTCGCCCGACAGCCCACCCGTCGCCCACCACCACCCCGGCAAGGATCAGCCTTCGCCTGACAGACTGTCTGCATGCGCATTGTGGTTCTGGCCGGCGGTATCGGTGGTGCTCGTTTCCTGCGTGGCCTCAAGCAGGCCGCGCCCGACGCGGACATCACGGTGATCGGCAACACCGGTGACGACATCCATCTGTTCGGGCTGAAGGTCTGCCCCGACCTCGACACCGTGATGTACACCCTCGGCGGTGGCATCAACGAGGAGCAGGGCTGGGGACGTACGGACGAGAGCTTCCACGTCAAGGAGGAGCTCGCGGCGTACGGCGTGGGGCCGGAGTGGTTCGGGCTCGGCGACCGTGACTTCGCGACACACATCGTCCGCACGCAGATGCTGGGCGCCGGCTATCCGCTGAGCGCCGTCACCGAGGCGCTCTGCGCGCGCTGGAAGCCCGGGGTGCGGCTGCTGCCGATGTCCGACGACCGGGTCGAGACCCACGTAGCGGTCGACATGGACGGTGAGCGCAGAGCGATCCACTTCCAGGAGTACTGGGTGAAGCTGCGCGCCTCGGTCGAGGCGCAGGCGATCGTGCCGGTCGGCGCCGAGCAGGCGAAGCCGGCCCCCGGAGTGCTGGAGGCCATCGCCGGGGCGGACGTGATCCTCTTCCCGCCGTCCAACCCCGTCGTGTCGGTGGGGACGATCCTCGCCGTGCCCGGCATCAGGGAGGCCATCGCCGAGGCCGGGGTGCCGGTCGTCGGCCTCTCCCCCATCGTCGGGGACGCGCCGGTGCGCGGCATGGCGGACAAGGTGCTCGCCGCGGTGGGAGTCGAGTCGACGGCGTCGGCCGTGGCCAGGCACTACGGCTCCGGGCTGCTCGACGGCTGGCTCGTCGACACGGTGGACGCCGGGGCGGTCGGCGAGGTGGAGGCCGCGGGCATCCGCTGCCGTTCCGTGCCGCTGATGATGACCGATGTCGGCACGACGGCGGAGATGGCCCGGCAGGCGCTGGCGCTCGCCGAGGACGTACGGGCATGAGCGCCGGCACGGCCTCCGGTGCGGCGCCCTCGTACCGGGTCTGGGCACTGTCCGGGATGCCCGAGGTGCAGGCCGGGGACGACCTGGCGAAGCTGATCGCCGCGACCGGGCCGGGTCTCGTCGACGGCGACGTCCTGCTGGTCACCTCGAAGATCGTCTCCAAGGCGGAGGGCCGGATCGTCGAGGCCACCGACCGCGAGGCTGCGATCGACGCCGAGACCGTACGGGTGGTGGCGCGGCGCGGCACACTGCGGATCGTGGAGAACCGGCAGGGGCTGGTCATGGCCGCGGCCGGGGTCGACGCCTCGAACACCCCCGCCGGGACGGTGCTGTTGCTGCCCGAGGACCCGGACGCCTCGGCGCGGACGATCCGCGACGGGCTGCGGGACACCCTCGGCGTGGAGGTCGGGGTCGTCGTCACGGACACCTTCGGGCGCCCGTGGCGCAACGGGCTGACCGATGTGGCGATCGGGGCGGCCGGGGTCAGGGTGCTGGACGATCTGCGCGGCGGCACGGACGCGTACGGCAATCCGCTGAGCGCCACCGTGGTCGCCACCGCCGACGAACTGGCCTCGGCCGGTGACCTGGTCAAGGGCAAGGCGGACGGACTGCCCGTCGCGGTCGTGCGGGGGCTCGGTCATGTGGTGGACCCGGCCGGTGCCGGTGGTGCCCGTGCGATGGTGCGGGTCGCGGCCGACGACATGTTCCGGCTCGGCACGTCGGAGGCGGTACGGGAGGCGGTGACCCTGCGGCGTACGGTGCGCGAGTTCACCGACGACCCGGTGGACCCGGGTGCGGTGCGGCGGGCCGTGGCCGCCGCGGTGACGGCGCCCGCGCCGCATCACACGACGCCGTGGCGGTTCGTCCTGCTGGAGTCCGAGGAGTCGCGGACCCGGCTGCTCGACGCGATGCGGGACGCGTGGATCGCGGATCTGCGGCGCGACGGCAGGAGCGAGGAGTCGGTCGCCAGGCGGGTGCGGCGGGGCGATGTGCTGCGCCGGGCGCCGTATCTGGTGGTGCCGTGTCTGGTGATGGACGGCTCCCACACGTACGGGGACGAGCGCCGGGACACGGCGGAGCGCGAGATGTTCGTGGTCGCCGCAGGGGCCGGCATCCAGAATTTCCTGGTGTCGCTGGCCGGTGAGCGGCTGGGCTCGGCGTGGGTGTCGTCGACGATGTTCTGCCGCTCCGTGGTGCGCGAGGTGCTGGAACTGCCGGAGAGCTGGGATCCGCTGGGGGCGGTGGCGGTGGGGCACGCGGCGGCCGGGCCCGCGGCGCGGCCGGGGCGGGACGCGGAGGCGTTCATCGAGGTGCGCTGAGACCGGGCGCGGGTTCCGGCTGGTCCTACAGGCGGGCGATGTCGCCGCGGGTCATGCGCGGTGCGCGGCGGGCCGGGGTCCGGCCCGAGAGCAGGATGAGGCGGGTCGCCCGGTGGCGCTGGCCCTCGTACGGGGCCAGGAGGGCCAGCATCTCCTCGTCGTCGGCGTCCCGGTTGCCCGCCAGGGCGTGGCCGACGATGCCGGGGAGATGGAGGTCGCCGACGGTGACCGCGTCCGGGGCGCCGTTCGAGCGCTGGAGCGTCTCGGCCGAGGTCCAGGGGCCGATGCCCGGGACCAGTTGCAGCCGGGCCATGGCCTCCGGGAGCTCCATGGCCGCCGCCTCCTCCATGCGGCGGGCCACGCGTACCGCGCGCAGGATCGTGCCCGAGCGTTTGGCGTCGACGCCCGCGCGGTGCCATTCCCAGGACGGGACCAGGGACCAGGTGCGGGCGTCCGGCATGACGTGCAGGCCCAGCGCGTCGAACGCGGCGTGGCCGGTGGGGCCGGGCGCCGGGGTGCCGTGCCCCCGGACCAGGAGACGCCAGGCGCGGTAGGCCTCGTCGGTGGTGACCTTCTGTTCCAGGATCGAGGGGATCAGCGACTCCATGACCAGGCCGGTGCGCAGCAGCCGCAGGCCGGGGCGGCGGTGCCGGGTCAGGGCGAGCAGGCGGTGGCGCGGGCGGAAGGCGTCCGGGTCGTCCGTCGCGCCGAGCAGCGTCGGGAGCCGGTCCAGCAGCCACGGTGCCCCGGGGCCCCAGGCCGCCGCCTCGATCCGGCCGCCCCGGGGGGTGAGGCGGACGGTGCCGGGGCCCGCGGGTGTGCGGCTGGCCCGCCAGGCCGTGCCGTCCGCGGTCATCCGGTACGTGGGGTCGGCGGGGCCCCGGCGCAGTGGGCCGACGACCAGGCGCAGGTCGAAGGGGCCGGGCGGGGTCCACTCACGGGTCAGCGCGTCCGCCGCGGGGGCCGCCGCCTGGTGCGGGACGGCCGCGCGGGGAGCGCTGCGGGGGGTGAATCGTCCTGCCACGGTGAGGTCCTCGGTCGTCGGGGTGCCTGTCGAGGGTAAGCGCTGCGGCCGGTGCCCGGCCGTTCGCCGTACCCTGCCCGGCTACTCGTCGGAGGAGAACCGCACCGCCGCGTCCGGGAGGACCGCCCCGCACCAGACGCGGATGCCGTCGCGCAGTTCATTGTCGGCGCCGACCCGGGCCCCGTCCCCGACGACCGCACCGGTGAGCACCGTACGGCTGCCGATCCGGGCGCCGGCTCCGACCAGCGAGTCCTTGATCACGGCGCCTGGTCCGACGACCGCGCCGGCCAGTATCGCGGAGCCGTCGATCCGGGCCCCCTCACCGACCAGGGCACCCTCTCCGACCACCGTACCGCCGCTGATCTTGGCGTCGGGGGCGACGGAGGCCGTCGGCAGTACGAGTGCCTCGCCGCACCGGCCGGGCACGGCCGGGGACGGGGCGTGGCCCAGGACCAGGTCGGCGGAGCCGCGTACGAAGGCCTGCGGGGTGCCGAGGTCCAGCCAGTAGGTGGAGTCGACCATGCCCTGGAGGTGCGCTCCGGAGGCGAGCAGTCCGGGGAAGGTCTCGCGCTCGACGGAGACGGGGCGGCCGGCCGGGATGGTGTCGATGACCGAGCGGCGGAAGATGTACGCCCCCGCGTTGATCTGGTCGGTGACGATCTCCTCGGGCGTCTCGGGCTTCTCCAGGAACGCGGTGACCCTGCCGGTGCCGTCCGTCGGTACCAGGCCGAAGGCGCGCGGGTCCTCGACCCGGGTGAGGTGGAGGGAGACGTCCGCTCCGGAGCTCGTGTGCGAGGCGGCCAGCGCCCGGATGTCCAGGCCGGTGAGGATGTCGCCGTTGAAGATGAGCACCGGGTCGTCCGGGCCCGAGGCCAGCCGGGACGCGACGTTGCGTATCGCGCCGCCGGTGCCGAGCGGTTCGCGTTCGGTGACGTACTCGATGTGGAGGCCGAGCGAGGAGCCGTCACCGAAATACGGTTCGAAGACCTCCGCCAGGTACGACGTCGCGAGCACGATGTGCTCGACCCCGGCGGCCCGGGCGCGCGCCAGTTGGTGCGTAAGAAACGGAACGCCCGCTGCCGGAACCATGGGCTTGGGCGTGTGTACCGTGAGCGGGCGCAGCCGGGTTCCCTTTCCGCCGACCAGGAGGATCGCTTCTTTTGCCTCTGTCACAGCACTGACTCTGCTTCCTGCTGGGGCCTGGCCTGGTTTCGGCTGGCCAGTGTATGCAGACCGGTTCGGTCGTCCCCGGTCAGCGGCCCGCAGCGGTCCGCGTCGGTCTCCCGTTCCGTTTAGCGGCCCTGGAGCTTGGCGGAGCTGGAGCGGGCCGAGCCGAGCTTCTTGTAGAGACGCGCTCCGGGGCATTCGGTTGCGAAGCCGTCCCGGTGTCCGGAGATGACGTTGAGTTTGACCTTCTTGCCCTTCTTGTACTTGTTGCCGCCGCCGGAGACGAGCGTGGCCTTGCCGCGCGGGTCGGCGCCGAACAGTCCGAGCTTCCAGGCGGTGAGCTTCGCGACGGCGTTCACCGCGGCGGCGGGCGGGTTCGAACTGGTGAAGGTGCCGAGCACCGCGATGCCCATGCTGTTGGTGTTGAAGCCGAGCGTGTGCGCTCCCAGGACGGCCTTCGTCACGCCTCCGGCCCGTCCCTCGTAGATGTTTCCGCATTTGTCGACGGCGAAGTTGTAGCCGATGTCGCGCCAGCCGCTGCTCTTGACGTGGTAGCGGTAGATGCCGCGCAGGACCGAGGCCGCCTGGGAGCACGTGTAGTTGTTGCCGGTGGCGCTGTGGTGGATGAAGGCGGCCTTGACCGTGCCGGTGTAGACGAACTTGCGCTCCCTGAGCTTCTCGTCGGCGCCCCAGCCCTTGCGGGTGACGATGCGCGGACGGGGGCCGATGTACGGCCGGGCGCCGGGTACGAGGCCGGCCTCGGCCTCGTACCGCACCTCGGACTCCGCCTTGCCCAGGGCGGGGAGCACGCTCGGGGTGAGGGACGCGGTGCGCCCGTCCGCGGCGGTCCGGGCGCCTGCCGCGTCCTGGACACCCTCCTCGGCCCCGGCCTCCGTCCCGGGGACCTGCTGCGGGTCCTTGCCGGGGTCGACGAGTTCGAGGCGCAGCCCGCCGGGCAGCGGTACGGCGCGGGCGGTCCGGTCCTGCGGGTCCGGGGCCTCGGGGCGTACGCGGACCGCGACGCCGTCCGAGTCACCGACCCAGAGCGGGGCGGTGGAGCCCCGGACGGCGCCGGATTCGCGCTCGGCGGTGCCGGGGTCGGCGCCGTGCTCGGCGTTGTGGGTCTCCAGGTCCTGCCACTGCGACCACTCCCCCGTGCCGGTGGCGCGGGTGCGGACCTGGACGGTGCCGCGGAGTTCGGTGTCGGCGTCGTCCCAGACGACGCCGACCAGGGAGAAGGGACGGACCTCGCGTTCGGGCAGCCCCTGGTCGGGGGCGGCCGCGGCCCGGGCGGTTTCGCCGGTGGCCCGGTCGGAGGGCGTCGGCAGGGTCCGCATCGGCAGGGACTGTGTCGAGCCCGGCACATCGACGGGCTCGGCCGACTCGGCGGGGACGGTGCGGGTGTCGGTGGCGGCGCCCGCGGGCACGGCCGACGGCAGTACGAGAACGGCCGCACAAGTGACACCGATCGAGGATGCAAGGAAGGCACGCATACGAATAATCCTGGGCATACACCGGCAAGTCCGGCCACCGGGGTGTCCCGGCGCACTTGACGGCCCGTCTGCCGAACCGGTGCACCCGGCAGCCTTCTCCTCCCGCCCGACCGGGCACCGCCGCGTACTCTTGCGCGGATGAACGCCACCGACCGCACCCCTGCCGACCTGCTGCGTTCCGCGCTCGCCGCGGACCCGGCCCGCCCCTTGGTCACTTTCTACGACGACGCCACCGGAGAACGCGTCGAACTGTCGGTGGCCACCTTCGCCAATTGGGTGGCCAAGACCGCCAATCTCCTGCAGGGCGACCTCGCCGCCGAGCCGGGCGACCGGCTCGCGCTCCTGCTGCCCGCGCACTGGCAGTCCGCGGTCTGGCTGCTCGCCTGTTCCTCGGTCGGCGTGGTCGCCGAGGTGCAGGGCGACCCGGCCGCGGCCGACCTCGTCGTCAGCGGCCCGGACAGCCTGGACGCCGCGCGCGCCTGCCGGGGCGAGCGGGTCGCCCTGGCGCTGCGCCCGCTGGGCGGCAGGTTCCCGCAGGCGCCCGAGGGCTTCGGGGACTACGCGGTCGAGGTGCCGGGCCAGGGCGACCGGTTCGCCCCCTTCGCACCGGTGGACCCGGAGGCCCCCGCGCTGACGGTGGACGGCGTCGAGCTGACCTCGGCGCAGCTGGTGGCCCGGGCCCGCGAGGATGCCGCCGCGCTCGGTCTGACCGCCGGATCACGGCTGCTCACGGGACGTTCGTACGACAGCTGGGAGGGACTGAGCGCGGGTCTGTTCGCGCCGCTGGCCGCCGGCGGGTCCGTGGTCCTCTGCCGTCATCTGGGGCAGCTGGGCGAGGAGGGGCTGGCGAAGCGCGTGGAGAGCGAGCGGGTCACCAACAGCGCGGTATGACAAGCACGCTGAGGACCACTCTTCCGGCCCACACCGCGTCGAGTCCTCGGGGGCTGCGCCTCAACTCCGGTACATGATCGGCGTTACGGACCACCGAGGACACAACCAAGCGTGAGGTTCAGCCGTCTACTCCTGCGACCGGCGGCCCGACGCGCCGCCGAACGTGAAGGATGGACGCAGACGTGAGCGAAAGCGCCGGCCCGCCGGACGACCCGGCGGCGGGCGGGGACAAGCCCGGGCCCGGGGGCGAATCCGGTGCCACCCCGCTGACCGGAGTCAGGCACCGGCGCCACTGGCTGCGCTGGACCGCGCTCGGCGCCTCGTTCGTCGTGCTGGTCGCGGCGGGCGTCGGCGCGTGGCTGTACCGGAAGCTCGACGGCAACATCAGGACCGACACGTCCGCCGCCGCCGAACTCAAGGCGTACGAGCGGGAGCGGCCCGCCTCCGTGGTGCACGACGCGGAGAACATCCTGCTCATCGGCTCGGACAGCCGGGCCGGGGACAACCGCAAGTACGGCCGTGACGACGGCGGCAGCCAGCGCTCGGACACCACGATCCTGCTCCACCTCGCCGCGGACCGGAAGAGCGCCACGGCGATGTCCCTGCCGCGCGACCTGATGGTGGACATCCCGGTCTGCCACCGGGCGGACGGCACGGCGACGAAGAAACAATTCGCCCAGTTCAACTGGGCCTTCGAGTTCGGCGGCACGGCCTGCACGATCCGTACGGTCGAGAAGATGACCGGCGTCCGGATCGACCACTACATGGTCGTCGACTTCAACGGCTTCAAGGACATGGTCGACGCCGTGGACGGGGTCGAGGTCTGCCTGAAGAAGCCGGTCGACGACGCCGACGCCCATCTGAAGCTCCCCGCCGGCCGCCAGAAGCTCGACGGCGAGCAGGCGCTGGGGTACGTACGGGCCCGCAAGTCGATCGGCAACGGCAGCGACACCGAACGCATGGACCGCCAGCAGCAGTTCCTGGGCGCGCTGGTGAACAAGGTCCAGAGCAACGGCGTACTGCTCAATCCGACCCGTCTCTACCCGGTGCTGGACGCGGCCACCAAGGCGCTGACCACCGACCCGGGGCTGGACAGCCTCAAGGACCTGTACGAGCTGGTGCGCGGCATGCGCAACGTACCGACCGACAAGGTGCAGTTCCTGACCGTGCCCCGGCAGCCCTACATCGCCAACGCGAACCGGGACGAACTCGTACAGCCTGATGCGAACCGGCTCTTCAAGCGGCTGCGCGAGGACGATCCGGTCGCCGTGGTCCCGGCGGACGAGCTCGAACGTGACAACGGGAAGAACAACGGGAAAAACAATGCCGCGACCGATACCCCGGGTGGATCGGGCCCCAGCCCCACGCCTACCTATTCGGGCAACAACGCGGCGGCGGACCTGTGCAAGCAGTAAAGCAATTCCCAAACAGAAGCCGGTGATCGGCGCGTAATGAGCAGTATGACCAGTTGTAAGGAGCGTGGAATTTGTCACGCACGTCGCTCTATGCCGAACTGGGCCGATAGTGTGACGCGATCCGGTGCTGCCGGCCGCCAGGCCGCGCACTTCTGGAGCGAAAGATCGAGCGCCTGATCGGGGGAGGCGCCTCGCGTGGCACCGACGGAGGACTCAAGCAACCGTGGATGCGCAAAGCCGTGGGCGGGCGGATGGAATCGACCCCGCAGACCAGTGGGTCCTCAACCCGCACACCGGTGATTACGAACTGCGACTGAATCATTCCGGAGGGGATTCGGACGCCCCTTCCCGTACTTCCGGCGCGCGTGTTCCCAATAGCAGGGAGCCGGTCCGCGACAATGCCGGCGGGCGCAGAGGCACGTCCCGCGACGGCAGGGGCGATCGCCGGAATACGGCCCGCGAGGACCAGGAGTCCGGTCCGGGCCGCGAGGTGCCCGGTCAGCGCAGCCGCCGTTCGGCCAACGGCAGCCGCGGGCAGGAGAGTTCCGGCCCGGCCGGCCGCCGCAGCCGCAAGGCCCCCAAGGCCCGCCGCAAGAAGGCGCTGATGTGGACGGGCGGTGTGACGGCCTTCGTCCTGGTCGGCCTGTCGGTGGGCGGCTACGCGCTGTACCAGCACTTCAACGGCAACCTGAACACGGTCGACGTGGGCGGCTCCGGCAACAAGAACGTCTTCGACAACGACGCCCCGATCAACATCCTGATCATCGGTACCGACAAGCGCACCGGCAAGGGCAACGAGGGCTACGGCGACAAGGGGAGCGTCGGCCACGCCGACACCAACATCCTCTTCCACGTCTCCGAGGACCGCACCAACGCGACGGCGCTGAGCATCCCCCGCGACCTGATCACCGACATCCCGGACTGCAAGGTCAAGCAGCCGGACGACTCGGAGAAGGTCGTCCCGGGCACGCAGAACGTCCGCTTCAACCAGAGCCTCGGCCAGGAGGGCCGTAACGCCGGCTGCACCATGGAGACGGTCAAGGAGATCACCGGTCTGAAGGTCGACCACTTCATGATGGTCGACTTCAACGCGGTGAAGGAGCTGTCCACGGCGGTCGGCGGGGTCGAGATCTGCCTGGCCAAGCCGGTCAACGACCCGGACTCGCACCTGGACCTGCCGGCGGGCGAGCACCGGATCCAGGGCGAGGAGGCCCTGGCGTTCGTACGGACGCGGCACAGCTTCGGCAACCATGGCGACCTGGACCGGATCAAGGTCCAGCAGCAGTTCATCGCCTCGATGATCCGGCAGATGCAGTCCGACTCCACCCTGACCAGCCCGACCAAGCTCTACAAGCTGGCGGACGCGGCGACCAAGGCGCTCACCGTCGACACCGGCATCGGCACGGGGACGAAGCTGGCCTCGCTGGCCCAGGAGCTCAGCAAGGTCAACACCAAGAACATCACCTTCACCACGGTGCCGGTGCTCGACAACCCGGCCGAGAAGACACCGGTCACCGTCGTACTGAACCCGGCCAAGTCCGACCAGCTGTTCGCCATGATGCGCGACGACACCTCGCTGACCGAGGTGAAGTCGAAGAAGAAGGCCGCGAAGAGCAAGCAGGACGCGCTCCTCAAGGGCTCCAAGGCGGCCGCGGGCGACGTACGCGTCGATGTGTACAACGGCGGCAAGGTGCCCGGCGCCGCACAGGCGACCGTCACCTGGCTCCAGAACGAGCAGGGTGTGCTCAAGTCCACCAACAAGGCCAACGCCCCGGCGAAGGCCGAGAAGACCACGCTGGAGTACGCGCCGAACCAGGCGGACCAGGCCCGCGCGCTGGCCGCCATGATGGGCCTGCCCGGCTCGGCCATGAAGCAGGGCACCACGGACGCCGAAGGGCTCCAGGCGATGGTCCTGACCCTGGGGGACGACTTCAAGGGCGCGGGCACTCCCATCACCGGGCCGGCGAAGGTGCCGGCCGACATTCAGCAAGCAAACGCCGACAAGGCAGAGTGCGCCAAGTGACACCGGGTCACTGCGCGGAACAACGAGTCTGAGCAGCAGGGGGGACCTGGTGGCACGGAGCAGTACGCCTGGGGAGGGGACGCGACCACGCGTCCGGCACGCCGGCCAACTCGGCTGGGACGACGGGCTCTACGAGGAGGAGCCGGAGGAGAACGAGGGCTCCGGCTCCGGGGAGCGGCAGGCCGCTTCCGGGGAGAGCGGTCACCGGCGCGGTGGCGGCAAGCGGCGCGGCAAGAAGGGCAAACGCCGGGTGCTGCGCTGGGTCGCGTCGGTGACCGCGCTGCTCATAGTCGGCGGCGCCGGCGCCGGATACCTCTACTACGAGCACCTCAACGCCAACATCAAGAAGGCCGATCTGACCCTCGGCGACAAGAAGATGGCCGACCACAAGGCCAACGCCGCCGGTCAGACGCCGTTGAACATCCTGCTCCTCGGTTCGGACGCACGGGACAACGCGGAGAACCAGAAGCTCGGCGGGGCCAAGGACACCTTCGGGGCGCCGCCCCTGGCCGACGTGCAGATGCTGCTCCACGTCTCCGCCGACCGCAGCAACATGTCGGTGATCAGCATGCCGCGCGACACCATGCTGAAGATCCCGAAGTGCACCGACCCGAAGACAAAGCACGTCTACCCCGCGAGCACCAGTCTGACAATGACCAACGAGACGCTCGGCCGCGGCGGTCCCGGATGTTCCGTGGCCACCTGGTACGAGCTCACCGGCATCACCATCGACCACTTCATGATGATCGACTTCTCCGGTGTGGTCTCGATGGCGGACGCGATCGGCGGCGTCCCGGTCTGCGTCAAAGGCAATGTCTACTCCCACAACAGCGAGGGCCACGGCTCCGGTCTGAGGCTGGAGAAGGGCACCACGAAGATCAAGGGCAAGCAGGCCCTCCAGTGGCTGCGCACCCGCTACGGCTTCGAGGACGGCACCGACCTCGGCCGTACCCACGCCCAGCACATGTACATGAACTCGATGGTCCGTGAGCTGCGCAAGGGCACCAAGCTCACCGACCCGGGCAAGCTGATGGGTCTCGCCGAGGCGGCGACGGACGCGCTGACGGTCGACAAGGGCATCGACACGGTCAAGGATCTCTACGACCTCGCGGAGGACCTCAAGAGGGTCCCCACCAAGCGCATCACCATGACGACGATGCCGAACGTCTACGGGACGGGCACGCTCAAGGAGCGGGTGCTCCCCAAGCCCGGCGACGCCGACCAGCTCTTCCAGATGGTGCGCGACGACATCCCGCTCGACGGCAAGGCGTCCAAGCGCAAGAAGCCGGCCGCCGCCAAGAAGCCCACCGCCTCCCCGGCCGAGACCCCGGTGACCGTCCGCAACGGAACGCGTACCGAGACCGAGTACCCGGCCAAGGGCCGCGCCTCGGCGGTCAAGGACCTGTTGGCCGGGAAGGGCTTCACCCGGGCCACGATCGACACGCAGAACACCGAGGCGGCGAAGCGGACCGAGATCCTCTTCCCCACCGTGGACATGGAGGGCAACGCCCAGGCGGTCGCCAAGGCGCTCGGCATCCCGCTGTCGGCGGTGAAGAAGTCGACCGACGTCTCGGGCATCACACTGGCCGTGGGTGCCGACTGGCGAGAGGACGGCGACTACCACGCGCCCTCCGCCGAGGAGAAGACCCCGGACAGCGCACGGGCGCTCAACGGCGACGACGAGACCGCCTGCATGGACATCCAGCCGGGCTTCGGCTTCTAGGTACCGGGACACGACGCACCGCGGGGGCCCTCCGGCACATCGGAGGGCCCCCGCGGTGTCTGCGGTGATGCTCAGACGGTCATGGCCGGGCGGCGGCTGGCGATGACCTTCCTCGCGAGCGAGCGCGGGCTGGTCAGGAAGCCGTACCCCCACGACATGTGCATGGTCGCGAGGGCCACCGGGATCTGCGCCCGCGCCTTCAGCGACAGGCCCTTGCCCGCCGGTACGGAACCGGCGACGATCGCCGCCGCGTACCCGGCCGGGACGACGAAGGCCCACGGGGTGACGGCCGCGCCGACGACGATGCCGGCCGCTATCGCGCAGACGGCGGCGGGCGGGGCCAGGTAGCGCAGGTTGATCGAGCCGGAGTGGTAGCGGGCGACGACGTGCCGCCAGCGGCCGTAGTCCTTGTACTGCTTGGCCAGTGCCCGCACGGAGGGGCGCGGCCGGTACTGCACCTTCAGCTCGGGCGAGAACCAGATCAGGCCGCCGGCCTCGCGGATGCGGTAGTTCAGCTCCCAGTCCTGGGCCCGGATGAACTCCACGTTGTAGCCGTCGGCCTTCTCCAGCGCCTCGCGGCGGAAGACGCCGAGATAGACGGTCTCCGCCGGGCCCGCCTGGCCGCCGGTGTGGAAGGCCGCGTTGCCGACGCCGATCTTCGACGTCATGGCGGCGGCGACGGCGTCCTCCCAGGCGTTCTCGCCTTCGGCGTGCATGATGCCGCCCACGTTCTGCGCGCCGGTCTCCTCCAGGAGGCGGACGGCGGTCGCGATGTAGTTCGGCGAGAGCATGCCGTGGCCGTCGACCCGCACGACTATCGGGTGGCGGGAGGCCTTGATCGCGGCGTTGAGGGCGGCCGGGGTGCGGCCGGTCGGGTTCGGGACGGTGTGGACCCGGGGATCCTCGCGCACCAGCTCCGCGGCGATCTCGTCCGTACGGTCCGTGGAGGGCCCCAGTGCGATGACCACCTCCATCTCACCTGCGTACTCCTGCTCCAGGATGTGCCGGACGGAGTTCCTGAGGTGACGTTCCTCGTCGAGCACCGGCATGATCACGGAGACGGCGGGGTGCTGCACGGCAGACATGGTGGTCCTCGGGTGGTCCTCGGGAGCGCCGGGGGTTTCGCACCCCACCAGGCGGCATGATTCGGCCGCCACGTTACCGCGAATGGGGGACACCGGCGCGCCCCGCCGGGTTGCACACCGGGCCGTTGATCATATGGACCTACTGTGCGAACGGTTTCCCCCTCGCACCGCGGAGGTCCCCCAAGTGTCCACACCGCACCCTTCCCCCCGTCCGCCGCAGTCCCGCGCGGTTCCGCCGCAGCGCAGGTCCAGAAAGCAGGACGAACGACCACGCTGGGGCATGCGGATGGTGACCGGTCTCTCCGTGCTGGTGCTGGGAGCCGGCGGGATCGGCCACGCGGTGGTGACCAATCTGGCGACCGGGATCGACCGGATCGATCCGTTCAAGGACATGAAGAACCGGCCACGCGCGGGCACCGGCATGAATCTGCTGCTCGTGGGCACCGACGGCCGCGACCGGATCACCCCGCAGGAGAAGCAGAAGTACCGGCTGGGCGGGGCGCCCTGCCACTGCACCGACACGGTCATGCTGGTGCATCTGTCGGCGGACAAGGACCGCGCGAGCATCGTCTCGCTCCCCCGCGACAGCTATGCCGAGGCCCCCGAGCACACCGACCGGAACACCGGTGAGCAGCGTGCCACGCACCCGCTGAAGCTGAACGCGGCCTACGCCGAGGGCGGGCCGAATCTGACCGTGCGGACCGTCGAACACATGACGGGCATCAAGATCGACCACTATCTGGAGGTCGACTTCACCAGCTTCATGAAGACGGTGGACGCCCTGGGCGGGGTGAAGATCTGCACGGCCCGGCCGATGAAGGACTCGTACACCGGTCTCGACCTCGCCGCGGGCACCCATGACCTGGACGGCGGCCAGGCCCTTCAGTACGTACGTTCCCGGCACATCGACGGGGCCGCCGACCTGGGCCGGATGCAGCGCCAGCAGAAGTTCCTCGCCTCGCTGATCAAGCAGGCGACCAGCAGCGGTGTGCTGCTCAACCCGGTGAAGTTCCGCGATGTCGCCTCGACGATGCTGAGCTCGGTCCGGGCGGACAAGGGGTTCGGTACGGAGCAGATGCTGGAGCTCGGCCAGGCGATGCGCGGCTTCTCCCCCGCCTCGTCCGAGTTCACCACCGTACCCGTGGGGAACGCCTCCTACCCGGTCAAGGGCATCGGCTCGACGGTCAAGTGGGACGAGGCGAAGTCGAAGAAGCTCTTCCAGGCACTGCGCGAGGACAAGTCGCTGGCCCCCGCGCGTCCCAAGCGGCCGGAGGCGGTCGAGGTCGACGTCGACCCCCGGCAGATCCGGGTCCAGGTCTACAACGGGACGCCCAAGGACGGGCTGGGCAGGACGGTCGACGACGCGCTCCACGCCACCGGCTTCGACACCACGCGCGCCCCGCTCAACGCGGAGATGCGGGTGGACGGCGAGCCGCACGGTATCGAGCGCACCCTGATCACCTACGACCCGCGCTGGGACCGGTCCGCGAAGGCGCTGGCGGCCGCGTTGCCCGGGGCCGAGCTGCGGGCGGTGCGGGGGCAGGGCGCCACGATGCGGGTGACGGCGGGCAAGGACTTCGAGAAGGTGCAGCAGGTCCGGGCCGAGGAGACGGACAGCGGCGGCTTCGGCGCGGTCACGGGCGACCAGGTGGCCTGCCCGTGATCGCGGGGCCTGTGGCCGGGCGCGCTCAGTCCTCTATGCCTTCCGCGACACCCGGCACGTACACGCGCTCGGTCCTCCATGCCTTTTGCGACACCCGGCACGTACACGCGCTCAGTCCTCTATGCCTTCCGCCGCGCGCCTCTCGCGCAGCTCCCTGATCGCGCGGCGGCGGGCGAGGCGGTGGGTGCGCCGGATCTGCGCCTCCTGGTAGCGCCGCTTGTCGCGCTCGGTCTCCGGCACCACCGGCGGTACGGGGCGCGGCTTGCCGTCCGCGTCGACCGCGGCGAACACCAGGTAGGCGCTGCCGACCTGCTGGGCGGGGGTGGACTCGTTCCAGCGCTCGGCCATGACCCGGACGCCGACCTCCATCGAGGAGCGCCCCGTCCAGTTCACCTGGGCGCGGACGTGCACGAGGTCACCGACGCGGACCGGCTCCAGGAAGACCATCTCGTCCATCGAGGCCGTCACGGCGGGGCCGCCGGAGTGCCGGCCGGCCACGGCGCCCGCCGCGTCGTCGACCAGTTTCATGATCACGCCACCGTGCACCGTACCCAGCAGATTGGTGTCGCTGCCGGTCATGATGTGGCTGAGGGTGGTCCGGGAAGCGGCGGTCGGCTTGCCCGGAATGTCGCCCTCCGGGCGCGGGGCCTGATCTGTCATACCGTCCACCTTATGCGGGGCCTTACACGCGGCCGCAATGCATCAGCTTCGCAACAGCCCTGATGCGATTTCCCGCACCCCCTGTAATACCGGCGCACCTGGCCTGCACACTGGACCGCATGAACGATTGGCCCGAGGGATGGTCCGACGACAACCGCGGCGGCAACCGCTACGGGCAGGGCGGCGCCGGTGAGCCGCCCGAGGGCGCCCGCGTCATGCGGCACGTCCAGCGCCCTCCCGTCCCGCCCCAGCACCGCCCGGCCGCGCCCCGGCAGCGTCAGGGCGGGTCGCAGCAGTACGCCGACGGCCGTGACGGCGCCGGAGCGTACGACAACGGTTACAACACGGGCCAGGTCTACGGCGGCGGCCGGGGCGGCGGCCAAGGCGGCGGCCAAGGCGGCGGCTACGCCCAGGGGCGCTCGGCGCCCGACTGGCGCCGCCGGATCAAGATAGGCGCGCTGACCCTGGTGGTCGTGGTCCTCGGGGTCTCCATAGGCACGTACTTCTGGGCCGACTCCAAGCTCAAGCGCGAGGTGGACCTCTCCAAGGTCATCGAGCGGCCCAAGAGCGGTGACGGCACCAACTACCTGATCGTCGGTTCCGACAGCCGCGAAGGCATGACGGCCGAGGACAAGAAGAAGCTCCACACGGGTTCCGCGGAGGGCAAGCGGACCGACTCGATGATGATCCTGCACGACGGATCCAACGGGCCGACGCTGGTCTCCCTGCCGCGCGACTCGAACGTCGAGATCCCCTCGTTCAAGGGCTCCGACTCCGGCAAGCTCTACCCGGGCCGCGGCCGCTTCACCAAGCTGAACGCCGCCTACGCCATGGACGGGCCCGAACTCCTGGTCCGTACGGTCGAGTTCAACACCGGACTGCACATCGACCACTACGTCGAGATCGGCTTCGGCGGCTTCGCCAAGATCGTGGACGCGATCGGCGGGGTGGAGCTGGACATCCCCAAGGGCTTCAAGGACAAGAAGTCCGGCGCCGACTTCAAGGCGGGCAAGCAGACGCTGAACGGCGAGCAGTCGCTGGCCTTCGTCCGCACCCGATACGCCTTCGCCCAGGCGGACCTGGCCCGCACGAAGAACCAGCAGAAGTTCCTCGCGGCGCTGGCGAGCCAGACGGCGACGCCCGCCACGATCCTCAACCCGTTCAAGCTGTACCCGACGATGGGCGCCGGCCTGGACACCCTGATCGTGGACAAGGACATGTCGCTCTGGTCCCTGGGCCAGATGTTCTTCGCCATGAAGGACGTCACCGGCGGCGACGGCAAGTCGATGAACATGCCGATCTCGGGTTTCTCGGGCGGGAATGTGGTCTGGGACAAGGCCAAGGTCAAGCAGTTGGTGGAGCAGCTCAACAACGACGAGAAGGTCACCGTCACCGAGAACTGACGACGACAACTGGCGGCAGGGCCCGGACGGTTCGCCGTCCGGGCCCTGCCGCTGTCCGCTCATGCGCGACAGTCGATGCCACCCCACCCGTCCATCGATGGATGGGTCTTCGCGGGCTCCTGGTCGTCGACGTCCGGGCGCCGCGACCCCTCCGGTCCTGCGGGACCGGTGCGCACCATCCGTTCGATCCGGGCGGTCTCGAAGCAACGCCCGCGTGACCCGGTGGGCCGAGACCGTGACCGTGGCCGGAAGGCACCGGGGATGCGGGAAGGAGCGCCGGGACCTTGTCAGTGGCGGCGCCTACAGTCGCACGCATGAACCAGGAGCCGCAGCCCCCGAACCTCATGCTCGACCTCGACGCGCTCACGGCAGCCACCGGCGAGCAGCCCGACAGGCAGGCGGCATGGCGTTTCATCCGCGCCTTCGCCCGCGACTGGAGCCGGCACCCCCTGGCCGGGGCCGACGGCCACACCCCCGCCGACCTCGACGCGGCGCAGGCCCGGCTCGGCCTTCCCATGCCCGCGGCCCTGCGCGAGGCCTACCAACTGCTCGGGCGCCGCAGGGACCTGACCGACAATCAGGACTCCCTGCTCGCCCCGCAGGACCTCTACGTGGACGAGGACCGCGGCGTACTGGTCTTCCGCGTCGAGAACCAGTCCTGCGCCTACTGGGGCATACGCGTCACGGACCTCGACCAGGAGGACCCGCCGGTGGTGGCCCGCGCCGACCTCGTCCGGCCCACCGCCGACGACTGGGAGGCGTGGCTGGGCCGGGTCAGCATCGCGTTCGTCGAGATCGTCCTGTCCGAGGCCCTGTGCGCCGACGAGGACCTGATGGGGTGGGTGACCCCCGGCGACGAAACCGGCCTGCCCGAGGACATCACCGCCGCCTTCCGGCGCCTGCCGTTCCCGGAGTACCCGACAAGTCAGCAGCGCGGCTCACGCTGGTACGCGCACGACGAGATCATCCTCCGCGACGGTCACCGGACCGCGATGTTCCGCGCCCGTACGGAGGAGGCCTTCGACCGCTTCGACGGAGAGGACGAGGAGGGCTGACGGGAGTCGCCCCGCCGGGGCCGGCGGCCGAGCAGGATCAGCGCTCGGTCGCGTAGGAGACAAAGCCCGCCCAGGCGTTGGGACCGAAGACGAGGCGTGGGCCTTGGGCGTTCTTGGAATCGCGGACGTGAACCGTGCCTAGGGCGAGAGCCATCTCCACGCAGTCGGCCTCACTGCCGTCGCTGCTGTAGCTGCTCGTGCGCCACTCCAGCTCCTCCGCCCCGGCGTCACCGTGTTCCGTACCGGTCCAATCCACGCTCATTCGTGCCTCACTTCCGACGCGTTTGCCGTTCTTGGCCCAACCCCTGGTGTTCCCGACACGTCACCCCGGACAGCCGGGACAGCACTGGACGAGCACGGGACAATCGCCGTACGCAAAGGGGGCTTC
Organism: Streptomyces sp. NPDC048295; assembly: GCF_040652135.1. NCBI lineage: Bacteria > Bacillati > Actinomycetota > Actinomycetes > Kitasatosporales > Streptomycetaceae > Streptomyces > Streptomyces sp. NPDC048295. Next base: position 37,909 of record NZ_JBEZLL010000015.1, read on the forward strand.
GAGATTCACGGTACGCATGCGTGGCCGCGCCGAATGAGAAAGCCCAGCACATCACCCGAACCGAACATTCCGCTCCCGCTCGGCCGGGCTTTCCAACTCTGCGCCGCGCCAGAGCCGTTCCACCGGGTCGCGGAAACCCGCGACGCGGTGAGCCGCGTCCCCGCGTTCCGCGAGGCATAGAGCTTTTGAGGACCTGGGGAAATTACCCTCCCCACCCAAACCCGACTCCGCCCCGCTCTCGTCACTCACTCGGGTGACATGGGGCAACTGGGCTGGATTTCAGGCGGGTTGGCTGGCATATGCTCGCCGCGACAACTCCAGACATGCGTCGGCCCCCGACCGAGATTCGCCGTCTCAACCGGGGGCCTGACCACCGAGGAAGTAGGAGCTTCCCGATGGATACCCCGCAGACTACCGCGCCCCCGCGCGCCCCGTCCCCCGTACCCGGAGACACCACACCGACGTCCGGTGTCATCCACATCAACTTCCGCCATGCCGCTGGCTTCACCGTCATCGGCAACCACCTCGCCCAGCACCGCGGACTCTCCCTCGCGGCGATCGGGCTCGCCGCCCACATCCAGTCGCTCCCCGCCGGAGCCAGGATCGGCATCAAGCGCCTCGCCGAACGCTTCCCCGAGGGCGAGACCCGCATCGCCGCCGCCCTGCGCGAACTCGAAGCCCACGGCTACCTCCACCGCAGCCGCGTACGCCTCACCGACGGCCGCATCATCACCCGCACCGTCTCGTACAACCAGCCCGGCGCCACCGCCCACCCCGTCACAACTCCCCGGCCCCGGACGGACCCCAGCCGGCCGACCTCGTTACCCACGCCGCCGCCACCGCCGCGCGCGCCCGCTCCCGAACCGCGCCCCGCTCCATCCCCTGCACCCCAGCCGCAGCCCGCCCCCGTCCCCGTACCGGCCCCCACCACGCGCACGGCACCGCCACCCCCGCTCCCCCAACCGCAGGAGCTCACACCGGAACTCCAGCGCGTGGCCACCACCCTCCTCACCGACCTGCGCCGCCATGCGCCCCAACTCGTCCTCTCCGAGAACGACATCCGCGCCCTCACTCCCGGCGTCGCCACCTGGCTCGAACGCGACGCCCACCCCGACACCATCCGCCACGCCCTCACCACCGACCTCCCGAACCCCCTGAAACACCCCGCCAAGCTCCTGCGCCACCGGATCACCACACTCCTGCCACCACCGCTACCAGGAGCCCAGGACGTCGCCGCACTCGCACGCCCCGAGGTCATCGTCATCCCGCTCCAGAACTGCGACCGCTGCGACCGCTGCGACCGTGCCTTCCGCTCCCGCCACTCCGGCCAGTGCCGCGACTGCCGCGACTGCCGGACCGACCTCCACACAGCCGCCTGACCGAAACGTCACTCGACCCGAACGGACCTCAATGGTCAGCTCGCCCCACGAAGCAATGCACCGCATCTTCCAGGAGTACCCCGGCCTCTTCTCCCGCGTCTCCGAAGTGCTCGGGGTCGACATCCCACCACCCACGTCGGCCACCGCCCTGCCCACCGACCTCACCGAGGCCCGTCCCGTCGAACGTCGGGTGGACACCCTCCTGCGCATCGAAACGGAGCACGACGGGCCCTTCGTCCTCGCCATCGAGGCCCAGGGCAAGAAGGACCCGCGCGAGACCGCCAGCTGGCCGTACTACGTCAGCTATCTCCACAACAGGTACGGGCTGCCCGTCCTGTTACTGGTCGTCTGCCAGGACCGCGCCACCGCCGAATGGGCCGCACGCCCCATCGCCATCGGCGTCCGTCAATGGCAGACCCTCGCCCTGAACCCCCTCGTCGCCGGCCCGCACAACATGCCGGTCATCACCGATGTGGCCGAAGCCCGCAAGGACCTCGCCCTCGCCACCCTGGCCGCCATCACACACGCCGACAATCCGGACGTCGGTGCCATACTGAAAACCCTGTCCGCCGCACTGCGGGACACACCGGAAGCAATCGCCGACCCCATCGTCGAACTCACCGCACAGGGCCTGGGCAACCGCCCGGCCGCACAGCACTGGAGGAACCTGGTGGCCGTGGACCTCTCCTTCTACAAGTCCTTCATGTCGGAAGAAATCCGGGACGAAGGCCGGGCGCAAGGCCGGGCGCAAGGCCGCGCCGAGGACATCCTGCTCGTACTGGGAGAGCGCGGCATCACCGTTCCCGACAGGATTCACAGGCAGATCACCGATTGCGGCGACCCCGAGACTCTGCGCCGGTGGCTCATGCGTGCCGTCACCGCCACCTCCGCCGAGGAGATCTTCACCGAGGAGTAGCGTCGGCCTCATCCCGGTGCGTGCCCTGCCTGTGGGACATGGTTGATCCCGATTCGGTCTGCTCCGAGCAGGTCGTGGGAATCGGTGGCTTGGCGCACGCTCGTTGCATAGGCTCGTTGCGTGCAGTGGCATCAGGTACTCGGCTTCGTGGTCGCAGTCACACCCCTCACATTGATTCCCGGCACGAGCTTCACGCTGGTCACGCAGCAGGTGATCGCGGGGTCGCGGTTCGACGGTGTTCGCGCCGCGTTCGGCTCGGCGTGCGGGCTCTTGGTGCACGCAACCTTTGCCGCGATTGGCTTGTCGGCCCTCGTCATGTCGTCGGCTCAGGCGTTGACGGTGGTGAAGCTCCTGGGCGGCATCTATCTCATTTGGCTGGGCGTGACCACGTGGCGTGCGACGCGTCGAGGTGCTGAACCAACGGCACGGAGGCGATGGCGCTTGCCATGGGCTCAGCTCGGGGGCTTTGGCCAGGGGATGTGTTCCAACGTGCTCAACCCGAAGGCCGCGTCGGTCTATCTCACTCTGGTCCCGCAGTTCCTCACGTCGAGCCGCCCCATCGCGCCACAGATCGCGACGCTTGCGATGGTCCATGTGGCCATGGTGCTGGTGTGGCTGCTGTTCTGGACATCTGTGGTCGCCGCTGCGCGCGCGGCGATCGACACACCTCGATTCCGGCGTGGGATGAATCGTCTGGCGGGAGCCGTGCTGGTCGCCCTGGGGGTTCGAACGGTAACGGCGAGCTGAGCCCACACCCCCTGGCTATCCCGTAGCTGCCGGCTACGGCGAAATGATCCTTGGAAGAGTTCCGGGGCCTCCGCCCCTGAGCAGGCAAGGGAATGCCCCCACCGGGTGGTGGGGGCATTCCCTTGGTGTGATTCGAGTGGTCGGAGCAGAGCGCGGAGCGGATTGCCGGAGGCCGATCGCGACTCGCGAGGTGCGAGGTTCGAGTCGCTGGAAACGGCCTCTGACCTGCGAAGCTCCTGCTACGGCAGGTTCCTCGACATCACGATGCGCTGGACCTGGTTCGTGCCCTCGTAGATCTGGGTGATCTTCGCGTCGCGCATCATCCGCTCCACCGGGTAGTCCCGCGTGTAGCCGTAGCCGCCGAGCAGCTGGACCGCGTCCGTGGTGATCTCCATCGCGACGTCGGAGGCGAAGCACTTGGCCGCGGCGCCGAAGAAGGTGAGGTCACCGTCGAGGCGCTCGGACTTGGCGGCGGCCGAGTAGGTGAGCTGGCGGGCCGCCTCCAGCTTCATGGCCATGTCGGCGAGCATGAACTGGATGCCCTGGAAGTCGGCGATCGGCTTGCCGAACTGCTTGCGCTCCTGGACGTAGCCCTTGGCGTAGTCGAGGGCGCCCTGGGCGATGCCGAGGGCCTGGGCCGCGATGGTGATGCGGGTGTGGTCCAGGGTCTTCATCGCGGTGGCGAAGCCGGTGCCCTCCTCGCCGATCATGCGGTCGGCGGGGATGCGGACGTTGTCGAAGTAGACCTCGCGGGTCGGGGAGCCCTTGATGCCGAGCTTCTTCTCCGGGGCGCCGAAGGAGACGCCCTCGTCCGACTTCTCGACGACGAAGGCGGAGATGCCCTTGGAGCGCTTGGTCGGGTCGGTGACGGCCATGACCGTGTAGTACTCGGAGACGCCCGCGTTGGTGATCCAGCGCTTCACGCCGTTGAGCACCCAGAAGTCGCCGTCGCGCACGGCCCGGGTCTTCATGCCGGCCGCGTCGGAACCCGCGTCGGGCTCGGAGAGGCAGTACGAGAACATGCCGTCGCCCTTGGCGAGGGGGCCCAGGTACTTCTTCTTCAGGTCCTCGGAGCCGGAGAGGATCACCGGGAGGGAGCCGAGCTTGTTCACGGCGGGGATGAGGGAGGAGGAGGCGCAGACACGGGCCACCTCCTCGATCACGATGACCGTGGCGAGGGCGTCGGCACCCGCGCCGCCGTACGCCTCGGGTACGTGCACCGCGTGCAGGTCCGCAGCGGTCAGGGCGTCCAGCGCCTCCTGCGGGAAGCGCGCCTCCTCGTCGACCGCCGCCGCGTGCGGGGCGATCTTCGCCTCGGCGAGCGCACGCACCGTCTCCCGGAGCATCTCGTGCTCCTCGGCCGGACGGTACAGGTCGAAATCGGTCGAACCCGCCAAGACGCTCACTCCCCAAAGACGCTAACTACCGTTAAGTAACCCAATTTTAGAGCGCGGCTCCCGGGATGGCCTATGCAATGCCCGCGTGAGCTTCACGACAGGGGTGGGAGAAGGGTGGAGAAAGGGGTGCGGGCAGGCGGAAAACCCGGGCTTCGGGAGCACGACTATGCTCGTTCACCGCACGTCTGTCCGCATCTCACAGGAGCACTTCATGGCCCTCAGGATCACTGTGATCGGCACCGGCTACCTCGGCGCCACCCACGCCGCGGCCATGGCCGAGCTGGGCTTCGAGGTGCTCGGCCTCGATGTCGTGCCCGAGAAGGTCGAGATGCTGAGCACCGGCCGGGTCCCGATGTACGAACCGGGCCTGGAGGAGCTGCTGCGCAAGCACGTCGAGGGCATCGAGGGGTCCACCGGACGGCTGCGGTTCACCACCTCCCCGGAGGAGGTGGCGGCCTTCGGCGATGTGCACTTCGTCTGTGTGAACACTCCGCAGAAGCACGGCGAGTACGCCTGCGACATGAGCTTCGTGGACGCCGCGTTCGAGTCGCTGGCGCCGCATCTGACCCGGCCCGCCCTGGTCGTCGGGAAGTCGACCGTCCCGGTGGGCTCGGCGGCACGGCTCGCGGCGCGGCTGGCGGAGCTGGCACCGGTGGGCGCCGATGCGGAGCTGGCCTGGAACCCGGAGTTCCTGCGCGAGGGCTTCGCCGTGAACGACACCCTGCACCCGGACCGGATCGTCGTCGGGGTGGCGAGCGAGCGGGCCGAGAAGCTGCTGCGCGAGGTGTACGCGGTACCGGTCGCCGAGGGATCGCCGTTCGTGGTGACGGACTTCCCGACCGCCGAGCTGGTGAAGACCGCGGCCAATTCCTTCCTGGCCACGAAGATCTCGTTCATCAACGCGATGGCGGAGGTCTGCGAGGCCGCCGACGGCGATGTGAAGAAGCTGGCCGAGGCGATCGGGCACGACGAGCGGATCGGCTCGAAGTTCCTGCGGGCCGGCATCGGCTTCGGCGGCGGCTGTCTGCCGAAGGACATCCGGGCCTTCATGGCGCGCGCCGGTGAGCTGGGCGCGGACCAGGCGCTGACCTTCCTCCGCGAGGTCGACTCGATCAACATGCGGCGCCGCGGCCACATGGTGGAGCTGGCCCGGGAGGCCGTGGGCGGCGATTCCTTCCTCGGCAAGCGGGTGGCGGTGCTGGGTGCGACGTTCAAGCCGGACTCGGACGACGTACGGGACTCGCCGGCGCTGAACGTGGCCGGGCAGATCCACCTCCAAGGCGGCCAGGTCACGGTCTTCGACCCGAAGGGCATGGAGAACGCCCGGCGGCTCTTCCCGACCCTCGGTTACGCGGACACGGCGCTGGACGCGGTGCGCGGCGCCGATGTGGTGCTGCATCTGACGGAGTGGCGGGAGTTCCGCGAGCTTGACCCGGCGGCGCTCGGCGAGGTCGCGTCCCGCCGGATCATCCTGGACGGCCGCAACGCGCTCGACAGCGAGCTGTGGCGCGCGGCCGGCTGGACGTACCGGGCGATGGGCCGCCCGACGGCCTGAGCCGGACGAAAGACCCTGAGGGCTGTCCCGCGGGACAGCCCTCAGCCGCGCTTAGCGCGGTAGGTGCGCATTTTGGCGCGGGCGCCGCACACCGACATGGAGCACCAGCGGCGACGTCCCGCCGGGCTGCGGTCGTAGTAGGCCCAGCGGCAGTCCTCCGCCTCGCAGGCCTTGAGCCGGGACCAGGTGCCCTCGGCCGCCGCGGTGGCGATGGCCGACGCGACGCGTGCGGTCAGCCCGGCCGGTTCGGCGACGGGGCGCAGTGCGGCGGCGCCCGCCGCGTCCACGGTGACGCGCAGGGGCGCCCCGGCGAGGAGCCGGTCGAGCGTGGCCGCGGCGTCGTCCGGCGAGCGGTGGCCGGCGTGGGCGAGGCAGGCGGTACGGAGCGCCTCGCGCAGTTCGCGCGCATCCGGGACCTCGGGCTCGGTGAGGCCGAGGGCGGCCCGCCCGTCCGCCGTGTCGAGGGTGTCCGCGCCCGTCTCGACGTCGAGCGTGTTGACCAGTGCCTCGATCAGGGCGAGTGCGCCGGGCGCGGGTTCCTTCTCACTCATGACTGCGACCTCATGACTGCGACCTCATGACTGCGACCTCATGACTGCGACCTCACGATTGCGACCTCATGGTTGCGACGTTACTTCCTTTGCGGCAGCATGCAGTAACGGTTACCTGTTGAAGGGGTTTAGCGGTAACCGACTGCATCCATCTGCCCGAGGAGGAATTGTCATGGCTGTCGCCACGCTGGGATCGGTCGTTCTGGACTGCCCCGACCCGGCCGCGCTCGCCGCTTTCTACGCGGGGCTGCTCGGCGGAGAGATCGTGCCCGGCGGGGAGGACTGGGTGGAGCTGACCGGCACCGGGGGCACGCTCCTCGCGTTCCAGGCCGCGCCCGGTCACGTACCGCCGCGGTGGCCGAGCCCGGACGCACCGCAGCAGGTCCACCTGGATCTGACCGTGGCCGATCTGGACGCGGCGGAGAAGGAGGCGCTCGCGCTGGGCGCCACCGTGCTGGAGGCGGACGACCGGGAGCGGAGCTTCCGGGTGTACGCGGACCCGGCGGGGCACCCGTTCTGCCTCTGCGCGGGGTAGTGGACGACGTGTGGGGGCGCCCCGGAGAGCGCCCCCACACATGACGTGCCGGGACCGGTCAGCCGGTCCGGCCGTCCAGCTGCTCGATCGTGGCGTGCGACGGGCCGCGGCGGGTGCGCAGCTCGCGCGCCACGTCCTCGGCGTCGCGCAGCACCCGTACGGCGTTCTGCCAGGTGAGCTTGGCGAGATCGGCGGCGGACCAGCCGCGGCCGAGCAGCTCCGCGATCAGGTTCGGGTAGCCGGCGACGTCCTGGAGGCCCTGGGGGAGGAAGGCCGTCCCGTCGTAGTCGCCGCCGATGCCGATGTGGTCGACGCCGGCGACCTCGCGCATGTGGTCGAGGTGGTCGGCGATGGTCGCCACGGTGGCCATCGGGCGCGGGCTGGCCGCTTCGAAGTCGGCGTGGATCCTCATGGCCCGCGCGGTGGTGTCGAGGTGGTGCAGACCGTGCGCACGCAGGTTCTCGTCCGCGGCCCGGGTCCAGGCGACCGCCTCCGGCAGGACGAACTTCGGTACGAAGGTCGCCATGGCGATGCCGCCGTTGGCGGGGAGCCGGCCGAGGACGTCGTCGGGGATGTTGCGCGGGTGGTCGCAGATCGCCCGTGACGAGGAGTGCGAGAAGACCACCGGCGCCGTGGAGGTGTCGAGCGCGTCGCGCATCGTGGTGGCGGCCACGTGGGAGAGGTCGACCAGCATGCCGGTGCGGTTCATCTCCCGTACGACCTCGTGGCCGAACGGCGAGAGGCCGCCGACACCGGGCTCGTCGGTCGCCGAGTCCGCCCAGGCGATGTTGTCGTTGTGCGTGAGCGTCATGTAGCGGACGCCCAGGGTGTGCAGGGCGCGCAGGGTGCCCAGCGAGTTGTTGATGGAGTGGCCGCCCTCGGCACCCATCAGGGAGGCGATTCGGCCCTCGGCGCGGGCCGCCTCCATGTCGTCGGCGGTCAGCGCGCGGCGCAGGTCGGCGGGGTAGCGGCCGATCAGCTCGGCGACCACGTCGATCTGCTCCAGGGTGGCGCTGACGGCCTCGTCGCCCGCCATGTCGGTCCGTACGTAGACGGACCAGAACTGGGCGCCGACGCCGCCCGCGCGCAGCCGGGGGATGTCGGTGTGCAGATGGCCGGACTGGTCGGTGGCGATGTCGCGGGCGTCGAGGTCGTAGCCGACCTGTTCGCGCAGCGCCCACGGCAGGTCGTTGTGCCCGTCGGCGACGGGGTACTCGGCGAGGAGTTCCCTCGCCCGCTCCAGCTGCGCCACCGTCTCCTACTTCCCGAAGCCGAAGGAGTCGGCGCCCTGGACCTTGCTGCGGAGCCGCTTGCCCTTCTCCGTCGCCTGGTCGTTCAGCTCCTGCTGGAACTCCCGCATCCGGGCCAGCAGCTCGCCGTCATGGGCGGCGAGGATGCGGGCGGCGAGCAGGCCCGCGTTGCGCGCGCCGCCGACCGAGACGGTCGCGACCGGCACGCCGGCGGGCATCTGCACGATGGAGAGCAGGCTGTCCATGCCGTCGAGGTACTTCAGCGGGACCGGCACACCGATGACGGGCAGCGGGGTGACGGAGGCGAGCATGCCGGGCAGGTGGGCGGCGCCGCCCGCGCCCGCGATGATCGCCTTGAGGCCGCGGTCCGCCGCGTGCTCGCCGTACGCGATCATCTCGCGCGGCATGCGGTGGGCGGAGACGACATCGATCTCGTACGGGATCTCGAACTCGCCGAGGGCCTTGGCCGCCGCTTCCATGACGGGCCAGTCGGAGTCCGAGCCCATGACGATGCCGACGAGCGGCGCGGCGGTGCCGGGGGAAGTCATTCGGTGATCGTTCCTCGCAGGTAGTCGGCCGCGTGCCGGGCGCGCTCCCGCACGTCCGCCAGGTCGTCGCCGTAGGTGTTGACGTGTCCGACCTTGCGGCCGGGCTTCACGTCCTTGCCGTACATGTGGATCTTGAGCTGCGGGTCGCGGGCCATGCAGTGCAGGTACCCCTGGTACATGTCCGGGTAGTCGCCGCCGAGGACGTTGGACATGACCGTCCAGGTGGCGCGCGGGCGCGGGTCGCCGAGCGGCAGGTCGAGCACGGCGCGGACGTGGTTGGCGAACTGCGAGGTGATCGCGCCGTCCTGCGTCCAGTGGCCGGAGTTGTGCGGGCGCATGGCCAGCTCGTTGACGAGGATGCGTCCGTCGCGGGTCTCGAAGAGCTCGACCGCGAGGTGGCCGACGACACCGAGCTCGGAGGCGATGCGCAGGGCCAGCTGCTGTGCCTCGCCGGCGAGCCGCTCGTCCAGCTCGGGGGCCGGGGCGATCACGGTGTCGCAGACCCCGTCGACCTGGATCGACTCGACGACCGGGTAGGCGACGGCCTGGCCGTGCGGCGAGCGGACGATGTTGGCCGCCAGCTCCCGTACGAAGTCGACCTTCTCCTCGGCCAGGACCGCGACGCCGGCCCGGAAGGGCTCCGCCGCGTCCGCCTCGGAGCGGACCACCCAGACACCCTTGCCGTCGTACCCGCCGCGGACCGTCTTCAGGACGACGGGGAAGCCCCCGGTCTCCTCCGCGAAGGCGGCGACATCGGCCGGGTCCTTCACTATGCGGTGGCGGGGGCAGGGCGCGCCGATCTCGGTGAGCTTCGCGCGCATCACCCCCTTGTCCTGGGCGTGCACCAGCGCATCGGGGCCCGGGCGCACGGGGATGCCGTCCGCCTCCAGGGCCCGCAGGTGCTCGGTCGGTACGTGCTCGTGATCGAAGGTGATCACGTCACAGCCGCGCGCGAAGGCACGCAGCGTGTCCAGGTCGCGATAGTCGCCGACGACGACTTCGCTCACCACCTGGGCCGCCGAGTCCTGGGGGGTGTCGCTGAGGAGCTTGAACTTGATGCCGAGGGGGATGCCCGCCTCGTGGGTCATACGGGCGAGCTGACCGCCGCCGACCATGCCGACTACCGGGAACGTCACTCCTCCAGGGTATCCGCCGCCCCGGGGAGCTCCCGACGACGCCCTCCGGCCGCCCCTGCGGCGGCCGTGTCACAGCATCGCCACACCACTCACCCCATCCACGGGCGGCGCGAGGACGGGCTGGTTAGCATGACCGGGTTGACGTAACCGACAGACGGGCTGAGCGATCACCATGAGCGAACGGGGCGCACTGCGGGCGCGGCTGGAGCTGCTGGCCCGGGAAGTCGCCAAGTTCGGCGTGGTCGGCGCGGTCGGCCTGGTGGTCAACATCGTGGTGTCCAACCTGCTCTGGCGCTACACGGACATCCCGACGGTGCGGGCCGGCCTGCTGGCCACCCTCGTCGCCATCCTCGGCAACTACATCGGCTTCCGCTACTGGACCTACCGGGACCGCGACAAGAGCGGCCGGACCCGCGAGCTGACGCTGTTCCTGCTGTTCAGCGCGGTGGGCGCGGTCATCGAGACCGGTGTGCTGTACACGGCGACGTACGGCTTCGGCTGGAACACCCCGGTCCAGAGCAATGTCTTCAAGATCCTCGGGATCGGCATCGCGACGCTCTTCCGCTTCTGGTCCTACCGGACGTGGGTGTTCAAGGCGCTGCCCGTCGAGAAGCCGGAGAAGCCCGTGCCGGCCGCCGGACCCCCAGTGACCGGTGGGACCGGTGGGGCTGAGGGGTTTCTGAAGCAGGGGCGCACGGAGCCGGTGCCGCGGGTCGGGGCGGATTCCGTACGGCGATAGCGGGCGTCTTCCGCCGCTCGCCGTTCACCGCACCGGGCGTTCCGGTTCCTGCCTCTTCAGGGCCACCCGGCTGAGGAACAGGGCGAAGACCGCGGGCTGCTGCTGGAGCAGTTCGAGGCGGCCGCCGTCCGCCTCCGCGAGGTCCCTGGCCACCGCGAGGCCGATGCCGGTGGAATTGCGGCCGCTGATCGTCCGCTCGAAGATCCGGGCGCCCAGATCGGGCGGAACCCCGGGGCCCTCGTCCGTGACCTCGATGACCGCCTGGTTGCCGGTGACCCGGGTGCGCAGCGCGACCGTACCGCCGCCGTGCATCAGTGAGTTCTCGATCAGCGCGGCCAGCACCTGGGCCACCGCGCCCGGCGTGCCGACGGCCCGCAGCCCCTGCTTGCCGGAGCGGACGATGGCGCGGCCCGCGCTCCGGTAGGCGGGGCGCCACTCCTCGATCTGCTGCTTGACCACCTCGTCGAGGTCGAAGACGACGGCGGAGCCGGTACGCGGATCACGGGCGTTGGTCAGCAGCCGTTCCACCACGTCGGTGAGCCGCTCGACCTGGGTGAGGGCGATGTTCGCCTCCTCCTTCACCGTGTCCGGGTCGTCGGTGACCGAGATCTCCTCGATGCGCATGGAGAGCGCGGTGAGCGGCGTACGGAGCTGGTGGGAGGCGTCGGCGGCCAGCCTGCGTTCCGCGGTCAGCATCCGGGCGATCCGTTCGGCGGAGGCGTCCAGGACGTCGGCGACCCGGTCCAGCTCCGGCACCCCGTACCGCTTGTGGCGCGGGCGCGGGTCGCCGGAGCCCAGGCGCTCGGCGGTCTCGGCCAGGTCGGTCAGCGGCGAGGTCAGCTTGTTGGCCTGGCGCACGGCCAGCAGCACGGCGGAGACGATGGCCAGCAGCGCCACCGCGCCGATGATCATCAGGGTGCGTCCGACCTCGCGGGTGACCGCGGAGCTGGATTCCTCGACGGTGACCTGCTCGCCGCGCTCCCCCTCGGCGGTGCTTCTGATCACACTGCCGGAGGGGCGCTTGCCGACTTCGAGCGGAGGCCGGCCGGGGATCTTGATCAGGGCGTAGCGCTTGCTGGTGATCTGCTGGGAGAGCAGCGCGGAGGTGATCCGCTCGTCCTCCAGCAGCCGGCTCTCGACGACGCTGATCAGCCGCAGCGCCTCGGAGTCGACGCTCTCCTGGGCGCTGTTGCTGATGGTGCGGGTCTCGACGATGACCAGGGAGACACCGAAGACGGCGATCACCACGAGCACCACGGCGAGCGTGGAGTTGATCAGTCTGCGGCGCATGGATGCCCGTTCTCAGCTCTTCTCGGAACGTCGGTTCCTCTGGAACGTCGGTCCTTCTCGGAACGTCGGCTCTTCTGGAACGTCGGCCCCCTCGGAACGAGCGTCAGCTCTTCTCGAAGCGGAAGCCGACGCCCCGTACGGTCGCGATGTAGCGGGGGTTGGCGGCGTCGTCACCGAGCTTCTTGCGGAGCCAGGAGATGTGCATGTCGAGGGTCTTCGTCGACGACCACCAGGTGGTGTCCCAGACCTCGCGCATCAGCTGGTCGCGGGTGACGACCCGGCCGGCGTCGCGGACCAGGACCCGCAGCAGGTCGAACTCCTTGGCGGTGAGCTGGAGTTCCTCCTCGCCCATCCAGGCGCGGTGCGACTCGACGTCGATCCGGACGCCGTGCGTCGCGGGCTGCGGCGCGGGCTCGGTGGCGCCGCGGCGCAGCAGGGCGCGGACCCGGGCGAGCAGTTCGGCGAGGCGGAAGGGCTTGGTGACGTAGTCGTCGGCACCCGCGTCGAGGCCGACGACGGTGTCCACCTCGTCGGCACGGGCGGTCAGCACCAGGATCGGCACGGTGTGACCCTCGGCACGGAGCCTGCGGGCAACTTCGAGGCCGTCCATCCCGGGCAGACCCAGGTCGAGTACGACCAGGTCGATCCCGCCCTGGAGGCCGGCGTCGAGTGCGGTCGGACCGTCTTCGCGGACCTCGACCTCGTAACCCTCCCGACGCAGGGCACGGGCCAGCGGCTCCGAGATGGATGCATCGTCCTCGGCGAGCAGTACACGGGTCATGGAGTGATGGTAGTCCGCGCGGAGCGGATGCCGTGAGGTGATCCAAAAGCCCTGCGGGTCTGCGAAATAAACGGGTGACCGCCTTTGAATATGGGGATTCGGTTCCATTAAAACCTGTGATCCATCTCTCAAGTCCATTCATATCGGGCTCTGTCGTGGCGTATGGTGGCTCGACGCCTGTTGCACTACTCAAGGACCCTTGGGCAGCTTTTAGCGCCAAGGGTCTCTTTTGTTGGCCGACTGGTACCCGCCAGTCGCAAATTCAGTGAATGACCTGTGGCCGGGCCCGGAGCGCGAGGATGCGCACCGGGCGTGGATCCCGACACGGTCCGTCCCCGTCCCCCACGGCCGGCTCCTCGGTGAGTCCGGCGAGCGGGGCGAATCCCCTCTCGGGCGTGAGGGGTGGGGCGTCCCCCGTGCCGGTGCCGGCCTCCCCCCACCGGGCGCATCACGCTCACAAGGCGTCGCGTCCCGAGCACACAAGGATCGACCATGGCGTCCAGCCTGACGAAGGACCCGGCCAGTACTTCTGGATCCGCGAAGACCTTCTTCGGCCACCCCCGCGGCCTGGCCACTCTCTTCATGACCGAGATGTGGGAGCGCTTCAGCTTCTACGGGATGCGGGCCCTGCTTCCGCTGTACCTGGTCTCCAATTCCGGCCTGCACATGAACGCGGCCACGGCCACCGCGATCTACTCGATCTACATGGCGATGGTGTACCTGCTCGCCATGCCCGGCGGCTGGTTCGGCGACCGGGTCTGGGGGCCGCGCAAGACGGTCACCATCTCGGCCGCGATCATCATGCTGGGCCACCTGACGCTCGCGCTGCCCGGCTCCGGCACCTTCTTCGCCGGCCTGGCACTGGTCGCGCTCGGCTCCGGGCTGCTGAAGGCCAACATCTCCACGATGGTCGGCCACCTCTACAACGGCCCGGACGACCCGCGTCGCGACGGTGGCTTCACCGTCTTCTACATGGGCATCAACCTCGGTGCCTTCGCCGCGCCGCTGATCATCGGCACGATCGGCGAGAAGGTGAACTGGCACCTCGGCTTCGCCATCGCCGCGGTCGGCATGGCGCTCGGTCTGGCCCAGTTCCTCATCGGTACGCGCCACCTCAGCGCGCGCAGCAGCGTCGTCCCGAAGCCGCTGTCGGCCGAGGAGCGCCGTACGACCCTGCGCAAGGGTCTGCTGTGGCTGATAGTGGCCGTCGTCTTCTACGGCGTCCTCGTCGCCACCGACGTCTACACGCTGAACTGGGCGCTCGTCCCGATCACCGTCGCCGGTCTGCTCATCCCGGTCGCGGTGCTGGTGCGGATCAAGCGGGACCGGGACCTCTCGAAGACCGAGCAGTCGAAGATGTCCGGCTACATCTGGTTCTTCGTCGCCGCGGCCGTGTTCTGGATGATCTACGACCAGGGCGGCTCGACGCTGTCGCTCTTCGGTGAGTCCTCCACCACCAACAGTCTGTTCGGTCTGAACTTCCCGACCTCCTGGTACCAGTCGGTCAACCCGGTCTTCATCATGGCGCTGGCTCCGGTCGTCGCCTGGATATGGCTGGCGCTGAACCGGCGCGGCAAGGAGCCGAGCACGGTCGTCAAGTTCGGCTCGGGGCTCTTCCTGGTCGGTGTCTCCTTCCTCGTCTTCATGCTGCCGCTGACCATGACGACGGACGGCGAGAAGGTCAGCCCGATGTGGCTGGTGTCGATCTACTTCCTGCAGACCGTCGGTGAGCTCTGCCTCTCCCCGGTCGGCCTGTCGGTCACCACGAAGATGGCGCCCGCGAAGTACGGCAGCCAGATGATGGGTGTCTGGTTCCTCGCGGTCACCGCGGGCGACTGCACCACCAGCCTGCTGTCGCTTGCGGGTGTCGACCTGAACAAGACCGGGATGGTGGGCCTGGAGGCGGCGCTCGCGATCGTGGCGGCGTTCTCGATCTGGATGTACCGCAAGAAGGTCAGCCTGCTCATGGGCGATGTGCGCTGACGCGCCGATGTGCTGACGCACTGATGTGCTGCTGACGCACTGATCGCGCTCTGCTCCGTCGTACACAGGGGCCGCCGCACCGTCGACCGGTGCGGCGGCCCCTGTGCCGTTGTCGCTGCTGTCACGGGCCTGTGCCGTTGCTACGGCTGTCGCGGCCCTCGTGGCCCCGGCTGCGACTGTCGCGGCCCTTGTGGTCCCGTTGCCACGGCTGTGGCGGCCCCTTGTGCCGTGGTCACGGGAGCCGGCTCACCTGGTGCCGCGCAGCCTGCGCCACGGGGTGAAGGTGAACACCGCGCCGCCGAGCAGGATCGCCGTGCCCGCGACCAGGCCGAGGGCGCGCAGGGTGCCGGTGTCCTCGGCCCCGGTGGCGGCCAGTCCGCCGCCGGAGGCCGTGCCGCCGGCCGCGGAGCCCGCGCCCGTGGAACCCGTGGTGGCGGAGCCGGAGGCGCCGCCCTGCTGGGCGGTGGTGTCGAGCTCCAGCGACGGGGTCACCGAGCCCTTGACCTTGCACGGGATGTTGATCTTCGAGGCGCCCAGGGTGACGTCGATCGTCAGGGTGCCGGGGCTGAGCGTGGACTTGCCGGAGGCGCCCGGCTTGTAGGTGCCGGTCATGTCGGACAGGTCGACCGGCTTGCCCTGCTCCAGCGGTTCGGCGTTGGCCGGGCCGGTGACCTTCACCGAGCCCTTGTCGGCGCCGCCCAGGGTGATGTCCATGGACGGCTTCAGCGCGCCGGCCGGCAGCGCGGCCGGGCTGTCCATCACGCCCTTGGCCGTCTTGACCGTGAGGGCGTAGCTGCCGCCGCTCTTCTTGGCGTTGATCGTCACCTTGGAGGAGATGTCGGCCGGTCCCGGGGACGTACAGGCGAAGTGGACCGCGACCTCCTTGCCGGGGAAGTCGGTCTGTCCGCTGCCGCCGCCGGAGCCCGAGGTCGAGGAGCCGGAGTCGCCGCCGCCCGTCGTCGTACCGCCCGCGGTGGTGGAGCCGGAGGTCGTGCCGCCGGCGGTGGTGGAGCCCGAGGTCGAGCCGGAGGTCGTACCGCCCGCGGTCGTCGAACCGCTCGTCGTACCGCCCGTGGTGGATCCGCCGCCGTCCGTGACCTTGATGGTCGCGCCCGGCTGCACGGCCGCCTTCGGGGTGCACTTGGTGTCCGTGGAGATCGGCTTGGAGACGTTGATGCTGTACGCGTCCGGCGTCAGCGTGATCTCACCGGCCTTCTCCAGCTTCAGCGTGCCCTTCATGTCGGGCAGCACCATGGCGCTGTTCTTGGGGATCGGCGGGTTCTGCCGCGGCCCTTCCATCTGCACGGTGCCCGTGGCGGCGCCGCCCACCTTGAGGGTGCCGGTCGGCTTGACCGTGTCCTTGTCCAGGTCGAGCACATCGGGGTTCTTGGAAGCGGCCTGGACCGTCTTCCACACCACCTCGACGGTGTCCCCGACCTTCGCCTCGGCGGGCGCGGTCAGCTGCACCACGGTGGTGCCCTGCACGGCCGGCAGCCCCGAGATGGGCGGCGGAATGCACTCCGTCGCGTACGAGACGTCGGCGGCCTGGGCCGGACTCGCGGCCAGCAGCAAGCCCGCGCCGCCGAGCATCATCGCGACTCCCGCCGCGACCGTCCTGCGTTGCGTACTCACGAATGTCCCTTCGTCGTCGGTCTGTTCTCTGACGGTGCGGAATCGGGTGTGAACCACGGCAGCACGGCCGTGGTGCCGGCCGGGCCGTCGGTGGACGCGGCCGTGGGGTCCCCGGCGGGCCCCGGTGCACGGCGCGGCTTCGGGGTCCTCGCGGGCCCACCGGCCCCGCGCCGGGGGCGGCGGCGTCCGGCGCGGCCCGGGGCGCGCGAGGCGCGGGGCCGTACCTTGTCGACGACCGCCATGCCGATCCGGAACACGGCGGCCGGTACGACGAGGCACAGCAGGATCCAGAAGAGCGTGACGCCCCAGGGGCGGCCGACCCCCCACGGCTGTTCGGCCAGCACCTTGCCGCCGTACTTGAGCGAGACCTGGTAGTCGCCGTGGGCCCCCGCCGTCAGTTCGACCGGGAGCTCGATCTGCGCCTTGCGGCCGGAGGCGATGGTGCCGCGCCACTGCCGCTCCTCCCACTGCGGGGCGAAGACGCCGTGCGCGGTGCCGATCTCGAAGACCGGGTCCTTGACGGGGTCGGAGCCGAGGTTGCCCACGGTGAAGACCAGTTGCCGGGCGGGCGGGGCACCGAACCAGGTGAGGATCCCGCTGTCGCCCTCCAGCCGGGTGGTGGCGAGCACCGCGAGCCTGCCGCCCCCGGTCTCCTTCGGCAGCGCGGCAATCGGGTGGCCCGCGACGACGAACACGGCGTCGGCGGTGGCCTGTTCGCCGGTGACGGTGGCGACATGCACCACGCAGGGGCAGGGTACGGGCGGTTCGGCGACCGGCATCTTCTTGCGGAAGGCGCCCTTGGCATCGGTCGTGACCGCCCGGCCCTCGGCGTTGGCGCAGGAGTTCGTGCCGCCGATCACACCGCGGTCGGTCGTGGCGCGCCCGCAGATCAGCATCATCAGCAGTGCCTTCGGGCGCCAGCCGCTGCCCTTCACGGTGATCTCGCCGCCCTTGCCCGCCTGCTGCTTGGAGAGGGTGACCCCGGGCTTCGCGTCCGCGGCCCGCGCGACCGCCGCTTCGGCCCGGGTCGCGGTGAGCGCCGGCGGGGCGGACAGCAGCGCTGCGAGCAGCGCGACGAACAGCGCGGCGGCCCACCGGTGGTGGGCGCTGCGGGGTGCTGCCGGTCCGGCCTGTCCAGTCACGATTCCGCTCCCGCCTTCGCCAAGTGCCTGCTCCCGGAATGCTGTCGTTCGCCCGGTGACCGTCCGGGCCGTTCCTCGTCGTCCGGCCGCCGGTGGTGCGCCCGCCTGCGCCGGAGGGCGTACGCGCCCGCGCCGGCGGCGACCGTGACGAGAAGCGCGCCGGCGGTCAGCGGTGCCCACGGGACGAAGACCGCGCGGGCCGTCGCCTCGCCGTACGCGCCGCCCGCCGCCGTGACACGCAGCCGTACGGTCGCCGAGTCGAGCGCGGGGACGTCCCGCCACGGCTCGGTGAGCCTGATCCGCTGTCCGGGCCGCACCCGTACCGGCAGGGTGCGGGCCTCGCGTCGCAGCAGCGTCCCGAACACCCCGTCGGCCCGGACGGCGATCCGCGGCGCGAGAACCGCGTTGCCCCGGTTGACCAGCGTGTAGTGGATGGTCCGCCCGGACACGGTGACGTCCTCGACGGTGAGCGCGGCCAGCGTCGGCCCGCCGACCCGGAGCCGGACCTGTACGTCCACCGAGCGGCCGCCGCCGCGCACGACGATCGCGCCGGAGTGGTCGCCGGGCGTCGCACCGGCCGGCACCGTGACGGTGAACGGCACGTCGGCCCGGGTGCGGGCCGGGACGGTCACCTCGGTGGCGGCGGTCCGCAGCCAGCGCCCGGTCCCGGTCGCGCCCTTGCCCCCGGTGCCGTCGGCGCCGCTCAGCCGCACGGTGACCGGGGACCGGCCCGGGTTGGTGACGGAGAGCCGGTCCTGCAGAACCGTGCCGGGCGGGCCCTCCAGATAGAAGTACGGTCTGCCGCCCGTGCCGGAACCGCTCACCGCGGGCCGCGCCGTCCACGCGACGGCGCCCGGGTGCGGGGCGGGCCCTGTCGCGGCGGCGGCCACCGGTGTCATGGCGAGGGCGCACAGCAGTACGGCAAGGGCGAGTCGGGCGGCGTGACCGGTGGGCGACGGCATGGGCGGCTCCCTGGTGCGTGACGGCGGCGGCTGGGTCCGGCAACGCCTATCGGCCCACGGCCCCCTGCCCGCGCCTGGTCAGCCAGAGCACCCCGGCCGCACCGGTCAGCAGCACCGTGCCGCCCAGCGTGCCGAGCGCGACGGCCGAGTCGAGCGGGCCGGTCTTCGGCAGCTGCCCGCCACTGTCGTCCGGGGTGGTCTGCGGGTTGCCCGCGGCCGTCACGTCGAGCTGGAGCGACGGGCCCGGGTTGTTGGAGGGAGTGCACGTCGTGGTCGTACCGAGCGCCTTGATGGTGAGCACCCCGGCGGTGAAGTCGACCTTGCCGCTCTTCTTCGGGGTGTACGTACCCGACAGGTCACTGATCTTGATGGGGGTGTTGGCGGGTATCGCGGCGGAGTTCGGCGGGCCGGAGACCTGGAGCTGGCCCGGGTCGGCGCCGCCCACCTTGATGACCGCACTGGGGTTCATCGCCCCCTTGCCGAGTTCGACGGGGCTGGAGGAGACACCCTTCTGGAAGGACATCGTGAGCCGGTAACCGCCACCGCTCTTGACGCTCTTGATGTCGATGGGAGACACGGCGCTCTTGTCGCCGATCGGGGTCTTGCACTTGTAGTCGACGTCCACGACCGTGGCGTGGGCGGCGGGCGCGGCCATCAGCACCACCGTGCCCGCCAGCGCGGACGCCAGCGCGAGAGCTGTTCGCTTCTGGTAGGACACCTGAGTTCCCCTCATGCCGGAAGTCGCCGCGCGCCGGTGCTGACCGACGCAAGTTACTGACGACACATCAGATCGGGCGCTCAAGGTACGCCCGGCGCCCTGTGGAGGGAAGACAAAGAGCGCGCCGATCCGGCGCGCTCCTCGGTGGTGCGAACGGCGGGGCGATACGCCCCCAGGGTCGGGCCCCGCGCCTACGCGGGGGCGGCCAGCTCCGCCCAGACGGTCTTCCCGGACCGGCCGGGCACCCGCAGGACGCCCCAGTCCAGGCAGAGCCGCTGCACGATGAACATGCCGTGCCCGCCGGGCCGCCCGGCCCGGTGCGGGGTGCGCGGAGCGGGCTGTCCCGCGCCCGAGTCGACGACCTCCACCCGCAGCACCTTCGCCGTGCAGGCGATGCGCATCTCCTCGGGGCCGTCGGCATGCAGACAGGCGTTGGTGACCAGCTCGGAGACGACCAGCAGGACGTCCTCGGCGGCGGCCCGGCCGTCGGCGCTCGTCGCGGGGAGCCAGCCCCATGCATGAAGCGCCTGGCGGGCGAAGTCGCGGGCGGTCGGCACGACGCCGGCGACGTCCCGCAGCGCCAGGGTGCGCCACTGCCACTCGGCCGGCTCGGGGGCGGGCGCGCCGGTGCCCGCGTCCACGCCGGCGCCCTGCGGCTCCCGGCCGAGGCCGCCCGGCGGATGCTGCCGGGTGGTGCTCATCAGCGCTTCACCTCACCGATTCACCATGTCGCCGTCGAAACATTTCGACAGTTGCAGTTACAGATACAGAGTGTGCGGGGCGCCCATGGCTCCGCCGGATGTCTTCTGCCCGGCCGAATCGCGACAACACCCACTTCGTCCGCGCGGTTCGCGTGACACGGGCAACACATGGGGCGCCCGGGGCCGCGACGCGCGCCGCGGTCACGTGTCCAGGGCCGCTTCGAGGGAGTCGTGGACGGTGAAGACCGCCTCGGCCCCGGTGATCTCGAAGACCCTCGCCACCACCGGCAGCATCCCGGCCAAATGGACCCCTCCCCCGGCCGCCTCCGCCTTCAGGCGGGCACCGAGCAGCACATTGAGCCCGGTGGAATCACAGAATTCGAGGCCCGAGCAGTCGACCACCAGGCGCACCCGCCCCTGCTCGACCGCGTGCTCCAGGGGCTCCCGCAGGAGATCCGCCGTGTGGTGGTCCAGCTCACCCACCGGCGTCACGACCTCGCTGCGCCCTTCGGTCCGGACGTCGACCTGAAGCCGACCCCGGTTCGCACTGCCGACCGTCCCGCGGTCCATGCCCGTCCCTCTTCGCCGTTCGTCACTGCCTGCGCCTCAGCGTGCGCAGATGCGTATGTGCTGTCTCTGACGTTCTTGAAACATTACGCGGTCTGTGCGCCACGCGATACCCGAAGACCTCAACAAACCGGACATATAGCATCAATTGGCGCTTGTAACTGCCTGTCCGGAGCGGGTAAGGGTAGGGGGACACCCAAAACACGACCGGCTTCGGAGGCGCCGCTTCACCGCAGGAACACGTATGGGCATCGGCAGCCATATGCCGAGAACGATGGAGGAGACCATGTCGCCCCGGCTCGACGGAACGCGTCCCCACAACGCGACGTCAGCATGTCCTGAGGGACTGACCCACTCAGACTCCCCTGCCGCGACCGCCGATGACGGCGCCCGCAGCAGCACCCGCACCACCAGCAGCATCAGCACCACCAGCAGCACCAGTGACACCGGCCGCATCGGTGGCCACGACCGCATCGGCGCCGACGACCACGGCGCGAGCAACGGTCTCGAAGGACTTCCCGAGATCCCGCCCTTCGACGAGGTGGGACCGCTGGACGCCAGGGCGTTGTCGAAGACGCTCTTCGCACGGCTCGAATCCCTCGAAGAGGGCACCCACGAGTACGCGTACGTCCGCAATACGCTCGTCGAACTGAACCTGGCGCTGGTCAGGTTCGCCGCCTCCCGGTTCCGCTCCCGCAGCGAGCCGATGGAGGACATCGTCCAGGTCGGCACCATCGGCCTGATCAAGGCGATCGACCGTTTCGAGCTCAGCCGGGGCGTGGAGTTCCCCACGTTCGCGATGCCGACCATCGTCGGCGAGATAAAGCGCTTCTTCCGCGACACCAGCTGGTCCGTGCGCGTCCCGCGCCGTCTGCAGGAGCTGCGGCTCGACCTGGCCAAGGCGGGCGACGAGCTCGCCCAGCGACTGGACCGCTCACCCACCGTGGGCGAGCTCGCCGACCGCCTCGGCATCACCCACGACGAGGTCGTCGAGGGCATGGCCGCGAGCAACGCGTACACCGCGAGCTCGCTGGACGCCAAGCCCGAGGAGGACGACAGCGAGGGAGCGCTGGCGGACCGCATCGGCTACGAGGACCACGGACTCGAAGGCATCGAGTACGTGGAGTCCCTGAAGCCGCTGATCGCCTCGCTGCCGCGCCGCGACCGAAAGATCCTCTCGCTCCGGTTCGTCGCCAACATGACGCAGTCGGAGATCGGTGAGGAGCTGGGCATCTCCCAGATGCATGTGTCGCGGCTGCTCTCCCGGACGCTGATCAAGCTGCGCAAGGGCCTGACGCTGGAGGAGTGAACGGGCAGGCGCCGCAACGGCACGGAAGGACCCGCCCCGGCAACGGGCGGGTCCTTCCGCATCTGTGACGCCCGGTCACGGACCCGGGCGGCGCCGGGCTGCGCCGTGGCTGCTCGGACGACGCGCTCGCATCGCTCCGGGTTGGATGCTGGGACGTCGCGTTCGCCGCGCTGCCGGAACGGCGGCTCGGACAACGCGTTCGCCACGTTGCCGAATTGGCTGCTCGGACAACGCGCTCGCCACGTTGCCGGATTGGCTGCTCGGACGACGCGCTCGCCGCGCTGCCGGAGTGGCGGGCTCAGACGACGCGTTCGCCGCGCTGCCAGACCGCGTGGACCAGCGGCACACCCGGCCGGTAGGCGAGGTGGACATGGCTGGGCGCGTCGAGGAGCACCAGGTCGGCGCGGGCGCCGGGGGCGATGCGTCCGATGTCCGTACGGCGCAGGGCCGCGGCGCCGCCCGCGGTGGCGGACCAGAGGGCCTCGTCCGGCGTCATGCCCATGTCCCGTACGGCGAGGGCGATGCAGAAGGGCATGGAGGACGTGAACGACGAGCCCGGGTTGCAGTCGGTCGAGAGCGCGACGGTGGCGCCCGCGTCGAGGATGCGGCGGGCGTCGGGCCAGGTGGCGCGGGTGGAGAACTCGGCGCCGGGGAGCAGGGTGGCGACCGTGCTGCCCTGGGCCAGGGCGTCGACGTCGGCGTCGGTGAGGTGGGTGCAGTGGTCGGCCGACGCGGCGTCGAGCTCGACGGCGAGCTGGACGCCGGGGCCGTGGCCGAGCTGGTTGGCGTGGACGCGGGGGTGCAGGCCCTTGGCGATGCCCGCGGTCAGGATCGCGCGGGCCTGGTCGCCGTCGAAGGCGCCCTTCTCGCAGAAGACGTCGATCCAGCGGGCGTACGGGGCACAGGCGTCGAGCATCGCCCCGGTGACCAGGTCGACGTAGCCGGCCGGGTCGTCGGCGTAGTCCGGGGAGACGATGTGGGCGCCGAGGTAGGTGACCTCCTCGGTGTGCCGGGCGGCGATGCGCAGGGCGCGGGCCTCGTCCTCGACGGTGAGGCCGTAGCCGGACTTGGTCTCGAAGGTGGTGGTGCCCTGGCGCAGCGCCTCGGCGAGGTAGCGGGCGACGTTGGCGTCGAGTTCCTCGTCGGTGGCGGCGCGGGTGGCGGCGACGGTGGTCCGGATGCCGCCCGCGCTGTAGGCGCGGCCGGACATCCGTGCGTTGAACTCCTCGGTGCGGTCGCCCGCGAACACCAGGTGGGAGTGGGAGTCGACGAAGCCGGGGATCATCGCCCGGCCGCCCGCGTCGACGGCGTTGTCAGTGGCGGGTGCTTTGCTTGATTCACCGGTCCAGACGACCCGGTCGCCCTCGATGACGACGGCCGCGTCCTGGATGGGACCCAGGGGGGAATCCGCGCACAGGGAGGGGTCGTTGGTGACCAGACTGGCGATGTTGGTGATGGCGGTCGTCGTCATCGGGGTGCTGCTCTCCTTGCGGGAATCCGGTCTCAGCCGTGCAGGGCGGCGATGGCCGAGGCGAGTGCTGCGGGTACGTCCTCGACGAGTGCGTGCCGCCCGTCGCGGACGATGTGCCGTCCTGCGACGACCGTGTGCCGCACATCGGCCGCGGAGGCGGCGAATACGACCGCTTCGGCGGCGAGTCTGGGCACCGGTCCCGCTGTTCTGACGGAGTCCAGGGCGACGGTCGCCAGATCGGCGGGCGCGCCGGGTTCGATGATGCCCGCCTCAGGCCGGCCGAGCGCCGCGTGGCCGTCGACGGTCGCGGCGCGCAGCAGGGCGGCCGCCGTCCAGTGACCGCGTGCCCGGGTGCGCAGGCGCTCGTCGAGCTCCATCGCGCGGGCCTCCTCGAAGAGGTCGATCACGGCGTGGCTGTCGCTGCCGAGGGAGAGCGGCGAGCCTGCGCGCTGGAGGGCGACGGCGGGGCCGATCCCGTCGGCGAGGTCGCGTTCGGTGGTGGGGCACATACAGGTGCCGGTCGCCGAGGAGCCGAGGAGCGCGATGTCCTCGTCGGTGAGGTGGGTGTTGTGGATGCCGGTGGTGCGCGGGCCGAGGACCCCGTGGTCGGCGAGGAGCCGGGTGGGGGTGCAGCCGTGGGTGGCGAGGCAGGCGTCGTTCTCCGCGGTCTGCTCGGAGAGGTGGACATGGAGCGGGGCCTGCCGCTCCTCGGCCCAGGCGGCCACGGTGGCGAGCTGCGCGGCGGGCACGGCGCGTACGGAGTGGACGGCCGCGCCGATCAGTGCGTGGTCGCCGCCCTTGAGGAGGGAGGCGCGTTCGGCCCAGGCGTCCGCGGTGGTGTCGGAGAAGCGCAGCTGGTGCCGGTCGGGCTGCTGGTACTGGGTGGGGCGCTTGCCGAATCCGGCGGAGAGGTAGGCGGTGTCCAGCAGCGTGATCCGGATGCCGGCCTCGCCGGCCGCCGCGATCAGGGCCTCGCCCATCGCGTTCGGGTTGTCGTACGGGGTGCCGCCCGGTGCGTGGTGCAGATAGTGGAATTCGCCGACCGCGGTGATGCCGGCCAGCGCCATCTCGGCGTACACGGCGCGGGCGAGGTCGTAGTACGAGTCGGGGGTGAGCCGGGCGGCGACCTGGTACATGGTCTCGCGCCAGGTCCAGAAGGTGCCGGAGCCGACCTGGACGGTGGAGCGCAGGGCGCGGTGGAAGGCGTGCGAATGGGTGTTGGCGAGCCCGGGAACGGTGAGTCCGTGCAGCACGGTGGCGCCCGGCGGCGGGGTGGCGACGCCGGTGCGGACGCCCGCGATCAGCCCGCCGGAGACGTCCAGGGCGACGCCCGGCTCGACATGGGTGCCGAGCCAGGCGTGGGAGAGCCAGTACGTCGTGGTGGCGGGCCTGGGGCCGTTCGTTGTCAGCTGCACGCGAGACCTTCCAGTACGTCGGCGAGTGCGATCACCCCGGCCACGCAGTCGTCCTCGCCCGCGTGCTCGGCCGGCGAGTGCGAGATCCCGGTGGGGTTCCGTACGAACAGCATGGCGGTGGGGACCGAAGCGGACAAAATACCCGCGTCGTGTCCGGCGCCGGTGCCGAGGACGGGTACGGCACGGCCGGCGTCGTCCCGGCCCGCGAGGATCTTGCCGAGTTCGTCGCGCAGGGCGTGCTCGAACTCGACGACGGGCGTGAAGGACTCCCGTACGACGTCGAGGTCGATCCCGGCGCGCTCGGCGTGTTCCCTGGCGGCCCGTTCGATGCCGGTGACCACGGCGTCCAGGCGCTCCTGGTCGGCGGCGCGGGAGTCGAGCCAGCCACGGACGAGGGAGGGGATGGCGTTGACGCCGTTCGGCTCGACGGAGATCTTGCCGAAGGTGGCGAGGGCCCCGGCGAGCTCCGCCTCGCGGCGGGCGGCGAGCACGGTCTCGGCGTACGTGAGCATCGGGTCGCGGCGGTCGGCGAGGCGGGTGGTGCCCGCGTGGTTGGCCTCGCCCCGGAAGTCGAACCGCCAGCGTCCGTGCGGCCAGATCGCGGAGGCGATACCGACCGGGTCACCGGTGAGGTCGAGGGCCCGCCCCTGTTCGACGTGGAGCTCGACGAACGCGCCGATGCGGGCGAGCCGTTGGGGGTCCGGGCCGATGGCGTCGGGGTCGTATCCGGCCGCCTCCATGGCCTGCGGCAGCGTGATGCCGTCGCCGTCGCGGAGCCGGTGGGCGGCCTCCACGGTCAGCTGTCCGGCGGCGAGCCGGGAGCCCACGCAGGCGAGCCCGAAGCGGGCCCCCTCCTCGTCGCCGAAGTTACTGATGGCCAGCGGCCGGATGAACTCCGCTCCCCTGCGGCGGAGTTCGTCGAGCGCGGCGAAGGAGGAGACCACACCGAGCGGCCCGTCGAAGGCACCGCCGTCCGGCACGGAGTCGAGATGCGATCCGGTCACGACGGCGTCCCCGGCGAGGGGGTCGCCGAGCCAGGCCCACTGGTTGCCGTTCCGGTCGGCCTCGTAGGTGAGCCCGCGCGCCTCGGCCTGCGCCCGGAACCAGGCGCGGCAGTCGGCGTCGGCCGCGGTCCAGGCGTAGCGGCGGTAGCCCCCGCTGTCCTGGTGCCGGCCGACCGGCAGGAGCTCCCGCCACATGGCCTGGAACGAGGACGGGCCGCCGGCGGCCGGGGCCGTACCCCCGGCCACGGCTCCGGTCCCGGCCCTGGTGCCGTCCCCGGTCGGAAGGCTCACTGCCCGTCCTCGGTCATCGGCACGCGCACGCCCTTGTCCGAGGCGACCGACTCCGCGATGTCGTACCCGGCGTCGACGTGCCGGATGACGCCCATGCCCGGGTCGTTGGTGAGCACCCGGCGGATCTTCTCGCCGGCCAGCTTCGTACCGTCCGCGACGGTCACCTGCCCGGCGTGGATGGAGCGCCCCATTCCGACACCGCCGCCGTGGTGGATGGAGACCCAGGAGGCCCCGGAGGCCACGTTGACCATGGCGTTCAGCAGCGGCCAGTCGGCGATCGCGTCGGATCCGTCGAGCATGGCCTCGGTCTCCCGGTACGGGGAGGCCACGGAGCCGCAGTCCAGGTGGTCGCGCCCGATGGCCAGCGGCGCGGCCAGCTCACCGCTCGCCACCATGTCGTTGAACCGCTCACCGGCCCGGTCGCGCTCGCCGTAGCCGAGCCAGCAGATCCGGGCGGGCAGTCCCTGGAAGTGGACGCGTTCGCCGGCCATCTTGATCCACCGGTGCAGCGACTCGTTCTCGGGGAAGAGTTCGAGCATCGCCTTGTCGGTCTTGTGGATGTCGGACGCCTCACCGGAGAGCGCGGCCCAGCGGAACGGGCCCTTGCCCTCGCAGAAGAGCGGCCGGATGTAGGCGGGCACGAAGCCCGGGAAGTCGAAGGCCCGGTCGTAGCCCGCGAGCCGGGCCTCGCCGCGGATGGAGTTGCCGTAGTCGAAGACCTCGGCCCCGGCGTCCATGAAGCCGACCATCGCCTCGACATGCTTGGCCATCGACTCCCGGGCACGCTGTGTGAAGTCGGCCGGCTTCTCGGCGGCGTACGAGGCCATGTCGTCGAAGCCGACCCCGAGCGGGAGGTACGACAGCGGGTCGTGGGCGCTGGTCTGGTCGGTGACGATGTCGATCGGGGCGCCCTCGGCGAGCATCCGGGGCAGCAGCTCCGCCGCGTTGCCGAGCAGCCCGATGGAGAGCGGCCTGCGGGCGTCCCGCGCCTCGGTGGCCAGCTGGAGCGCGTGCTCCAGGGAGTCGGCGCGCACGTCCAGGTAGCGGTGCTCGATCCGGCGCTCGATGGCGCGCGGGTCGCAGTCGATACAGATCGCGACGCCGTCGTTCATGGTCACGGCGAGCGGCTGGGCGCCGCCCATGCCGCCGAGTCCGGCGGTCAGCGTGATCGTGCCGGCCAGGGTGCCGCCGAACTTCTTCGCCGCGACGGCGGCGAAGGTCTCGTAGGTGCCCTGAAGGATGCCCTGCGTACCGATGTAGATCCACGATCCGGCGGTCATCTGGCCGTACATGGTGAGCCCGAGCGCCTCCAGGCGGCGGAACTCCTCCCAGTTCGCCCAGTCGCCGACCAGGTTGGAGTTGGCGATCAGGACGCGCGGCGCCCACTCGTGGGTCTGCATGACGCCGACCGGGCGGCCGGACTGGACGAGCATCGTCTCGTCCTGCTTGAGCGTCCGCAGCGTGCGCACCATCGCGTCGAAGGAGCGCCAGTCGCGGGCAGCCTTGCCGGTGCCGCCGTAGACGACGAGCTTGTCGGGGTGCTCGGCGACCTCGGGGTCGAGGTTGTTCTGCAGCATGCGCAGGGCGGCCTCCTGCTGCCATCCCAGGGCGCTCAGTTCCGTACCGCGCGGTGCCCGTACGGGGCGGGGTCCTGACATGGCGGTGCCTCCTCGCGACTGTAAGCCTTCTATTCACATCCTGTAGGCCTGAATACTCGTAGTCAACAGCTCCGCGCCGTCGCATGGGGGCAATGACTCGCGCCCGCCCGCGCACGACGTCGCCCGGGTGCTCCTGCCGCGCGCCCTCCACGCACCTCCGCGCACCTCCGTACGCTCCGGCATGTGCCACCGGGAAGTGCCCGAACCCTCTCCGGGGGCAAGCACGTTGCGTAGCCTCGTGGTCACACGGACACCGCACGCCGAGCCGGGCCGGGAGGGGCGTCCGCGCGCCCTCGGCAGCTCAGCCCCGCCGGCTCTCACCCACCTTGGGAGGACCCTGTGATCCGAGCACTCAGACTGCGCGCCGGGACGAAACAGCCGATGGAGCCCGGGCCCCGGACGCGGGACGTCCTGGCCGAACTCCAGCGATTACGGACCGGGGTCCCGCTCCTGTCCGGCGCCCTGGTCGCCGGTACGGACGGGATCGTCCTGGCCCATGACACCCCGGACGTGGAGCCCGATACGGTCGCCGCGCTGACCGCGACGGCCCTCGGCGTCGCGGTCCGGATGACGGAGGCGACCGGCCGGGGCGACTTCGACGGACTTCTCGTTCAGGGCGGGTCCGGCCGCGTCGCCTCGTACGCCGCAGGCCCCTCGGCCGTCCTCACCCTGCTCGCCGACGACCGGATCGACATCGACACCCTCCACTCCGAGGGCCGCCGGTCGGCCGCCCGCATCGGCGAGCTGCTCGACCCCGCCCCGCACGGTTCCGCCTCTGCGGCGCCCTCGGCCCCCTCCGCCCGGCATCGGCCCCCGCAGCCCGGCCCGCTGCCGCCCCGCCCCTGACGACCGGGGCCGACAGGCGGACTCAGCGCCTGCGCCGCGCCCCGCCGGGCGCGGCGTCACCCGCCACCGGACCGGTCGACCGGTACCCCTTCACCTGCTTGCCCGCGGGCCGGCCGCGCTCCACCCAGTCGGTCCGCACCCAGTACAGGGCGTCGTCCCGCTGCTCGCGCCGCCCGATCCGGACGGCCTTGATCCAGAGCCCGGCGCCCGCCCCGGCGAGCACCATCCCACCGGCCCCGGGCAGCAGGACCGCGCTCGCCACCGCCACGAGGAACGCCCCGAGCAGCCACCACCGGTGCCCCCGACGCCAGTTGCGTACGGTCACGGCGCGGTCCTGGAGGAAGTCGGAGCGCCCGGCGCGGGTGGCGCCCCCGGCCAGCTCCGCGTACCTGCGGCTCCGGACGAGCGCCACCACGGCGGCGGTGATCAGGAACAGCGCGGCCCCGGACAGCAGGCCGATCCGGCGCCCGGTGAACCCCGGCACCAGCGCGCCGATCGCCGCGGCCAGCAGCCCCGGCCACCACAGCGGTGCGGCCCCGGCCCGTACGATCACGGCCACTCTCGCCAACGGCTGCGCTCCGCGCCCCACGTCCGTACCCCTCTCCGCAGCTCCTCGTGAGCCTTTCCGGCCCGGAGATTAGTGGCCGTAGATGAGCGGTGCCTGAGAATCGGCGAAGTACGGGAAGCAGCGCGGCCCAAGGACCGCCGCCCCGCCGCACCGTCCCCGTCCGTCACTCCACGAACAGCCCCCGCGCCGCAGCCCTGGCGTCGAACTCCTCCAGCCGCGCCTGCGCGTCGGGCAGACCGTCGCACATCGCCTCCAGCAGCACCCGGCCCAGCAGCATGGGCGCGCACGCCGTGTCGAAGGCGAGCCCGGTACCGACGGCGGCCGGGATCAGCAGATCGCTGTACTTGGCGACGGGCGCGAACGCGGAGTCCGCCACCGACACCACGGCCAGCCCCTGTTCCTGCGCATAGGCGAGGGCGTCCACGACCTCCTTCGGGTGCCGGGGCAGCGCGAAGCAGATCAGTGCGGAGGCGCCCGACCGCCGCGCGGCGTCGATCCGGTCGCGCAGCATGCTGCCGCCCTCGTCGAGCACCCGGACATCGGGGTGGACCTTGGCCGCGAAGTACCCGAAGCCGCGCGCCTGCGAGGAGGCGGCCCGCAGACCCAGCACCGGCAGCGGGCGCGAGGCCGCCAGCAGCCTGCCCGCCCGCTCGACCGGCCCGGGGTCGGCGAGCAGTTCCGCCAGATGCCGCAGGTTCTCGATCTCGCCGAGCACCGCCTGCTGGTACTCGTTGTACGCGTCGTCCCCGCCCGCCGGCTCGGACCCGGCCGGGGCGACCTCCCGCAGGTGCTTGCGGAGCGCCGGATAGCCGTCGAAGCCGAGCGCCACGGCGAAGCGGGTGACGGACGGCTGGCTGACCCCGGCGAGCTCGGCCAGCTCCACGCTCGACAGGAACGGCACATCCCCCGCCCTGCGCACCATCGAGTGCGCGATGCGCCGCTGGGTGGGTGTGAGCCGGCGCCCCTCGAAGAGCTGCTGCAACCGCGCGGCCGGGCTGCTCCCGCTCATGCTGTCCCCTCGGTAGATCCGGCGCACCATCATCCGGCGCCGACAAATCCATTCAGCCAGCAAGGCGTCTGCATGTCCATATGCAGCCGAGGCGCGGGCCGGGTCCGGGGGCGGCGCCGGGGGTGCGGGCCGGGTCCGGGGCGGCGTCGGGTCCTCGGGCGCCGCCCCCATGTCAGCCGCTCAGGACGTGTCCGCCGCTCAGGGCGCGTCCGTGCCGTCCAGGATCTCGACGACCGAGACCCAGGACTCCCATCGCCGCGTGAACACCCGCAGCGTGTGGCCGCCCGGCACGGTCCCGGACCAGGCGACGGTCGCACCCCGGTCCCCCCGCGCGTCGTCCGGTCCGCCCGCCGGTGCACGGCGCAGGCCGTCCGACTCCAGTCCGGTGTGCACCTCCTTCAGCTGTTCGCGGGCCGTTGCCACGTCGTCGTACTCGACGAGGCACTGCCGGGCCACGGCCTTGCGCACGCCCCGGTACTCCTGGCTGTAGCCGACCCTGTCGGGCTCGGCCATCTGCGGGGAGGTGACCGGGCAGAAGGTACTGAGACCCGCCCAGTTCAGGAGGTCGCCGCGTGCGTCGGAGTCGACGGGCCGCCCCTCGTTCTCCTTCCAGTGCCAGGTGCCGTACAGGGGCACTTCCTCCGCGGGCAGGGTCCGGACCATGCCGTTCTCGCGGAACGGATTGTCCGGCGCGGTGGCCACCGCGCCCCGCTCGTGCTGCCGGTCCGTCCCGGCCGGCAGCAGGATCCATGCCCCGGCTGCCATCAGTACGGCCGCGCACAGTGCCGCCGTGCCCGCCCTGCGCCGCGCCCGGCGTCGCTGCCCCTTCTGCCGGATCTCCTCGGCTGCGGGCAGCCGCACCACGACACCGTCCAGCAGTTCCTCGACCTCAGCCATGGCTGGCCCCCCTCACTCGCCCGGCGGTGGCCAGAGGATCGGCCAGCCGCTCACCGAGAACCTTGCGGGCCCGGTGGAGCCGGGTCCGTACCGCACCGTTCGACACTCCCGTCTCACGCGCCACTTCCTCCACCGGCAGGTCCAGCAGATGGTGCAGGACCACGGCCCGGCGTTGCTCGGCACTCAGCTCGCCGAGCGCGTCCAACAGCGCCACCCGGTCCGCCGAGAGGCCGGGCACGTCCGCGGGCGGCCCGTGCCGGAAGTGCGCGCGCACCCGGTTGCGCGTCCTGCGCCAGGTACTGATCGCCAGCCGGACCGCCACCGTCCGCACCCAGGGAAGCGGGTCGCCCTCACGCACCAGCCGGTCCCAGCGCTGCCACGCCCGCACATACGCCTCCTGCACCGCGTCCTCCGCCTCCGCCAGATCACCCGTCGTCGCGTAGACGGTGGCAACCAACCGTTTGGCCGTGGCCGTGTAGAACGCGTCGAAATCCTCGGCCCCCGTAAGCATCGTCCTCCGTCCGTCCATTGCCCGGGGAACTGCTCGCCGCCCGGGAACTGTCCATCGCTCAGGAACTGTTCTCACCGGATACACGCACCGGCGGGGCCGGATGTTACGGACGACTTTCCGGTCTCCCGCCGGTTTCCTCCCGTGAGGTGTTCCCCCGGGGAAACAGGGGGGCCAGCCCCACTGCGTGCGAGGCCGTCGGCTCATAGCGTGAAGGGCATGAAAGCCGGAGACTCGGAGCTCAAGAGCGAGCTCGATGCCGCCCTGCACGCCCGTAGTGAGCTGGGTTCGGAGTACGAGCCCGCGCTCGTCGAGTCCTTTCTGGAGAAGGTCGAGCAGCGCCTCGACGGCACGCTCGACCGCCGGGTCCGGCGCCATCTCGCCGAACAGCAGGTGAGCCTCGCCAGGGGCACGCACCCGCCGCAGCCGCTGGGGAACTTCGGCGAGCGCTACGGCTTCGGGATCATCTCGCTGATCCTGGCCGTCCCGCTGTCGGCGATCGGCGCCTCGACCGCCCACACCGGGGGCCTGATCATCACCTGGCTCGGGATCATCGCGGTCAACGCCGTGCACGCCGCCCGGCCGTGGCTCGCGCGCCGCCCCGGACGCGGGGACTGCGACTGGGAGAACTGAGCACGGCCCCGGAGCCGTACGGCACGCGGCCCCGGCCCTGATCCGCCGGACGCCACCGGGCAGGCTCTACGCCTGGCGGGTGGGCTGCACGATCAGCTGGCGCAGGTTGATGTGGCGCGCCCGGCTGGTGGCGTAGGCGATCAGGTCGGCGATCTCGTCGCTGGAAAGCCCGCCGAGCGCCCCGAACATGTCGTCGAGCTGCCCGCTCAGCTCGGCGTTGTCGACGTGGTCGGCCAGCTCCGTGCCGGTGAGGCCGGGCTCGATGTTGGTGACGCGGACGTCACGCGGCCCGAACTCGGTGCGCAGTGACGTCGACAGATAGGTCAGCGCGGCCTTCGTCGCCCCGTACACCGCGTAGTTCGGGAACATGATGTGCGCGCCGATGGACGAGATGTTCACCAGGTCCGCGGTGCGGCCCTGGGCGGCGGCCGCCACCAGGTCGGCCGTGAAGGCCCGGATGATCCGCAGGGCGCCCGTCACATTGGTGTCGATCATCCGCTGCCACTCGTCGGTCCGGCCCGCGTCCACCGGGTTCGGCAGCATCACACCGGCCGCGTTGACCACCAGGTCCACCGGGCCGAAGGTGCTGTGCACCAGCTCGGCCGCGGCGTCGACGGACGCCTGGTCGGTGACGTCGGTGACGACGGCGAGCGCTTGGCCGCCCGCCGCCCCGATCGCGGCGGCCAGCTCCTCCAGCCGCTCGGCCCGCCGGGCCAGCAGGGCGACCCGGACCCCCTGGGCGGCGAGCAGCCGGGCGGTAGCGCTGCCCATGCCGCTGGCGGCTCCGGTGATGACGGCGGTGCGGCCCGCGAGGGTCTCGTACGACATGTCCGTGCTCCTTGAGCGTTTGTGGACCGGGGCGTTCCCCCGGGCCTGATGCCACTCTGCGTGGCCGCCCGGGGGCCTGCCAGGGCGACGCTGTTCCTGGGTCCGCCAGTACCAGGTTCGGTGTCCGGCCTTCTTCTACGATCGACGCCATGGACGCTGACCTCGGTGATTTCCTCCGCTCCCGGCGGGCCCGCATCCAGCCCGAGGAGGTGGGGCTGCAGGCGTACGGCCGCCGGCGCGTACCCGGGCTCCGGCGCGAGGAGGTGGCGCAGCTCGCGGGAGTGAGCGTCGACTACTACATCCGGCTGGAGCAGGGGCGCGGCCCGAGCGTCTCGGACACCGTGCTCGACGCGATAGCCCGGGTGCTCCGGCTGGACGAGACGGAGCACACGTATCTGCGCACCGTGGCGCGCCCCAGGGCGCGCGCCTCGGCCCCGGCCGGTGCCCAGCGGGTCCGCCCCGGTCTGCGGCTGCTGTTGGACTCGCTCA
Source organism: Streptomyces sp. NPDC048295 (assembly GCF_040652135.1). NCBI lineage: Bacteria > Bacillati > Actinomycetota > Actinomycetes > Kitasatosporales > Streptomycetaceae > Streptomyces > Streptomyces sp. NPDC048295. The sequence continues at coordinate 71,364 of NZ_JBEZLL010000015.1, forward strand.
CGGCGGCCCCGGCGTTCGTCCTGGGCCGCCGGATGGACGTGCTGGCCTGGAACGCGCTGGGGGACGCCCTCGTCGGCTTCTCCCGGATGCCCGCCGCCGAGCGCAACATGCCGCGCCAGGTGTTCCTGCGGCCTGCGGCGCGGGAGCTGTACCCGGACTGGGCCGCGGTGGCTGCGGAGACGGTGGCGCATCTGCGCCTGGACGCGGGACTGCACCCCGATGACAAGCAACTGGCCACGCTGGTCGGCGAGTTGTCTCTGCGGAGCGACGACTTCCGCCGGCTGTGGGCGGACCATCAGGTGAAGTCGAAGACCTACGGCGTCAAGCGCATCGCCCACCCGCTCGCGGGCGAGCTCGTCCTCCCGTACGAGACCCTCGCCGCGGCCGGCGATCCCGGCCAGTGCCTGGTGGTCTACACGCCGGAGCCCGGCAGCGAGACCGCCGCACGCGTCGCGCTGCTGGCGGACGGGCGGGCAGCGCCGTCGGCCCCGGCCGGCTGACGTCCGGGGGTCCGCGGGCCCCGGTGGCCGCCGCAGGGCAGGGCCCGAACGGACCTGGATGTGTCGCGGGGACCGCCGCACCCCCGGTTGCCCGGGGGGCGGGACGACGGCGGTCCCCGCGAGGGACACGGTCCGGGTCAGGGCCGGTCACCGTGTCCTGGCGACGATGGAGGTCCGGGAGCCGCTCCGTTGTCCGTGTCGCCGTATCGGGTGTCGGCGGGTCCGGCCGCCGACACCCATCAATCTGCCGGACCCGTGTTAAGCCGGTGCTGCGCGCACGTGTCGCGCTCGTACCGTTTTCGCGAAGCCCGGACCCGCGGCGCCGGGTGCTACGCCTTGCCGGTCGCCGCGTCCTTGGCGAGGAACGCCAGCAGGTCCTGGCGGCTGACCACGCCCTTCGGCTTGCCCTCCACCAGCACGATCGCCGCGTCGGCGGTGTTCGTGCCGCCGAGCACCGCCATCAGGTCCTCGACCGGTTCGCCGGAGCCGACCTGCGGCAGCGGCGGCGACATGTGCTTCTCCAGCGGGTCGGAGAGCGAGGCGCGCTGCGCGAAGAGCGCGTTGAGCAGCTCCCGCTCCACCACCGAACCGATGACCTCGGCGGCCATCACGTCCGGGTGGCCGGCGCCCGGCTTCACGATCGGCATCTGCGAGACGCCGTACTCGCGCAGGACGTCGATCGCCTCGCCGACGGTCTCCTCCGGGTGCATGTGGACGAGCGTCGGGATCGGACCGGCCTTGTGGTCGAGCACATCGGCGACGCGCGCGGACGGGCCGGTGTCCTCCAGGAATCCGTAGTCCGCCATCCACTCGTCGTTGAAAATTTTACTGAGGTAGCCGCGGCCGCTGTCGGGCAGCAGGACGACGACCACGTCGTCCGGCCCCAGACGGGCCGCCACCTCCAGGGCGCCGACCACCGCCATGCCGCAGGAGCCGCCGACCAGCAGGCCCTCCTCCTTGGCGAGACGCCGGGTCATCTGGAAGGAGTCCTTGTCGGACACGGCGACGATCTCGTCCGTGACCGTACGGTCGTAGGCGCTGGGCCAGAAGTCCTCGCCGACGCCCTCGACGAGGTAGGGGCGCCCGGAACCGCCGGAGTAGACCGAGCCCTCCGGGTCGGCCCCGATCACCTTCACCGAGCCGCCGCTGACTTCCTTCAGATAGCGGCCGGTGCCGCTGATCGTGCCGCCGGTGCCGACGCCCGCGACGAAGTGGGTGATCTTCCCCTCCGTCTGCTCCCACAGCTCGGGACCGGTGGTCTCGTAGTGGGAACGCGGATTGTTGGGGTTGGAGTACTGGTCGGGCTTCCAGGCACCGGGGGTCTCGCGGACCAGGCGGTCGGAGACGTTGTAGTACGAGTCGGGGTGCTCGGGGTCAACGGCCGTCGGGCAGACGACGACCTCGGCACCGTAGGCACGCAGCACGTTGATCTTGTCCGTGGACACCTTGTCCGGGCAGACGAAGATGCACTTGTACCCCTTCTGCTGGGCGACGATCGCCAGGCCGACGCCCGTGTTGCCACTGGTCGGCTCGACGATCGTGCCGCCGGGCTTCAGCTCCCCGCTCTGTTCGGCGGCCTCGATCATCCGCAGGGCGATGCGGTCCTTGACCGAACCGCCGGGGTTGAAGTACTCGACCTTGGCCAGGACCGTCGCCTGGATGCCGGCCGTCACACTGCGCAGCCTCACCAGCGGGGTATTGCCTACGAGGCTGATCATCGAATCGTGGAATTGCACCGTGTACTCCGGGGTCTCCGAGATGGTGCGGCAAGGGTATGCGTACGGGCAGGAGATTGGGCGAAGCGATTGAGCCACGGCCGCTGCGGGGCAGTTAGCTCTATGTACGGCGGTACGGCAACGAGGAGGTGGACCGGACTGTGTCAAGAGCAAGGGTGGCACGGCGGATCGCGGCGGGCGCGGCCTACGGCGGAGGCAGCATCGGATTGCTCGGCGCCGCGGCGGTAGGCGTACTGCTGGCGGAGGTCCAGCTGGCGAAACGGCAGGTGGGCGGCGGAATCGCACCGGTTCCGCCGAGCGCGGACGGGAGGTACGGGGTGGCGTTCGCCGGCCCCGCGGACCCGTTGCGGCTGGGGTTGCTGGGCGACTCGACGGCGGCCGGGCAGGGGGTGCGCCGGGCCGGGCAGACCCCGGGGGCGCTGCTCGCCTCGGGGCTCGCGGCGGTCTCCGAGCGGCCGGTGGATCTGCGCAATGTGGCGCAGCCGGGAGCCCGGTCGGACGATCTGGAGCGGCAGGTCTCGCTGCTGCTCGCCGACCCCTCCCGTACGCCCGACGTCTGCGTGATCATGATCGGCGCGAACGATGTGACGCACCGGATGCCGGCCACCCAGTCGGTGCGCTGCCTGACCACCGCCGTGCGCAGGCTGCGTACGGCGGGCGCGGAGGTCGTGGTCGGCACCTGCCCGGACCTGGGCACGATCGAGCCGGTCTACCAGCCGCTGCGCTGGCTGGCCCGGCGGGTGAGCCGGCAGCTGGCGGCGGCCCAGACGATCGGCTCGGTGGAGCAGGGCGGGCGCACGGTCTCGCTGGGCGATCTGCTCGGCCCGGAGTTCGAGGCGAATCCGCGGGAGCTGTTCGGGCCGGACAACTACCACCCGTCGGCGGAGGGGTACGCCACGGCGGCGATGGCGGTGCTGCCCACGCTCTGCGCGGTACTGGGGCTGTGGCCGGAGTCCGACCGTCTGGACGGGGTCCGGCGCGAGGACATGCTGCCGGTGGCCAAGGCGGCCTCCCAGGCGGCCAGGGAGGCCGGTACGGAGGTCACGGGGGCGCGGGCACCCTGGGCGCTCCTCAAGCACCGCAGGCGGCGGCGCCTGCCCGCGACCACCGAGCCCCACCCGCACCCGCACCCGGAGCCGGAGCAGGAGTCGGAGCAGGAGTCGGGGCCCGAGCCGGAGCCGAAGCCGGAGCGGGAGCCGGAGTCGGGGCCCGAGCCGAAGCCGGAGCGGGAGGCGGAGCGGGAGCCGGAGCCGCACGAGGAGACCGGAGGAACCGGGGAAACAGGGGAGTCGTACGGGGAGCCGCGCAATCTCCCGGCCAATTGACCGGCCGCACCACAGGCCGCACACTCGGACTGAGCGGTCGCTTAGAAAAGAGGCCGGAGTCACATGCGCTGCCCGCTGACCCCGCGCCTACGTACAGGTAACTTCCAAGTCAGCACCTGCCAGAACCCGCCTTCCAGCCCTCATGGAGCCGCGTGATGCCCGAAGCCGTGATCGTCTCTGCAGCCCGTTCCCCCATCGGGCGGGCCTTCAAGGGTTCGCTGAAGGACCTGCGCGCGGACGACCTGACCGCCACGATCATCCGGACCGCGCTGGCGAAGGTGCCCGAGCTGGACCCGAAGGACATCGACGACCTGATGCTCGGCTGCGGCCTCCCCGGCGGCGAGCAGGGCAACAACCTGGGCCGGATCATCGCCGTACAGATGGGGATGGACCACCTTCCCGGCTGCACGATCACCCGCTACTGCTCGTCCTCCCTGCAGACCAGCCGGATGGCGCTGCACGCCATCAAGGCCGGTGAGGGCGATGTCTTCATCTCGGCCGGTGTCGAGATGGTGTCCCGCTTCTCGAAGGGCAACTCCGACAGCTGGCCGGACACGCACAACCCGCTGTTCGCCGACGCCGAGGCCCGCACCGCGGCCCGCGCCGAGCAGGGCGGCGAGGGCTGGCACGACCCGCGCGAGGACGGCCTGGTCCCGGACGCGTACATCGCGATGGGGCAGACCGCGGAGAACCTGGCCCGGCTCAAGGGCGTCACCCGCCAGGACATGGACGAGTTCGGCGTCCGCTCGCAGAACCTCGCCGAGGAAGCCCTCAAGAACGGCTTCTGGGAGCGCGAGATCACCCCGGTCACCACTCCCGACGGCACGGTCGTCACCAAGGACGACGGCCCGCGTGCGGGCGTCACCCTGGAGGGCGTGCAGGGCCTGAAGCCGGTGTTCCGCCCCGACGGCCTGGTCACCGCCGGAAACTGCTGCCCGCTCAACGACGGCGCCGCCGCCCTCGTCATCACGTCCGACACCAAGGCCCGCGAGCTGGGCCTGACCCCGCTGGCCCGGATCGTCTCCACCGGTGTCTCCGGCCTCTCCCCCGAGATCATGGGGTACGGACCGGTGGAGGCCAGCAAGCAGGCGCTGAAGCGGGCCGGGCTGACCATCGACGACATCGACCTGGCCGAGATCAACGAGGCCTTCGCCGCCCAGGTGATCCCCTCCTACCGCGACCTCGGCCTGCCGCTGGAGAAGGTCAACGTCAACGGCGGCGCGATCGCCGTCGGCCACCCCTTCGGCATGACGGGCGCCCGGATCACCGGCACGCTGATCAACAGCCTGCAGTTCCACGACAAGCAGTTCGGTCTGGAGACCATGTGCGTGGGCGGCGGCCAGGGCATGGCGATGGTGATCGAGCGGCTGAGCTGAGCTGCAGCGGAGGGTAGGGGTCGCCCGAGGCACGAGGGCGGCACCTGCCCGCAGCGGAAGCGAAGCGAACGCGACCACAAGCCCGAGCGGCTGAGCTGAGCTGCAGCGGAGGGTAGGGGTCGCCCGAGGCACGAGGGCGGCACCTGCCCGCAGCGGAAGCGAAGCGAACGCGACCACA